>NZ_QJHD01000018.1:0-106720 GCF_003184505.1 Blautia sp. BCRC 81119 | reverse complement strand
TCCGCTTTTGCCGTTTCCATCTCAGACCGTTCCCTCACTGCAAGTGAGGGTATATCGAGATTAAAGACCAAGTAGTACAAGCCTATAATGTTCCCTCACTGCAAGTGAGGGTATATCGGGCGGCAAGGATAGCAGAGATAAAAAGAAACAGTTCCCTCACTGCAAGTGAGGGTATATCGGATTTGAGGGGAAACTATACGAAGCAATATGAGTTCCCTCACTGCAAGTGAGGGTATATCTTATTCACGTTCCCACTCATCCGCTTCAAGTTGCGTTCCCTCACTGCAAGTGAGGGTATATCGGCGTTGCGTGGAATTACCGTACATCCGCTCCCGTTCCCTCACTGCAAGTGAGGGTATATCGCGCGCGCGTTGATTTTATGCGGGTTTCCGGCTGTTCCCTCACTGCAAGTGAGGGTATATCGAGTACCTGCAGATAGTGTCTTGCTTTGCTTTTGTTCCCTCACTGCAAGTGAGGGTATATCGATTTACAAGCGACAGCCCGAACATAAACAGAGGTTCCCTCACTGCAAGTGAGGGTATATCGGAAATGAATATGATGAGGTTCAGGCGCAGAACGTTCCCTCACTGCAAGTGAGGGTATATCATCCGAAAATCGCAGGCAGTGCAAAATTATCACGTTCCCTCACTGCAAGTGAGGGTATATCGAAACTAAAAAAGAAATTTTATCCGATGGGGAAGTTCCCTCACTGCAAGTGAGGGTATATCGGCCTGTTCGCAGTCCTCAAAAGTTTGCCCGGGGTTTCCTCACTGTATGTGAGGGTATATCGCATTGCTTTTATTTCGTGGAATGGTGTAAGGCGTTCCCTCACTGTATGTGAGGGTATATCGGGACAACAATGGTTTTGAACTGTAAAAGTTTCGTTTCCTCACTGTATGTAAGGGTGTGTCGCCAGGAAGTGCTCATACTTCAATGATGCCGTCGTTCCCTCACTGTATGTGAGGGTATATCGTACATAACCGAAAAAATCCCTATGCCAGATATGTTCCATCACTACATGTGAAGGTATATCGATGAAGTACTGGAACTCCACGGATGCCATCTTGTTCCCTCACTACATGTGAGGGTATATCGATATAACAGGAGATACCGAATTCTAAATATATGCAATATTTACAGCCCGGCAATTACTTTGCCGGGCTTATTTTTTTTGTCTTATTTTTGACCTTTTACCTGCCTTTTTTTATCGCACAATTTATATTTTTTCCTATTCGTCATTTTAAATCTGAAAAAAAATCCGCAAAAAAAATAGCTATTAGAAAATTTTACGCATAACAGCTATAGACGAAGGAGAGGTTAAATGACGATAGAAAAATACATAGAAGAAATAGATAAAGATGGGCTTGAAAATGTTTGGGATTCCATCATAAAAAACGGTTTAAGTGAAGTTCAAAATGCAGGAGAATTGTACGAAATTGGACTCGCTCATATCAACAAAAAAGAAAAAAAAGAGAGCGGAAAGTACTTTACACCGTTTGATGTTGCAGATGTAATGTCTGACTGGTTTGATGGATTAAAAGGAGAAAATGTTTGCGACGTTTGCTGTGGAACCGGAAATCTAATTTTATCATATTTAAACAAAATAGGCTACACAGCAGCACGTGATTTGATAGCCAAAGGTCACCTGTATTTATATGACAAAGATGCATTGGCTTTAAAGATATGTGTGGCTCTTATATGTAAGAAATATGGAAATGACTTGGGACCTCAAATACATAGTATTGTTTGTGATTTTCTTGATAAGAGCATATCGTTACCGGAAAGCTGTAAAGTCATCAGCAACCCGCCATATTTTAAGATTTCAAAAATAGACAAAAATTGGCAGGAAACTGAAATATTGAGAAAGAGCAAAGAATTTTATGCAGCAATAATGGAGAAGATTCTAGATGAAAGCGAATCATCTGTTGTAATTACGCCTTACAGCTTTCTCGGCAGTGAAAAGTTCTTGCCGTTACGAAAAAAAATGAATCTCTATAACGGATTTATTGTTGCTTTTGATAACGTGCCTGGAAATATTTTCGCAGGTAAGAAACACGGAGTCTTCAATTCAAATTCAACTAATTCCGTCAGAGCCGCAATTACAGTAACGGAAAATCGTAGCAACGTATCTGGATATAGGTGTTCAAATCTTATCAGATTTAAAAACGAAGAGCGAAAAAAGCTTCTAAAAACAAACATTTTAAACAGATTTGTCGGAACTACGTATCAGATTATAGACAGCACACATGCGAAATATTGCAAGTGCGGACCAATCTTTGAGAATATTTACAAAAAATGGACAAAAAACAGCATTGAGTTAAAGACCTTGCTGAGCGTTGATGGGGAATTCAATTTATATGTTCCAAATACTTGTAGGTATTACACTGTTGCATCCGTAAAAGAATTAAATAGGACCGGAAAGATTCGTTTAGCATTTAGCGATAGCGACACATCAAAAATCGTGTACTGTTTTTTAAATTCTAGTTTCTGTTATTGGTATTGGAGGCTGTTTGATGGCGGAATCACATATACAGCATCATTGCTAAAATCGTTACCAATTATCGACCCAGCATTGCTACAACCGGAAGATAAAACACGACTTCTTAAGATTACTGACGAAATGCAGAAGTCAGAAGATAAATACCTTGTATATAAAAAAAATGCGGGAAGCATGCAAGAAAATATCAAGTTTCCTGACAAATACAGGACAGAAATAAATGACATCTTTTTAAAAGCTATCGGAACAGATAAGAACTCGTCTATTTTTAACGAAATACATTCAAACTCCGTATTTTCAGAGCAAGACAAATAGAAAGGCAGCAGCTTATGAATACAAAAGAGAAAGCCACAAAAGAAATTTTAAAAAAAATTTTCGAATCATCCACAAAACTTATCATGTCCAAAAAGGACATAAAAAAAATAGAAACATATTATAAAAAGAACAGCAGTAAGTTTGATAATGTTGACGACTTTATAGCTTCAAATGAAAAAATTGGATGTTTGGTGAACCGCTTAAAATCTGGAAAAGACGAAATAGGAAAGCAGTTGAAAGCTAAAAAAGCATTGCAGCCCGGAGTTTTGTATGAATGTGTTGTAGCGCAGACATGCGCGAAAGCAATGGGGCTAAGAAATTATGTTGATTTGGAGACTACCCCAATTTCAAAGACGCCAAAAGAAGCTGTAAAATACATAAAAGAATCAAGGTATACGGCATGTGCTGCAAGGTATGCTTATTACAAAAAATCAGACGACTCCAATGCTGTTGTTCAATACGGAAATCCAGCTGCTGGTGATATGGGTATCGCTATTAATGGACAGGAATGTAAAATTGAAATTAAAGACATGCCGGCTTTGCTTATGGACAAAGACCTTATTTATGATGAAAACGGAAAGATAATTATCACTGACGAAATCAAGAGCAATTACCCAGGATACGTTAAGTATATTCAGGAGTTTAACAGTAAGACATCTATGATTGATAAAATGGGAAGCAATTATAAACTTTTTGATGATGGTGACACAAAAGCTATTGGCTTTGTTAAATCTTTTTTGGACTCATCCGATATTGATATAATCATGACGGCAACAAACAAAGACGAACTGATTGGCTTAACGCCAGAACTGATAGACTATACTTTTTCTGACAATACTCCACTGATTACAGTGGCAGGAAGTGAAATCCGAACTACTGGAAAAAATTCTTTAGCAAATGCATTTACACCACAATATTTAAACAAAATCCTCAATGAAAAAGATATTGCTATCGAGGACGGTATGTGCCGCGTTAAAGCAAATAGCAAAAAGGTGATTGGGTGGATTCATGGAAGAGGAAAAGATAAAGATACTGCGACACGTTTTAAAATCAGCAATGCATTTTTTGTAAAATCAAATGATATAATTGTCGACAATGACTATGTTAAATTTCCAAAAGAAAAAATCAGACAGAGCAAAGGAGGTGTCTCCCTTCATATTAGTATCAAACACACAAAAAAAGAAATCGGCAATGTCATCCTTCAGGCATCAAAAAATATAAATGTAGTTGACGATAGCATTCCGCAAATTGCCTAAAAGGAGGTGAGAAAAATGAGTGGAGATACCGAATTCTGAAACACAACAAAACCACATATACACAGCCCGGCAATTATTTTGCTGGGCTTATTTTTACGTTTTTCGCTATTTCAAAAATCCCGCATATTAAAACCGTAAAAATATATTTAAAACTAAAACAAAGAAAAGGAGACTTAAAAAATGAGTAAAAGCAAATGGATTTACAAAAACCTCAAAAGCCCGGAATTCAACGTACTTGCAGAAAAGTTTGGTGTACATCCGGCCATCATTAAGATTCTCGCTGACCGTGGTGTGCAGGGAGAGGATGCTGTAAGGGAGTATCTGGAAGCAGATATTGCAACCGTTTCTGATGGTTCTGAACTGACTGATATGCAGCGTGGAGTAGATATTATCTACGACGCAGTGAAAGCAGGAAAATACATCAGAATCATGGGCGACTATGACGTTGATGGCGTGACCAGTACATATATCCTCTACAAAGGTCTGACCGGACTTGGTGCAAAATGTGATAAGTTTATCCCTCACCGTATTACAGACGGCTATGGTCTGCATGAACCAGCAATCCGTGATGCGTATGAAGCTGGCGTACAGGTTATCCTGACATGCGATAATGGTATCGCTGCTGCGAATGAAATTAAGCTGGCGAAAGAATTAGGAATGACGGTTGTAGTTACTGACCACCATGAGGTTCCTTACGAAGTAAGGAACCTCTCCCCGACAGACGACTCTGCGAATGCAGAGGAGGATGGAGAAGGTGAAGTACCTTATGAAGCATCAGAATGTGAAGTTCCTTACGAAACACCAACCGAACCCGGAGATAATGAAGGCGCTCGCCACTACATCATCCCTGACGCCGACGCGGTCATTGACCCGAAACGCCCAGAAGATGACGGTGTTTTCAAAGAAATCTGTGGCGCTGTTGTTGCCTGGAAGTTTATGTGGTGCTTATACAAAAAATTCGGAAAAATTGATGAATTCAACAATTCCGATTTTCTTGAAATTGCATCTCTCGGCACTGTCTGCGATGTAATGGAATTACAGCATGATAACCGTGCAATCGTTAAAGAAGGGCTTAAAAAAATGCAGAACACTTCAAATATTGGCCTGCAGGCGCTGCTTGAAGTTCTTGGACTGAGAGACAAAGCTCTGACCTCTTACGATTATGGTTTCAAAATCGGCCCATGTATTAATGCCGAAGGCAGACTTGATACCGCAAATGAGGCCTTTGACCTGCTGGTTGAGACTGATTATCAGAAAGCGCTCGAAAAAGCCGCTCAGATGCGAGACCTGAACGTAGAACGTCAGGAACTCACAAAACAGGGTATGGAAGCTGCCTTCAAAATCATTGATGAAGAAATGCAGGATGACAAAGTTTTGGTCGTTTACCTCCCGGAAGTACATGAGAGCATCGCCGGAATCATTGCCGGTAAGGTGAGAGAAAGGTACTGCAAACCTGCTTTCGTTCTTACAAAAGGTGACGGTGATTTTCTGAAGGGCTCTGGCCGCTCCATTGAAGCATATTCAATGTATGAAAAACTGGTGGAAGTGAAAGACCTGATGCTTGGTTTTGGCGGTCACACAATGGCTGCTGGATTATCTTTGAAAGAAGAGAATCTGGAAAAATTCCGTCAGGAACTTAACGTCCGCAGCGGACTGACCGATGCGGACTTTGTCCCGAAGGTCATGATTGACGTGATTCTTCCGGTTGATTTTCTGACACAGAATTTCATCAGACAGCTTGAAATCCTTGAACCGTTTGGTAAGGGGAATGAAAAACCGGTATTTGCCCAGAGTAGCGTGAAAGCAAATCGTGCTGAGATTATCGGTAAGAACAAAAATGTTCTTAAGATTACATTCAACAGCCGAAACTGCAAGAGCGGTGTATGTTTTCATGATATTGAGACGAAAGAACAGTTTTTGAATCAGAATGGAAAACTGTATGACTTCAAGATGCTGTATTACCCGACACTCAATGAGTGGAATGGCGTGACCAGCATTCAGGCGAATGTTCAGGATATCTGTTAATTTTAGATTGACACCGGCGGCGAAGCCGCCGGAGAAAGGAAAAAATAATGAGAAAAGAAACAAAAACTACTGAACTTGCAAAGACTG
The DNA here is from genome assembly GCF_003184505.1 of Blautia sp. BCRC 81119. Taxonomy (NCBI): domain Bacteria; kingdom Bacillati; phylum Bacillota; class Clostridia; order Lachnospirales; family Lachnospiraceae; genus Blautia; species Blautia sp. BCRC 81119. The sequence continues at coordinate 100,540 of NZ_QJHD01000018.1, read as the reverse complement.
TATCTCTGACATCAACAATCCTGATGACTATTTATACGGCACTGGTAACCATCCTTATTCTCGGAATATTCACCATTGCTGCAGTTTTCGGCCATCTGTCTGGCAGCAGCCTGACGAAGGGCTGGATGGTTGATGGCACTGACCTCGGCCCGCTTGCATCCGGCACCAGCGCTATTGCGTTAGCAATGATACCTGTGGTTGATTTTGTATTGCTGATTCTTACAATCACGCTTATTGCTGCGACGGTATTGTCTTACAAATTTATCGGCAGCGGTAAGTTTAAGAATGACGCCTGGATGAAAATCGTAATCTTTGGAAGCTCACTCCTTGGATTCGTGGCCGCAACAAACAGCTATGGACTTATGGCGTTTTGTGAAGCTGCATTCCTGGCTACGCCGATAGGACTGTCCGTTGTTGTTCTTTGCGATGATAGCGAAGGCGATGAAGAAGAACCAAAAGCAATAAAAAAAGCTGAAAAAGAAACCACAAAAGAACCAAAAGAAGACAGTGAAAAAGAAGAAGAAAAAGAATCAGAAATCTAATTCAGGCATTGCCTGCGGGATTTAGAAAAACAGCGAAAAAGAACAGTTTTTGAATCAGAATGGAAAACTGTACGACTTCAAGATGCTGTATTACCCAACACTCAATGAATGGAATGGCGTGACCAGCATTCAGGCGAAGCTTCCATTTTTGGTTGAGTTTTTTTTGGAGTGGAGGTAATCTTTGCAATACGTTTACGCGCTACCTGGATGGTTGATTACAAAAACAGTAACGGAGACATATACAGCGTGTATTGGCAGTTCAGCCTAAAAGACCCTTGGCTGCTTCCTAAATATGACCCTAATTTTTGTAGTGGTCCACTATATGGATGGCTGTTCTTTTACTTCGGAAGAGAGAAAGAAAAATCCACAAATCGATAACTCGATAACAATATGCCGGCAGAAAATGCCGGCTTTTTCTCTTGCCTGAAAATATTGCATATTAAGATTACAAAAATCAATTGCAAAGAAAGGAGAAAAAAAATGAGAAGAGAAATGCGTGATAAAAGCGAGTCCGGAATATCTGACAAAAAAATATTCAGCTATTACCAGTACGACAGTTTTCGCGATGAAAAAATTATTGGCATTGTAATGTCCTCAAACTTAAAAGAAGCGGAAAAAACTGTGAAGGACCATTACAGGAATGCTTATCGTGGAGATTTTACCGTGAATGGATGGAAGATTAAAGAAATCGAACTTTCCGACGATGGTTGTACTGAAATTTATTACGGTGGTTAATTTTGGGCTGGCACCGAAAACGCAAACCTGAGTTAGCAATCTTATCTGTGCTGCAGAAATGCAGCACTTTTTTGTGTTTATTTTGCATATTGTATTTATACAAAAAAAAGGAGGTGAAAAAAAATAATGGAAAATAAAAAGGCAAAAACGCTTTCTGCGACCTCTACCATTCTACTTACAATCTATACTATTTTCATGGTGCTGGCGGAAGTCGGGATGTTCTCTATCTGTAATTTTGTGGCACATATGGTTAATTCCGGAGTAGATATCGCTTCAGGCGGGATTACCTCTGGCGGATGCTATGACTATGCTTTGCCGGGTGCTGCAATTGGTGGTATGTTCGCAGGCCTTGGCAGTCTGGCTTGGGTTGCGGTTGCCGCGGTCATGATGTTCTTTATCATCATATGTATCATTTACATCGCGGTAACGGCAATTTCTTATATACTACTCCGCAGAGGATTCTTTAAGGCCGATGCGTGGATGAAGATTGCCGTTTTCGGCGTAACTTTTCTTGGCTTTATCGTCTCTGCACAGCTTTCCGGATTGCAGATGCTTTGCGTTACAATCCTTCTGTTTCTGCCTATCATCCTTTCTGTCATGGTACTGTTTGCTGGATGTCAGTGTCAGTGCTCTGAGTGCAGAAAAGAGGATACAAAAATAGAGGAAAAAGAAGAAACAAAAGAAACGAATGAGCCGGAAGTGGCAACGGAAACAATTAAGAAATAAGTGGGAATTCTCGGTTGTTTAATTGCCGTGATGAAAACGCCTAGATATACAAATAAACAAAAATATCGCTTGCGATTTATTGGTTTCTCTATGCTTCGGCGTAGAGAAATTTTTATTTTCTGCAAAAATTTTTCGCAAAAAATCGTCCCGTTTTAGATTTTTTCGGCATATTAACTGTGTAAGAAAAAAGCAGGAGGTTTTTGATATGGCAAAGAAAAAGTCCATACGGGTTGATTTTGCAAAATCTTGTATTACATATAACAAACTGAATATGATTGCTAAAATTGCCATATCAGGCATGCAGTCTTTTGGTAACCCAATAACCTTACCGGTGAAACACCGGAGTAGCCTGCTGCTTCTTTAGATGCGGGTAGTTCACAAACTGAAAGGAGAGCAGAAATGAGTAAACAATTAATCTTAACAAATCCAATGCACGGCTGGTGCACATTCAGAATCCAAGAGAAAGGAAGTTTTTGTTACTGGGCATCTTTAAGCTATCTGACAGATGTAATGTATGACACAATGCTGGCATGCTTTGATTACTTAACAAGAGGCGCATCCGCCGTTATTTACAACCGGGAAGGCAACGGAGATATCACTGTGGTTCTCAGTGGTAATACTGTATACATCATTGACGAAAATTCTGAAATGCCGCTGCGGGCAACCAAAGAATTTACTCCTGTTGATTTCTGCCAGAGTGTTCTGGACTGCTATTACAAAAATCCTTCTGAATGGATTAATTTCGCTAATATGAACGACCCGAAAGACAATAAGGACGAATACGAGGAATACAAAAATCGTGAAGCGTATGAGATTCAAAATATGGTTGGAAATATCAGAACTATTCTGAACGCAAAGACTGGAAAATCAAGCGAATGGGTGGAAATCATGTGCGACCATTTCGACCAGGAGGAGCAAACCTGGTGTGTGGACGCATGGAAAAGAGGATATGATAATCCTGAAGATAGCACAGTCATTGCAAAGATTTCTGTGTCAGGAGAGATAGAGTATCTGAACGAAAAGGCAAAAACAGATACATATGCACAGGAAATCATCAATGAAAGAATCAGGTTGCTGAAAAAATAATGTCATGGAGGCCCGAGAAAATCGGGCCTCTTTTTTTATTTTTTCACGAAAAAATCATATTAAAAATGTATTCAAATAAGTACAAAACAAGAAAGGAAGTAAAAAATCATGAAAAAAGTTAACGGAAGAACAGGAAAAGGACAGCATCAGGTGAAAGGCGTGAAGGTTGTAACTTCAAGAAGGTTTGCTGAGGTAAATGGCATTGCCGTAGGCTCTATCTCGCACAGACTCACCAAACTGAGGAGTGAATATCCGGAACATGTCTACCAGTTCAAAGATGAGCTGCCTCTGTATTTTGATGAGTTCCTGGCCGAGCGGATTGTCGAATCCATGAATGAGCATCCGGTGTGGCCAAGCAAGATTCTGAATAAGGCAAAATACAAAAAGTTTTGTCTGAAATACAGCGCTATTCTTGGAAACAAGGTAACCGAAACTCAGAAAGCCGGAAAGGTACAGGCAGATACATCTGCAAATGTCGCTGATATTGCAGTGGGCGAAAAGGAGCCTGTCAAAGCATTTGAGCCTGAATCCACAGAGGCTGAAATCCAGAGTCTCAGAAATCAGCTGGAAACCATGTCAGAACAGTATGCATCCCTTCGCAAGAAATACGAAGTACTTCAGGATAAGTACAATACAAGCGTAGAAACATTTGCAGAACGTCTTTACAACGTTGCAATGCGAAATGATGCGGTACTTTCAGATGATGTATACGACCATGCTGACAACATTATTTCTGTATGACACAAATTTCCATTCTTGAGAGAGAAAAGCCAGTTAAGGCTTTTCTTTTTTTTGCTTGATTTTATGGACCGGCAAAAACCGGTCTTTTTCTTATATTTTATCAATTAAAAAATCACGCATATTAATTTTACAAAGATAACAAAGAAAGGGGTAAAAAAAATGAGAAAACAAGAAGGAATTATATTTTATCTGGACGCATTACAAGAGACTGCATTTGATATTGATGTGAATTCCGGCATAACAACAATCTATATTACTGCTAATATGGACATGTTGAATTCGATAAAAAGTTTCCCAGACGTTGAGGAACTTGTAATAATGGAGGATGTGTCTAATATCAGTATTCCAAATACGCTATTTCCAAATGTCAAAAATGTTACTTCATACAGCAAACATTTCTGTTCAAAAAGAAAATATCTGGAGAGATATGAGGATATAGACGGCAAAGTGTCTGCTTTATTGAATACATTTTGTCAAGCAGAAGATGAAGTAATTGATTTGCAGGATATAACAGCAATTGCAGATTATGCGTTTAAGGATTGCAAAAGTCATGATGTCATCAATGTTTTAGACGTTTTTTATTTTGGTAAGGATGCATTTTCCGGGTCGTGGTTTAAAAAGCAGCCGTTCAAAAACGGTGTTAAAATGGCAGGGCCAATTCTGATTGACATTGACCGAACTTCTGATGTAATTGAATTACCAGACGATAAGGTCAAAATTCAGCGTTGCCTGGTGGATTTTACAGGAGTCAAAAATGTTATTACCCATAGTACAGATACATTTGCACTGGGTCACATACAGACATTTCCAAATACAGTAACATTTGATTTAAAAGAGCCGATGCGAAATTTTAACTCACTTTTTAAATCTCTACATAAAGTTGCAGGGAATACCTATACTTATATAAAAAATATCTGTTTTTCAGAAAGTACGGAACGCAGTAATGGCATTAAAGTATTAAATAATATTGTATATACACAAGATACAAAAATGCTGATTGCATGTACAGAAGGTGTTAAGCATATGATAATCCCAAATGGTGTTACGAGTATAGGAGAAAGGGCTTTTGCATCTTGTAGATTTCTTAAATCTGTAGTAATTCCTGACTCCGTAATTGAAATCGGTGAATACGCTTTTGCCGATTGCGAAGCACTTGAAACTGTAAAGCTAGGAAGAGGAATAACAGAGATACCGAATGGTGCTTTCTATGGCTGCAAAAAAATGCAGCATATCACAATTCCTAAAGGCGTAAAAGTAATAGGCGAATATGCATTTGGACAATGCGGGCTCAAAGCTATAGAGCTGAATGAAGGCTTGGAAACAATTAAAGACGGCGTTTTTACCATGTGTAAAAGCTTAATGGAAATTACAATTCCATCATCAGTCAAGAATTTCGGAATGAATTGGGTTGATGACAATACTCAAAAAATTTTACTAAAAAAATGGATTCCAGAAATCACACCTACTGTTGTGTATCAGGAAAAATATGACCGAAACGAAATGGATATCTTGGAAATTTACTGTGATGAAAAGTGTATATCTCTGCCAAGACATATAAAGTACATTTTGATGAATGAAATGAATGCGGAAATAAATAAATTCATGCAAAATGAAAAAGACGAAGAACGTTTTTCTGCATTCAAATATGCATCTTCCATACAGTGTAAAGACTCCATGGCAGTCAACGAATACTTAAGATATAAAAGCGAAAAAGCAAAAGATTTTGTAAAAAAGAATAGCAGAAAAATGGCGTTAAGCTATCTGAACGAGAAAAATCAAGAATTTCTCTTGAGACTGTTACAAACAGAACTTATATCAAAAGTAACAATGAAAAAACTATTAGACGAAATTAATGACAATGATATGATAGAAGTTAAGACATATCTTCTTAAAACGCTTAAAAAATAATTAACTTCTGATTGAATTTTATGGACCGGCGAAAGCCGGTCTTTTTCTTTTATCGGCTGGCGGAAAACCGCGGCCAACTTTGATAACTCGCCTGCCTCGCAGGACTCGTTACCAGATTTCATTGATGCCTCCCCGGTCTTGCCGGATTCGGCACCAGAGCACGCATGATAACTCAGGCTTAACGCCTTCGTTACCAGAATAAATATGATACCTCGCCGCTCGCCGTTTCCGGCTCGTTAGCAGATTTCAATAGTTGTCCGTCGGTCAATCACTAGCAAAGAGCAAAGACAAAAGAATGTGGTTCTTTCTGAAAGGATGCGTTCCCACTGAAAGGACGAATGCGATTTTTGTAATGTTGGGAAATGTCAACTCATCAGAAGAAGCACCAAGATTTGTCTTGGTGCTTTTTTGTTTCGCAAAAAAACAGGCATATTGAATTTGTAAACCATAAATAGAGCAAAGAAAGGAGACTTTAAAAATCATGAAAAATCCAAAAGAATGCTTCTGCCTGCGACAGAATCAGACATTTTTTGTATTAAATGAGTTAACAATGGCAACCGGAGATGATGGAAGCGAGCCGCTGACATTTCATCATGAGACGTTCAGCCGATTCAAGTTCGTAATCATCAATTCTGACAAAAAAGCAACCACTGCAAATATCCCTGTGTCGGAACTTCCTGGAATATTCGAAGAGGTAAGGAATAAGAACATCCTTAAAAAGATGAACAGCAGTGAAAATAAAACATTTGGGATGATAAACTCCATCGGAAAGATGACCCAAAAACTGGTGTATAAACTTGTAGGCCAGCCATCTGGCGCATCTTCGGCTGCGACAAAGGTTGATACGAACTCACCAGCATTTACACTTGCTATCAGTGCAGGACAACTGAAAGGGAAAACACCTGTTGCTGCACTTCTTGAAAATGCGGAAGTTAATAAAAAACTTCTACTTAATCAAATTGCATGGCTGGAGCCAAATGTTAATAAATATCCAAGAAACAAGGACCAGATTAAGGCAATTAAAGAGGCCCTGGACCTTTATGAAAAGGGACTGCTGAATAAGAACGTTTCGGCAACAGTTTCTTCCGCTACAGCCACAACAAACAACAAGACTGACCCAAATGTAATTTATCACACGGGATTCAGGCCGTTGGTCAGAAGAAAGAATCGGAACGGGAACTGTTTCGTTTATGAGATAAAAATCATATGGCATGAGAACCTGCCAAAACCGGTTGAGATAGAGATTAGAAACTATTATGCACCGGTAGTACAGGATGAAAAAGGACTTCTAAACGTAAAAGCCAGAGAGAGAGAAGATGAAACTAAAAATAGCTTTTCACTGACAATGGATGAATGGTTCTGGATGGAACATATCCTTGAAGCGCAGATGAGGACTTTTGAAAACATCTATGCGCCGAAAGCATATCGTGACGCAACAAATGCAGAAAGAGCAAACCGAAACGCGGCGCTTGGTCCAAACACCACAAGAAATCCTGCATCCTGACAAAACATATTGAAAGGGGTGTAGAGAGATGGCGAAATATTTAGAGTTAAGGAATATATGTATGATAGAGCCAGAGAATGATGAGCTTGTGCAGGTCTCCTATCTGTGCGATATGGATTCGCAAATTTGGGAAGACGAACTGCTTAACGAATGCGGTGATATCCGGAGCGTTGGTATGGCAAACGACAAGGTCTTTATGAGCCTTGGAATCTATCCGGTTTCAATAAATTATGAAAAGGACGGTACAACCGTCCGGGCAAGGGAAAATTCCATGCTGGAGTTTGACTGGGTTGAAGATAATATATATAAGCCAAACAAAAACGGAATCAACCTGCTTTGCAGGATGAAGCATCTGAAGGAACGAGCAGCCTGAGAAACAGGCTGCTTCTTTTTTTTAAAAAAATCCGCAAAAACCGTTCATGTATGAAAAATATTCAGCATATTACATATGACGAAAAAAAACAGAAAGGAGATAACGCGGAATATGCCGCTAAAAAATACAAAAAATAAGCCGGCGGACTTCAAGGTCTGCTTTTTGGATACAGAATTTAATGCTACTGATTATAACAACCAGAATGATGGGTTTCAGGAAATAACAGAAATAGGCGCAGTAATCTTTCAGAACGGAAGGCCAGTTGACCGGTTCACACAGTATTGCAAGATAAAAAAAGGGCATAAGCTCACGAAAAGATGCAAAAAGATAACCGGAATAAAACCGGATGTTTTATCAAAAGAGGGTATCCCATTCAACCAGGCTATGAAAAATCTTAAAGAATTCCTTGATAAGCACGAGATATCAAAGGTTTATACATTTGGACCGGCCGATGCGTTTGAAATGCGCTCAACGGCTAAACTCAACGGTTCAGATGCGGATGTCCTGGATACGATAAAAAGAATCAGCAATGTATATCCAATATTTGCGAAGACCCTGTCTTTACATTACGCTTTCTCTCTATCAGATATCTGCAGAATATGTTACATAGACCATGAAGCAAACGGCAGGGCCCATTCAGCGTTGAATGATGCGGAAGACACCGGCTTTGCGTTTTATAATATGAAAAGAGGCCGAATCAACAAAGAAATCCTGCAGGAAATCAATACCCATAAATATCACGTGAAGATTTACCGTGAGAACAGAAGTGTAAATATGGCAAATATAAAAATGCCATCGGTTGTAACTGATGAATTCATCAGAAATCTGGAAGAGGTGTTTAAAAATGCAGGGCAGACGTTAAATGAGCCAATAGTCAGGGCAATGCATGATGACATGATGCGGATAATCGGCCGGCCAGATTTGGAGACTGGAGAAAGCGGGCTGTAGTGCTACGGCTCACGCACAATAACAAAAATATATAGAAAGGACGAGTAAAAAAAATGAGCAACAAACTATACAGACCAAGGAGAAAAAGAAGAAAAGAAAAATTATCATTGATTGATAAGATTGAAATCGGAGGAATCACGATTGCAGCAGTGGTGTTGATAGGATGGTCCAGCTGGTCAATCGTGGATTCCTTCACGCCGGACCCGGTCATTCCATCCCGTGAGGTATACACAGATGGTATTTCCAATTATATTGCCGGACTTACATCTGCTTCAGACAGCACGGATGCGAAAAGTACAAGCGCGACTGACACAGACAGCTCCGATGCAAATATAAAAGACGCTGATTCAGATAAAAAAGAAGAAAAAGACGATGAAACTGACAGCGAAAAAGAAAAGAAGAAGACAGAAACAACAGCCGCTGCAGATACGCAGAAGGCAGCAGATGAAGCAGCGAAGAGCCAGGCAGAGGCCGCAGCCACACCAAGCCAGGCAGCAGAAGGGGCTGACACAACCGCGGCAGCGCCAGCAGAAACTACTACAGCACCAACTTCCTACATTGCCAAAGAGGCTTTAAACATCCGCCGCACACCAGACGAGAAAGCACAGGCCGTTGCCAATTACCAGGCCGGAGAAACTTTAAATGTAACAGAGGACGACTCTACACATGCCGGCTGGCTGAAGGTAAACAAAAACGGAGTTGAAGGCTATGTTTCAAAAGATTTTGTTAATGTCAACTAAAAAAGGTAGAAAGGAAATTAAAAAATGCAGAAAAAGAAAGTAATGGCTATCTTGCTCTCCACAGCAATCGCCGCTTCAACGTTTATCGGATGCGGAACAGACAAGGCAAAGGACTATAAAGACACAGATACGGCCATGTTTATTGACAAGGATAATAAAATTGATTACGCAACAGCCTGTACATATACACGTATGATGCAGGCAGAAACTTATAGTTACATGCAGTCCATGCTGCAGCGATTTAATTCATCTGCTGTAGATGTGGATATGTGGTCACAGTCTCTGGAAGACACGGATGAAGACAGCAAAAAATACAAAACATACGGAGAACAGTTTAAGGGAAATACTCTTGATTCACTGAAATCACTGCTTCTGGATAAACTTTACGGCAGCAAAGAATATGAAATCACCTTCACCGACGATGACAAGAAAGAGTGTGAATCTGTTGCTGATGAGTTTATCGAAAAAATGTCAAAAGATGACCTGAAAGCAATGCACGCAAGCAAAAAGACAATGATGAACGTGCTTGAGCTGATGACTTATGAAACGAGAGTAAAAAATGCGATTGAATCAGACGTGGATACCAAAGTCAGCGATGACGAGGCCGGCCAGTCAACATTCAGTTATGTAGAAATCAAAAAGAAGGATGCAAAAAAGAAAGAAAAGAAAATCAAATCACTTATCAAAAAAGTTGAAGCAGGTACAGACATCAGTACAGCAGCAAGCGATGCCGGGCTTACAGCACAGAGCGTTACATTCACAACAGCAGACCCGGAGTATGATGAGTATGGAAAAGAAATGCTGAAAAAGGTGTCAAAAATGAAAGACGGAGAGTGTGACAGTTATAAAGACGCAAAAGGCAACACTATCATTCTTTATATGCAGAGCGTGAACGACCAGTCCGCCACTGAGACAAAAAAAGACGATATCATCAGCGACAGGAAGGATAAGGCTTATGAAGACAAACTGGATGAATGGAAGGACAAAAAGAAAGTTACAATAAACAAGGATGCCTGGAATTCCATTAAGACGGATAAAAACGAAGTATTCCAGCGGATGGAGACTGAAGAGGATAGCAGCGATAGCGATGGCAACACCGGAACGACTGTTGCCAATAGCGATGATTCTGACACGTCTGTAAGCGTATCATCCTCAGACACTGACAGTGAAGACCCTAATAAGTCCAATTCCGGCGATTCTGGCAACACACAGAAAAAGGATTCAAATAATAACAGTACAGACACAAAAACAGAGGAGGAAAAATAATGAAGGTAGGTGAAATGGTAGGCCTCAATAGCATTGGTGTAAAATCAGAAATCGATGCTGCAATGGGCCGTATCAAAAAAATCAATGAAGAACTTATGGATATTGACGATACAGCCGCTAACTGTGAATGCGCATATTTTAGACCGTCAGTAGATGGAGGTCCGGCGGAATGCGAGCTTATGACAAATCTTTATTGCAAAGCCGGAAAGTGCCCGCTGGTGAAATAATGAGAAAAAAGACACCTGAAAGCCTGTAAGTGCTGTTCAGGTGTTTTTTATCAACTCGCGTTCATTTTTTTAGAGTTTCTGCATATTGGTCTTGGCCGGAAATGCCGGCAGGAGGCAAAACGAAAATGAGTAAAAATATAAAAAATATAAATATGATTGAACTTTCCATGGAATCTGGTAACGAAGACGTCAGGCCTGAGTTATCAATGATGCAGCGAGCTTACGCTCGCTTGCACCAGACGCGAACGGGGTTTTCGACTCCCACGCACGCGTCCAATTACCTTCAGACCGACGGGCAAACAAATTTGGCCGCGGTTTCCCGTCCGTCGATGAAATCTGGTAACAAGTCAGGCTTTGCCTGCGAGTTATCAATGGAATCTGGTAACGAAGGCGTCAAGACTGAGTTATCAGAAGATATCCCGCAGGAATACCGGGATTTAGTTTCTGATATCCTGCAAAACGAAGATTTTTTAAAACTGCGGCTGTACCGTCAGCACAATTGGTCAAACCGTTTGATGCATAGTATCAATGTGTCATATATGTCATGGTATCTAGCCAAGAAATGGCATTGTAACAAAAAGGTGGCGGCGAGAGCAGGCTTATTGCATGATTTTTGTTTGTTCGATTTTCATGAAAAGCCACCAACAGGTGAGCATCAGGCTTTTTTTCATCCAAAGGCGGCAGCAGAGAACAGCATTGAATACTTCCATGTCTCAGAGCGTGAACGAAGTGCCATATTAACGCATATGTTTCCGCTTGGTCCAATTCCAAAGAATAAGGAAGCATGGATTATCACGCTGGCCGACAAAATCTGTGCTACGGCTGAGTTGTGCAGCATTACTATTGCCCTGGCAAGAAAAGGCCGGGTAAGGATTGCGATAAGTTAAACCTGAATTGGTGAATGGTACAAGCAGGACATGTAAGATGCCGAAGAAGACACAAAAAAAATACACTCACAAATCGTGAGTGCATTTTTTTTGCTTGAACTTTATTTAATTGAATGGGATGTCTTCATCTCCATCAAAGCCAGGCACTTCCGGTGCAGGCATTGCTGTATCTGGTACTGGATTCTGGACAGATGACGGTGCGGCCTGCTGTGCTGGCTGAGGATTCTGCGGAACATCAGCATTCGGACGGCTGTCAGCAAAATCTGCTTCTTCTACAACGACCTCTGTAGTGTAGATAGTACGTCCCTCCTGATTTGTATAGGAGCCGGTCTGAATACGGCCGCAGACACAAATCTGACGTCCTTTTGTGATGTATTTCTCAATAAACTCGGCGGTCTTGCCGAATGCTACGCAGTTGATAAAGTCAGCACTTTCTTCACTGTCACGGCGAAATCTTCTGTTCACTGCGAGAGTGAATCTTGCGATAGTAGTTCCGCTTCCTCCAGCTGCAGTTCTAATCTCCGGGTCTCTTGTAAGTCTTCCCATTAAAATTGTTTTGTTCATAATAGATTCTCCTTTTCATTATTGTATTTATTTGAACACTTATAATATGCAGAAAAAAATATGTGATAAAAAACAAAAAAAGGTTTTTTAAATTCTTGCAATAATCTGGTTTATATAATCATAAATTATCGGAGCAGTCGCTTTTAAGCCCTCCGGGTCTTCGTGGTTAAGACGGAACGCTTCAGCAAAGTATTCCATTTTATTTACCGTGTTCGCGTCAGCCAGAGAATATTTTTCTTTCAAAGCAGGCATTTCAGCATTATATGACTGCTCGACCTCTGTTGCATCTGACACATAACCGTCATTACCAAAATTTTCTATATCAATGGCATGCCCTAATTCATGATACATTGCTCCTTTTATGGAATCCAGGCTGTCTCTGATGTACATAAGCCGCTTCTGTCCATCTGGCCCACTATAATAGTGTGTTAAACCATTCATAAATGAATTTTCATTACCATTATCTGGTACTAGTCCGGAAGATTTAATTGGGTTATCACATAATGTAATGTTGTAATTCTTTAGGATATTTTTGTATTTTTCTTCCATTTGGTTGATGATGTCATAAGTATATCCAACATATCTGGATGAGAGTTCTGTATCGCTATGTAAATTTAAGGGAGTTTGGTAAGTGCTTGACAAGTAGCCGCCCCAGACGTACCCCTTATCCGTATGAGCCCATGTTCCGTCGTCATCCAGGATGTTTACAGCCTCTCCTTTCTCGTAATATCCAATTGCAGGGCTGTTTTTATCTTTGCTTTCATGGATTTTTAATTTCACGACAGCAAAGCCGGAGCCCTTAGGAATATCTGGACGCTTGCCGTCGTCAAGAGATACGATGCCAACAACGGTCGGTAGTGGGCCTTCTGCGTATACATCATTGGCGAATGCCAATGGAACAATTGAAAGTTCGGTCGTGAGGCCAAACAGACACAGATTTAATATTTTTTTTAAATGCATTTTTTTCTCCTTTCTGTACTCTACGCTGATTTTTCTGGCAATACAAATATCGCCTTTTATAATATGAAAAAACAAAACAAAAAAGTTCGGATGAAAAACTCTGTATCCAACGATAAAAAAAGTTTAAAAAGTTTTCACAAAACGCGTACCATTTTAATTTTATTTTTCATTTTAAATATGGAGGCGAAAGGAAGAGAAAAAAATAGCGGCTTCACACAGTCGTAACAAAAAAATTTCTTTTTTTTATTTTATTTGTCATATTGTATATGTAAGACAAAAAACCGACTTTAAGTCAGACAGAAAAACCGCCTTACACACAATATCACAGCGTGTATATTCACAATCATGACTGCTTTGAGTCATGAAGCAACACTATATAAGGAAGGAGACTAAATGAAAAATACAGCAAGAGTCCTTATAGGGGGAGCCCTTGTTGCTTGCGGATGTGGTTTTTTTCTATACCCGAACTTCAGGGAATGGAATACTCAACGTGAAGTAGAACAAATCATAGAGACATTTGATAAAACATACGACAGGGGACTTAACGAATCAGGCAGCGTAACACATGAAAATGATTCCAAAACCACTAAAAAAGCAGACAACAAAAAAGATGAACACGCAAAAGTGACAACAGCGACAGCTACTCCGGCTGAAGGCCAGGACAAAAGCACCGACGAGACTGCACAAAACGGCCAGACAAACGGGGATAAAAATAAATCAGCTCAAACAGCCAGACCTTATCAGGCTCTATACGACAAAATGGAATCTTATAACAAAGACCTGATTGATAATGGACAGTATATAGCGGATGCGTGGAGTTACGAACAGCAACCGTTCGATTTGACTGGACTTGGTATAGATTCTGATAATCCGGCAATCGGGTACATAGAGATACCCGATATGAAAATACGGCTTCCACTGCTTCTAGGGGCTTCTACCGAAAATCTTGAGAAAGGTGCAGCCGTAATGTCAAATACCAGCATGCCGATTGGTGGTACTGACACAAACTGCGTGATAGCAGGACATAGAGGATGGGAAGGCAGCGCATATTTTCAATATATAGAGAATATGAAAAAAGGTTCAAGAGTTTACGTAACAAATCCGTGGGAAACCTTGGTTTACGAGTGCGCGGATATTGAAGTAATAAATCCAAATGACGTTGATTCCATTATGATTCAAAAAGGAAAAGATATGGTTACTTTGTTATCATGTCATCCGTACGTTTTAGGAGGAGGACCCTACAGGTACGTAGTTTTCTGCGAAAGAGTGGATACACAGAAACGGAAGGAGACTGATGGAGTCATGAACCCAAAGTCAAGCAGCCCGTCATCTACAAGCGAGGAGATTGGTGATACGGATTCAGCAGAGAAAAACGCTACTAGCGCAAGTAACTCTGTAAGTCATACAAACCAAACTGAATCCTCACCAGCAATTGTTCAAAACCAAGAAGGACTTGACCTTCTTGCATTAGAACAAACACTGAGATACATGCTTCCAATTATAGTTATAATGACATCAGCACTTATCGTATTACTGCGAAAGCCGAAATCAAAACATAGCAAAAAGCAAAAAAGCAGGAGGCATAAAAGAAACATAAATAAACAATCTAAAAACAAAAATAAAAGGAGAAAATCAATATGAATAAGATTTACCAGAAATTAAGCATGGCTGCACTCTCAGCAGCAATGGTGGCTGCACCAGCAATCAACGTGTTTGCAGCACCAGAAGATATTATTGACACATCAAAGAAGGCAACCCTTACTATCCATAAGTATGATATTACCGCAGCGCAGGCAGACGGTGTTATTCCGAAAGATAATCCGGAAAAGGCATTTAAGACAGATGGAACAAAAGATGCTGACGCGGAGAAAAAACTGGAAGATTACAAAATCAAAGGCGTGCAGTTTAGCTATCAGAAAGTCGGAGACATCTGTACAGAGACTGTAGCTGGAAAAATTCAGGTAATGTATGTGATTCCGCCTGAACTGCAGACTATCCTGGGACTGACAACAACAAGGGATGATAATAAATACACATCCGATGAAATTAACGACGCCCTGAAGACCGCTCTGGCAGACAATACAGTGACAAAAAACAAACTTGAAGATTACATCAGAGGCGGGCACGGAACAACTTCTATGCCGCTTACTGATGAGGATGGAGTATCCCAGGCAACAAACCTGCCACTTGGACTCTATTTAATCGTAGAGACAGAAGTACCGGCAAACGTACATACAACTGTTGACCCGTTCTTCGTATCTCTGCCAATGACAGACCTGCAGGGAACACACTGGTTCTACGATGTTGATGTATATCCGAAGAACCAGACAAACATCCCTACACTTGACAAACTCGTTCGCCAGCAGGATGATGCTGTTGACCACAACAAGCCGGAATACCTTGATTCCACAACTGTATCAGAGGAGGAGATTGCAAACTATATCATCATCTCAAAGCTCCCACAGATGACAAGTAAAGCAACATATCTGACACAGTATACATTCACCGATAAGATTGATTGTGGCGTAGAGTACCAGAAAAATGCAACAATGTATTTTTACGACAACGAGGCTGATGCAAAAGCGAACAATAAAGAAAATGCAGTATTCACATGGGATGCCGCTTCCGGAAACTTCAAGCAGGACTACACGACTGCTGCCGCAGCTAAAGGAACTTCCACAGCTGTCTTCTCAATGACAGAAAAAGGACTTGCGGCGCTCAATAAACAGAAAGCAGGTGTTCAGTATTCTGAGTATTCCAACCTCTATATGGTAATTTCTTATGATGCAAAACTTCTGAATTCCGACAACGCAATCCTTGGAGATTCAGGTAACACAAACAATGTTACTCTTGAGTGGAAGAGAACAAACATGGCCGATTTTGACACTCTGAAGGCAAGAGCAAGAATTTACACTTACGGAATTGACCTGAAGAAAACATTTAAATCAGGAGCAAATGCCCAGGCTGGAGACGCAACAAAAGTTAAGTTCTCACTCCGCAACAAGACGGATGACTACTATGTAAATGCCATCCAGAAGACACCTGGTTCTGGTATCTACTATGTAACAGGAAGCGATAATAAGAAAACCGACGAGGCGAACGGTACACAGTTTTCACCAGCAGCGGATGGAACACTTATCATCAATGGACTTGAGGCCGATGAGTATGTTATGACAGAGTTAGAGACATCTCCAGGATATACTCTCCTGAAAGAGCCAATCACAATCAAGATTAACTCTACAAAAGATGATTTCGTACCTTCAAACACAACGCTGTACGATACAAAAGATAAGGCTGCGAACCAGGCTGCAGGACATACAGATGTTATTGAGACAAATGTCAACAAAGCATCCGCAACAGTTGATGGTAACAAGACTAACATGAAGGCAGATGGCACATCTACAAATGCAAGAGTAGAGATGGCAGTAACCAATACACCTGGCTTCAAACTTCCTATGACTGGTGGTGCAGGTACAATTGCATTTACAGTTGCAGGATGTACAGTAGCATTCGCGGGAATCGCAGTTGCAACAAAGAAATCCAAAAAGCACGATAATGACGAAAAATAATTTTCGTGAGATGTCAGCTTCTCCACGCTTAAAAGAGAGAGCTTGCTTTGGCAAACAAAAATAAACAGTATTTTAAGCTGGTAAGAAAGACCGGGCGGGAGCCTTATAAGCGCCCGCCCGGTCTTTCTGCCATTCAACGGAGAACGGGGAATTCCCGGCCGACCAAAAGTCGTCCGCGGGTCAAACGTTCCGGTTTTAACTTCGCACGCGGGTCTGAATCCCCGTTCGTGCACTGCACTCAGCCTTATCGACGGGCGGGAAACCCGCCCTCGTCTGGTACACGCGAGCATAGCTCGCGGTATCACGGCTTCGCTTGTCAGCCTCTGCGAGGCTTGGTTATATTTATTCTGGTAACGAAGGCGTAAGCCTGAGTTATCATTTTTAATCTGGTACCGAGTCCTGTAAAGCAGGCGAGTTATCAATCAAATTGTGAAGGGATTTTTGCCTATGACAGATATGACAGATATGACAGAAAAGAAACATTCTACAAAAAAGACCAAGAAAAACAAGCTTGATATACGCAAAATGATATTTATTTTCTTAACTATATGTATTTCTCTTGGCCTTATACTATATCCATATATAGCAAACTTTGTCTACGAGCATCAGAAAGACGGAATCGTTGAAACCGTAGAAGAGAAAGTACAAACGGGAGATAAAGAGAAATATAAAAAAACAATAGAAAATGCCAAAAAATACAACGAAGATTTGGTAAATGGAGCAATCCAGCTCAAGGACCCTTTCAACGAAGAGAACATAGAGGAAGATGAACAGGAGTACGAATCCCAGCTCAATATGACAGATGACGGGGTCATGGGTATCATAAAAATACCATGCATTGACGTATCGCTGCCTATTTATCACGGAACAAGCTCAGATACTCTTGAAAAGGGCGTAGGGCATTTGCAGGGAACATCGCTGCCAATTGGAGGTAAAAGCACACATTCAGTCCTAACAGGACATTCAGGATTGAGCAGGGCAAAACTATTCACGGATTTGACTGCTATAAAAGAGGGGGATTTGTTTTTTATACATGTGGCAGGAAGGCGACTGGCATATAAGGTAGATGACATATCTATTGTACTACCGGAAGAAATGTCAAAACTTACGATAGAAAAGGGAAAGGATTACTGTACTCTTGTAACCTGCACACCTTACGGTGTTAATACGCATCGATTGCTCGTCCGGGGCGTAAGAATACCGTACACTGAACAAAAAGAAATAGTTGCCAAAGAAGAAACAAGTAACACCCATTCGCAATGGATGGAAGAGTATACTAAATCAATAATCATTGCGGCTATTGCCTTTATAACTTTACTGATTATCCTGATAGTATGGAGACAGATTTCAAGCAATAAGAAACGAAAAAGAAAAAAGAAACGGCGGAAAAAGCGCAAAAAAAAGAGTCCTGAATGATTCAGGGCTCTTAATTTGTTCCTTAATTCTGCGGGTTGTCAATATCGTATTTTCGTGCCAAAAAGAAGGCTGCGGCAACCAGACATATTTTCATTAAAAGATTAATCACGGGGACTGCCTGAGACAGGACCGTAAAGGCCGCTACGCCCCAGGCTGCACGCTTCCAGGTGTACCCTGCACGGATGGCGTTAAAACCACATACGGTAATCAGCAAGATTGGAATGATATACGATGTAGGCAGAAATAAAACCGCCAATACTCCAGCAATCAGCGCCAACGCTTCAACGTATTTTTCTTCTAATGATAAGTTCTCTTTGCTTCCAAAAATTAAGTTCTTCATGTTTTTTCCTTTCTTTCGTTTGTACAAATCGACAGATTGCTTATGTCAAGGCCATTAGAACAGGCTCTTAAAAAAGTAAATCTATATAAAAAGCACACATAGGTATGCTTGTTTACAAAAAAAACAGTTAAACATTTACAAATTTGACATCACCATTCTTGTTTTTTAACTGTACTCAATATGAACAAAAATATTAGAGACAAAAAAAAGAAAAAAATTCAGCATACTGTAGATAGAGCAAAAAAAATATTACTAAAAAAATACGGAGGAAGCTAGGTCAATAACCCGCGCCCGAGGTAAACCTCGGACGGGGCTTGTAAAAGAATAAATCTTTCTTATTCCCTCTTTTGTTTAGCCCCGTTACAGTTTACGGAAGGTGTTGGCTGTAAAGCCTTATTGATAGCGCCGGGGTTCCCCCGTCGTTATCACATAAGCCTTGCAGTCTTATTGATTAGCCTCAGTGTTAAACGAAGCCTTCCGGGCTAGTTTAATACTACGTTACCGGTAAAATAGGCACCGTGGGATGCTCCTCAAGTCTCACGCTCTGCGGTATGCTGTTAAACATCTCTTAGGGTAGGAGAAGTGCAGTATGCGCTAAACTATCGGATAACATTGGCGATGAGGACAACCGATTCTGATTAGGCGCCGGTTTGCCGAGGCCGAAAGGATAGAGAGCCTGTGTGGGCTGCTTTTAAATATCTTCGGATGTTTGGAAATAGTTGATACAGAAGGCGTAAGCCATCCCGGCTTGCCGGGAAAATATAAGAATAAAAGGAGGGCAGCTTATGCCAGTTGCAGTAATTAGTAAGACAGGCGAAAGATTAATGCCAACAAGTGAACGCAGAGCACGTAAGCTACTCAAATCAGGTAAAGCAATCAAGTATAGTTACCATCCGTTTACCATACAGCTTACCGAAAGGGAATCTGGAGATGTTCAGCCCATAGAGCTTTGTGTGGATACCGGATATATACATATTGGAATATCTATAAAATCAGAGAAGCACGAATATCTGGCTGAACAGATTGATACATTAACAGACGAAAAAGCCAGGCATGATGCATGCAGGATGTACCGCAGACAGAGACGAAGCAGAAAGAGATACCGCCAGCCACGGTTTAATAACCGGAAACGTAATGACAGGTGGATTGCTCCATCTCTGGAGCATAAGAAAAGTATCCACATCCAGGCAATTTTACGTATCTGTAAAGTGATGCCAGTTACTGATATTACCTTAGAAATGGGCAACTTTGATACTCAGGTTTTGAAGGCCAGAGAAGAAGGTAAGTCATTACCGCAAGGAGTAGATTATCAGCATGGCGAGAGATACGGTATTACAACACTCCGCGAAGCGGTGTTCTCGCGTGATGGATATACATGCCAGTGCTGCGGAAGGACAATAAAAGACGGTGCAATTCTTCATGTACATCATATTGTATACAGAAGCCAGGGCGGAACAAACCGTATGTCAAATCTCATCACTGTATGTGATAAATGCCATACACCGGCAAATCACAAGCAAGGCGGTAAGTTGTATAACTGGAAACCAAAGATTGCATCATTTAAGGGTGCAACATACATGACTACTATTCGATGGAAACTATATAACGAAGTAAAAGCGTTGTTTCCAGATATTGATATTCATGTTACATATGGCGCTGAAACGAAAGAATGGCGCAGGGCATTGGATATTGACAAATCACACGTTAATGATGCTTTTGTAATGGGGCAGTTTCATCCAAAGCACCGTATAAAAGCGGTTCTTTACAAGAAGAAACGCAGAAATAATAGGTGTCTTGAGAAGTTCTATGATGCAAAGTATATTGACAGCCGCGACGGAAAGAAGCGAAGTGGTCAGGAATTATTTAACGGTAGAATCAATCGTAATCATAAGAAGGATTCCGAAAATCTGCATCAGTATCGGTTACAAAAAGTGACCGCTGGAAAAAGAACTGTTAGGAAACAGCATTATAAAATTCAGCCTCACGATATAGTCATATACGAAAACAGAAAACGCGAGACTGCAGGATGTCACTGTAATGGAACACGGATGATGCTACTCCCTGATAAAAAATCTGCATCTATTAAAAAAGTTAAAATATACAGATATGCTGGCGGTTATTTTAAATCAGCATTTAATTAAAAGGAGGAAGCAGGAGGAATACAAAACCGCGCATTCCTCCCCACCCGACTACGAAACAAAGAATATTATTTCTTCGTCGGATGGGGTATCCTGCGCTGAAAATGATGAAAAATTACACAACAGATGATTCTAATATTGAAACTATTGATATCTCGGCCGTACATAAAAAAGCACGTGAAATCGATATGAGTTTATTCTTAAAATTATCGGATGAATGCGAGATTATATCAAAAATATATAAAATCACGGAACAGACCCTGACCAGAGCAATAGACCAGATGACAGAAACTATTGGCCTTGGCAGTGTAGACTTTAAGCTAGGCAGCAGCCCCAAATTAGTAAATCTCTTAATGTGCAGTCGAGGAAACATCCCGCCGCTTCCGATAACCGGCTCTGATGGCGACTATTCTTATACGATTATTGCAAAGGTAAACAATAACGGCCCGATGCCTGAGATATCGGCGGCTATATACAGAACGGCAAGCAGCGGCCCAATGAATGGATTCTGGGTGTTTGATTTTAAACTAATGGACTGGAGCATTGTAAACTACGCAAATCATCTTGGCTATACGCAGAAGCAGTTTGATATCATACAGAATAAGCCAAATTCAAATGAAGCGTTACTTCTAAAAGTGAGCAGCACTGGCAAAAAAATCATGCCTGATTTTGCATTTGAGGAATTATGTGAGAAGAATGAGGAAATTCTCAACTTATATAGAAAAACTGATTTATTTGTAAGTCTCAATTTTGACCAGGAAGACCAGGAAGCATTTTTAGCTCCATTGAAAAGTGATGCAGTGGATGGTCTGAGCGTTACCTTCCATAATGGTTTTTACGAACTAAACGCTGTAGCGCATGAACAGGTAATTGAAACGATTCTAAAGACAGAATCTGAAGACGAGATTTGTTCAATATTGACGGATATGCTGGATAGAAAGTTTTATCCGGATTCAGCAGCCATTGTTCCGTTGTCAGCAAACTCATTGATTGATGTAAGAGAAAATGGAAGCTATGAGTACATAGGAGACAAAGCAGCAATGCCCGTTGAGGAAGAACAGTTTTTTCAGAAATACCTGACCTATTATAAAAAGTAAAAAACTATCAGATAGAAAGACGAGGAAACTAATATGAATGAAAATAATATTGAAACTATTGATATGACCGAAATGCAGAAAGGAAGAAACAACAATAATGAGAAGGATAACGGTGGCTTGAATCTATCTTTCTTTGATGATATGGAAAATACCTTTAACACTTACAGAAAGTTCTGCCAGGAAACACGTGATATGGTGAAAGATGCGGCTAAAAACGCAATTGCCAAGGCAGGTCTTGGACATATAACCTTTTCTGTGCATAATGCGGACGCTTTCAAAGATAGCATTGTAAATAACAAACTGCGGCTTCGTGGCGTTACGCTGTCTGGAAGAGATGAAACCTATACGTACATCCTGGCTATCGTATCGCGCTACGAAGATGAGGCCGAAGATATCTTCGACCTGGATGATGAAGATGATTATGACGATTTAGATATCGACGAAGATTTGGACGAAATGTCTGATGAGATTGAATATCCAGACAATGTACAGATTACGCTATTTAAATATGACTCTGTTGATGAGGTGGCGCTTACAAGTTCAAAATATTTTCAGTATGATTTTGAATTTTCAAAATGGATTCCTGTAAACGTAGAGGATATTTCCGGGATTACTGCAAAACAGGAAAGCATCCTAACCGGAAATGACAAAGAATTGAGCCGGGTTCTTTCTGTATGCATTGACGGACTTGGCCCGATGACAAACAAGCAGTTTGAAAACCTACTGGCAGGAAATAAACCAATCATTGACCTTTACAAGCGCACATCGCGTTTTACTGATATAGAACTTTATGACCCGGATACAATCATCTTAATTCCATCAATGCAGTATGAGGGACTGTCCGTATCATATGAAGATGGGACATATCGCTTAAATTCCGTTTTTCTTGGTGAGGTCATTGAAACTGTTGCCAAAATTAAAAACATTGATGATATAGAAAATGTCCTTATTGAAATGGTCGACAAGCAGTTTTACGCCGATACAATTGTCGTGACACCGCTTTCCAGCAAGGCATTTTATGTTATCCGTTCAGATGGAGCATCAGAGTTTTTCTATCCGGCAGATAGAAAAAAGCCGGCTCCGACCGATGAAGAACGCAGGATTATGAATGAATATACGAAATATGTCAACGAATTTTACGCGAGGGAAGTCGCTGGAGGAGAGGAGGAGAATTAATGGACAAAAAGACCGAAGTGAATCAAAGAGCCACCAAAAAGAATAGAAAAAGAGCTGTTCAGAAGTGGATAATGGCTATTGTAGCAGCCAGCATGGTTGCAAGCATGGTCGCCGGAGTTGTCGCTCCGGCTGTTTCGGCAAAGGCAGAGCCTCAGGCGCCTGCACAGACAGAAACTCCAAAAAAGAAAGGCACACCAGTAGGCACATGGTATGGAAAGATTTTCGGAATGTCAGTTGTGCTGAACCTAAAGGACGGAGGCGCATATTGTATAGACTTTGAGGGACGAAATGAAGAGACCGGAACATGGATAATAGATGGAGACAACGTCATCACAGATAAAGGGGACAACAGTGAAACGACATATATATTTAATGGGGACAGCCTCATCACGAAGGTTAAGGGGGCAAAAATGAAGCTAACAAAAGACGAAGATGCCTCTTCCTCAGAATCCTCAGAATCTGATAAAACGCCAAATAAAAATGCTGAGGAATCCGATTTTAACGGAGTTTGGGAAGCAGACTCTGTAAGTATTGGAAAACTTTCCGCTGAACCATCTACATTTGGAATTGCAAGTGCTTTTTTAAACATTAAAAATAAAAAAGTTGATATTTATATTGACAATACTTCATCGAACAATCCAATCCAGGCTGACGAACTGGACGGTTCTTTTGAGAACGGAACGCTAACCTGTGCAATAGAAAATAACGATAAGCCATTTATCCTGGATATGGTTTCCCTTAATGACAAGACTATTATATGTACTTTAAGGACTGATGATTATGAAATGCAGTTAAATATGAAAAAAAGCACGGAAAAAGAACTAAAAAAAGCAAAGAAGATGGCAGCCGCATCCGAACAGAAGAGTAAGAAAAACGCCGATTCAGGTTCTGAACCAGATACAGACAACTATATCGATTCTGATGACACCAGCACGGCAAAAACAAAAGATATCAAGCCTGGTACGGCTGGAGCCGCAGCACATACAAATTAACAGAGAACGGGAAGTCCCCGGCCGACGAAAAGTCGTCCGCGGGTCAAATATTCCGGTTTTAACTTCGCACGTGGGTCAGAATCCCCGTTCGAAGTCTGGTTACGAACCGGAACGGCGAGTTATCAAAAAGAACCAAAAAAAAAGAAGAAGATACTTGATATGTATCTACTTCTTTTTTTTATGGTTCAATAAATCCTACATATTGTTATCGATAAAATAATTTTTCAAACATGAAAGGAAGAAAAAAAATGAAAAAAATCACAAAAAAAATGGTCACTGTTGTTATCGCTGCTTCTGTTGTTGCACTGTCTCCAGTTCAGACTTTTGCAAAAGACCCAACACCGGAAGAAACCGCTATGGAGTCATATGTATCCAATAGCGTTGTCGGAACATGGTATGGAACATGGAATGAAAGAGAAGCCGTTGTTGAGTTAAAAGATGATGGCGATTATTACATTCGTTTTACAGACGATGCTAAGCCTGGAGATGTTGTATTTACACAGGGCAAATGGTATGCAGACAACTTATCTGTAAGCTTCCTGGAAGCATTAGATAAGGATGTAGTCACAATGGATTATAACAACGTGACAGAAACCCTGCATAAAGCAGGGCCGGATGGAAACGATGAGGTGTTCTCAAGGGAGAAAAACGATGACTATTCAGAAGAAGTGTCTTTTGATGGTATGTGGAAGGTCATTGATATCACCAGCAATCGTTTTACAGTAGAGGCCGATTATGTTGAAAATGTGTTCGTATCTATCATGGGTAATAAAATGGACGTTAATGTTCAGAGACCGGATGGAAACGAGCTTGAGCTCAAAGACATCACATTAGAGACAGATTCGGACCTTGGCATCGCATCTTATGAAATGCATGACGAACTGCTTGGGTATAGTTCTAGCAAAATTGTTGATGGAACACTTATGTATGTTGCGGATGGCCATGTTGAGATGAGTGTTAAATTAAGCGGAAAGACACTTAGACTAACACTTGAAAAAATTTGATTTTTTCAGAGGGGATATAAGATAATCCCCTTTTATTTTTTTCTAAACAGGGGAGGTAATCAATATGTTAAGTACAATTTTTATTATTTTAATGTTTGCTGTTGTCGTAGATTTTTTCTGGCTTGCAATTAAGCTGGCATGGAGTGTCGGAAAATTAATCCTTTCTTTTATCTTTTTTCCGGTCGCTATGATTCTTCTGGCAGCAAGTGGGCTAATTACGGCAGCGCTGATGATTCTTTTGATAGTTGGAATCATCGCGTTAATCTTTTCCTTTGCAAAATAAGAAAAAACATGCTTAGACGGCTCAAAAAGCCGTCTTTTTTATTTTTTATATAGAATATTTTTCAGTGTTTATTTTTCGAAAAAAATATTTTTATTTTTCGCACTTTTTTTTATTTTATTTAGCATATTGGAATTGCACCGAAAAAATGATGCAAAAGAAACTCGTTAACGAAGACCATGATTCCGTTGCAACCTGGTCATATAAGACCGGCGGTTTTATGGGATTTTAAATAAAAAATAAAATCATGAGGCATCACCTGTTATCAGTACAGGGCGCAAACGGACGAACCGGAGCGTGATGAGAAACGAGATGCTGCTGTAGTAATACAGCAGGGATTGCCGTGGATTCCACGGGTGCTGCAGACGCAGCGTTTGACGGGTGTTTTTTTGTTGCCAAAAAAAGAAAGAAAAAATAGCAACAAAAGAATACCAATATCTTCCTGGATAACAATTTATCAGTTAAAAAGGAGATATCATCAACAATTACTAAAACAACGTTAAGTGAACGGCCGAGCGGCAAGAAGTCGGCGGGGACCAGCAGATAAGGCTTTGAATCAGCTGGGGCACCAAAGGGGTTAAGGCGCGTTTCAGGACCTCAATAAGCCTAAGGACACGTTGCAATGTCTAGATGTTGAAAAACACGTATATTCAGAAATAAATATAGGGTTAAACGTAGGACGCGGGGGCTCGCACGCAATTGCTGCGAATGCCGAGGATGCTTAACCTATGCGGAAGAACAGAGAAGAAAAGAATGTCTTCTTCATAAGTTAAGTATCCTGAACATGCTTAATGAACGAAAGTGAAGGATGTGAGGGGCGGCGAAAAATATAAGGTGACTTATATGACCACATCCGCAGAGAGTCGCAAGACTCACTGCAATAAGGCATGCGCTGCTAATAACAGCGACTATTCAAAGCCGTCATGATATGCGAGGCGAACGACTCATTATACGGGTGTCATTACTTTTTGGAGTGGGCTGAGTGTGGATTGGCATAGTTTTTCTGGAAAAATAACTCTTTTTGTAGTTATTTTTTCTTCATATTCCTTCATAGGAGAAACTATGTCAACCCGCTCAGCTCACTCCTATTGCCGGGGTCATATGGCGCAAGCTCAAATTTATCGAC
Organism: Blautia sp. BCRC 81119; assembly: GCF_003184505.1. Taxonomy (NCBI): domain Bacteria; kingdom Bacillati; phylum Bacillota; class Clostridia; order Lachnospirales; family Lachnospiraceae; genus Blautia; species Blautia sp. BCRC 81119. The sequence continues at coordinate 74,195 of NZ_QJHD01000018.1, read as the reverse complement.
AAAGTGTTACTTTTTTCGTATGTTAAACGTTGTGGAACACAAAACCCGGCAACTTAACGACTGCCACAGCGTCTGGTGTAGGTGAACGCCAGTTCACCGAAACAAATGCCAGATACCTAGTGTATACGACTGACTACTGAGCGTTAGCCAATAACCAATAAAGCACCGTAGAATTACGCACATGTCGCAGCATGAAAAACTGGGAGCGAATAGGCGTAAGCCTATTCAGCGACGCTCTAAATCTTTCAGATTTACTTGCTTGAAAAGCAAGTAAAGATGTGAAGATTTGAGCCATTACAAAATACTTATACACTCCATATTGGTTTGTCTCTAGCACAAATACTGGCAATAGGCTGGGTGTAGGAATAGAGTGGCGTAGCATGCAGGCAGCAATGGGAAAACAATGAGAAACTGTCTGGCTGTTGTGCGGCTGCTTTTTTTAAGACTCCGTGCGTTTTGCATATTAAACTTGTATAAAATTTTTGATACAAAGAAAGGAGCCTTATTATGGGTAAAATGTTTACAACAAAGAAGAGAGTAAGACCGGTATTCGTTGAGGATACAGACAAGACTATGTTTGCGGAGGTATGCCCGGCGTACGGACTTCCGGCAGATTTTTACGAGATGGGCGCTATGGATGAACTGGGCTTTTATTATGTCCTTAAAAGCCTCAAGAATGGAATGACGGAGTTCTCTGACCTCAAAGGATATATGTTTTCTGTTCCATTTGAAGACGGCGTTAACATGATGATTCGCGAAGCACTCCAGGAGATTCACGAGCTTGCAGATAAAGCAGAAATGCTCGGTATAGAGGATATCAGGTCTTCTGCAGCAGTGAATGAGGCCAGAAGAGATATCCGTGCACGTATTGCAACCCTGAACGAATCAAAGAAGGTTGCAAATACAGACATGCTGACCGTATTAAAGGATATGGGTCTTAACGAAGAAGGATACAGAGTTGGATGCCGGCTCAATGGGATTGTTTATGAATTCGTTTCATACCGTCCTGATGCTGGTGATAATCCCTATGTTCTTGAAAATGTGTCAAATAGAAACCCGATAAGTAGATACCGTTTTGTTTCTTTTGAAATGTTGTCAACGGCTATCAGAAACTACGCTTCAAGCGAAAAGGAAGAGGGTGAAACTGCTGAATATTTCCGCTTGATGGCATTGGCTAAAAAGATGGTCCCGGTAGTAGAGAACATTGAAACCGTTGTGCCAAAGAAAGCCGATGCGGCTGTGTTGCTGATAAAGGCTGAGACTCCAGTCACAACCGAAGAAAGCGGACAGCTGCGGTTTTGCTAATTATACAGAAAAGAACAAGTACATTTTTGTGCTTGTTCTTTTTTTAGTTTTTTTCGCAAAAAAATTAACCATTCGTGTTTTTTCGGCATACTACATATACAAAAACAAATACGAAGGAGGACTCGTTTATGAGACTTACAATTTCAGGAAAGAATTTTACATTAACAGAAGGGATTAAAGACGCAGCAGAAGAAAAAATCAAAAAGATTGAGCGCCTGGTTGGAGACGATGCTTCTGCCGCGGTTCTGGTGTCTGCAAAAAAAGGAAAAATCAATGCAAAAAGGGCAGAAGTCACCGTTAAGTTCAATGGAAATGTAGTAAGGGCAGAAGTTACGGATGATGACTTATATAAAGCAATGAATGATGCTGTTGATATTGCAGCAGAGAGAGTAAAAAAAATGAAGGAAAAAGGAAGAAAAAGAGCCGGCAGTAAGACCATCCGCGAGGCTGATGCTACAGAGGTAGCTGATGCATGCACATCTACATATGACGCTGCGCAGATGGTTAAGATGATTGACCGCGAGAAGATGATTGCTGCAGAGGTAATGTCCAGAGAAGAGGCTTGTGTAGAGATGGAGTATACAGACCATGACTTTTATGTATTCCGTGACTCTGACCGTGATGACACGCTGAGCATTCTATATAAACGAAAAGAAAAAGGATATGGTCTGCTGGTGGTAGATGAGCCGTTTTAAAAAGCGCAAAAGAAACAAGATAGCCAGAAAAAGAGAGGAGTGAGAACGAGAAACGCCGGCAGTAACTTGCCGGCGTTTTGTTTTGTCGTCGCAAAATGCACTGCATTTTTCAGCATATTGTCTCTGACACAGGAAACAAGCAGCAGTACAGGAGGCGGTATGTATAGTCAGCGAACACTACAAAGAAAACAGATATACGAGAGAATCCATGATTTCAGATGTAATCGGCGAAGGAAATGTTGTGGATAGTTTCGTCGTAGATAGAGAACATCCAAACGGGCCGGAAATCCATTCTGTGACAGACACCGGAATCATCGTTGTACATAATCAGAGAACCGGAAAGATGGTAACAAAACTGATTGCCAGGCCGGGGCAGGTTAAGAGATACTATAACGCAGAGGGAAGAAACGCACCACAAGACATTTTGGCTATCGCAAAAGAGCACCTGAAAAAAGGATACAATAACATATAGCGTTCTAGAAGAAAAGACAAAAAAAAGCAGCGGAAAGATTATCGTTCCCGCTGCTTATTGCTTTTATGCTGCGATGTCTTTGGATATTGCCTCGAATTTTCGCTTCAAAACGAACAAGAGCGTATCATCAAGTACGTCCTGCACTCCAAGCAAGGTGCCATCATCGCGAACATCATTGACAATATATTCTTCTGTATTGAATCCAAATTTGTCACCCATTGCCTGCAGTAATTCTTCATCTGTCGCATCTTCCTTAACTGTAAAATTCTTGCATAATACAGTATCCCAATAATGTACTGTATAAGCAACCATCGGCTGCTCGTAACAGATTCCAGTTGCAACGATACCAGTCGGATAAAAGTCGCAGATTACATATCCAAGGTCAATGTAATAGTCACTTTCATGCTGCTCCTGTTTTGTATCTTCCTTTGTTGCGCTCAGTACACAGAAGATATCGGAATCCAGGCATCCGTTTTCAAGCATTCTGTGCAATGTCTCTTCAATACATCCGGACAAATCAATATCTCGGTTGATATCTTCAACAACAGGTCCGATGATATACGTTGATTTGCTCGCACAGCATGTGACCTCATAAATCGCTTCATTTTCCTTTAACAGTTCTTTTAAGATTTCCATAAAATATTCCCCTTTCGTTGTTTGTGAATTAAATCGTCAAAAGAAATATGAAAAATATAGATAAAAAGAAAAAAGTGGAAAGGCTGGCGAACGGAAACACAGCCAGAAATATAGATTTCTCATAGACGTTTTCTCACCGTGAGAAAAAACATGCCTATAGGAAATCCGTAGAATAATAACTCGCAAAAAAATCACGCCCGCCTTGTTTTTAAACATATTACTTACAACAAAAAAAAGAACCGAAAAGGAGTTGTAAGTATTATGACAAAGAAAGCAGAAAAAAGGACATTATGGGAAACACAGGGAAGAAGTTTTGTACGTGATTTGGATTATGGAAAAAGGGGCGAAGAGCGTATTGCCAGACATCTGAGAAAATATAAAAGTGTTGTAGACGTCAGAGATATTAGCAATACAAGACGTGGAATCGATGATGATATTGATTTTGAAATCGTTTATGCAGATGGCCATGTGTCCACTGCTGAAATCAAAACCGATACTATGGCACACAGGACAGGAAATCTGGCTTATGAGAAATTCTCACACAGAAACCCGGGATGCTTTGCAAGAACAAAGGCAGACCACATCATTTACCTGTTAGACCATACAGGTGAAGCATTTGTACTGGACCCGAAAAAATTCAGAGCGTTTATTGCTGAAATGGAGGCAGACCAGGATAAGGCGAAATCACTTAGGGTGACATGGAGAAAGATGGGAGAGGGTGCTTCCGGATATCTGGTCCCAATTAAAAGTATTCTTAAAACGGATGTAGTAGAGGCTAAAATGATGGTCGCAGCGTAATCTTTATATGCGGTTCTTCTCACGGTGAGAAGAACCGATACGATAAAGCATCGTTTCCTTTTTTGCAGAAAATCGGCATATTGTATGTGAAGAGGCCGGCACAGCCGGTCATACGACAATAAGGAGGCGATAATTTTGAACTCACAAATGGAACAATTTTTTAAAGTGATGCTTGCGCTTGTAATGACAGTCATCTTAATCAGTACATTGGCAGGTTATCTGAAAGAAAACTATTCAAGTTTCGATATCCAAGATGAAACAACAGAAACAACGAACAACGAAAAATAACGCAGGATGCAGGAGGAGAGCTCAACATGGCAAAAAGAAGATTTGCAAGCAAATTCTATAATTGTAGTTACGATTCACTGGTGCCTGTTAGAAAAGCCCCTGCAGACAGGCTTATCCCATGTACAGTATACGGGGAAATCACAAAAGAAACTGTCGCTGAATTAAAAGACAGATTTGCTTTTCAAATGTTTTCCGAATCCGCAAAAGATAAAAATGAAGATTTTCCCGGGATAAGGTTTTCTGTGAGAGGAACAATGCCAAACGGAAATCTTAAAAGTGCAAAGGAGTTTTTAAAAGAAAAGGAAATGCGGCTACGGCATGATAAATCTGTGTATATGCACTTTGAGATTCCTGGAGGCTATTTATACTCCGGATGGAAAAGCGGGCGGAAAACAAAAATAAAGCCGGAAGACTTGCCTAAAAGTTATGTACGCATTTCTAACTACAAAAAGAACGGATATATGGAGACAGCAGGTGTCGTGGATATGATATATGAACCGGGCCCATTCCATAACCACACATTCAAAGATGATTTTTTGTATATTGCATATAAAGAAAGATTGCCTGAGGCAAAACAAGGCTGTTGGTCAGAATTGCTTGAAGCATGCGACGAATATGCGTTCGGGAATGATATCATCAATGTATTAAAAGGAATTGAAACAAATAATCCAGATAATCAGGAATTATTGGATAAAGTACAGACAATAAAGTCACAAATGGTTGCGCAATACAATGCGTATGTGGACCAAATGAGACAAGACTTTGGCAGGGAAGAAAGATATATTAAAGATTTCTCAGAACTAGAATGGTGATTTCTTGTCGCAAGATACGGCGACTGCTTGCTTGTAAGAAAAGGCTAAAAAATTACAAAAATATGTGATTTTCAGGCCTTTTCTATACATCTATTTGAAAAATCTGGGTTTGTCGTATAGATGTAGAAACCACTGCTTCTAAATATAGTTTCCATAAATAAATGATAATGCTATTGATAACGCTATGACAAAGTTATGGTTTTTTGCTTAAAAACAATATAAAAAATGATTTTTTCTTTGGAAAGTATACATCTGCAACTGTTTATTACTATTACCATGTCAAGCAGCGTAACGAAAAGCAAAAAAAAGGAGGAAAAATAAAATTGGAACGGAAGAAACATATTCGAAATCTTGACCGCATTCGGCAAATGTCTGTTGAGGAACTGGCCCCGTTGTTGGTGCATGAGTCCTACGAGTTCGACGTAGACTATGATTGGGAAAATCCTATAGAAACATATGATGCCGTTTACAATTCCCCTTCTGGAGGTGTCTTCAATAATTACGACGATGCTCTTGATGATTGTATACAGTGGCTGAATGAGGAACCGAAAAATGACGGTAATGATTCGTTGAACATAAGTTCACCGCCACCAGGCGTTGACGGAGTTTCTGACTCCCCGCACACGTCAAGCAACCTCCGAACCGATGGACAACCAGACTGTTCGGGGTCTGACCGCTTATAGCAATCCTTTTCAGCTTTGCACGTGAGCCAGAATCCACGTTCGGAGTTCTGTAACGGGCCCCGCTAAGCCCGAGTTACCAAAAAAAATAAAATATTTTTTCTTTTTTCGTCAAAAACAATATTTATTCAGCATACTATATATGTAACAAGATAAAAACAATCTTGCACATGGCTTAAAGCCTATGGCATTGCATAAAGTCACCGTTACCATACTTAGCTCAGTTGGTTAGAGCAACCGGCTCAACGCCGAAGGCGTGCGAAGAAAAAGATGTGACAGAGTCACAGATTTGGCGAGTAACCGGAAGGTATGAGCCGGATTAGTGGATTTAAAATTAAATTAAATATAGCATTAATTATATGGACGCTTAGCTCAGTTGGTTAGAGCAACCGGCTCATAACCGGTCGGTCCTGGGTTCGAGTCCCAGAGCGTCCATTTCTCGTAAAAAATACCGCCACTGATTGTTGAGTTAAGAAAATCATAGGTGGTATTTTTGATAAGTATCGAGTATAATTACTTAACTCGATAGTTTTAACGGAGAACGGAAAGTTCCCGGCCAGGCTTGCCGTCATGGAAGGGCTGTTTGTAACAACCCTCCCATGAACAAAGAGTCGTCCGCGGGCCAAATGTTCCGGTTTTAACTTCGCATGTGGGTTTGAATCCCCGTTCGTGCACTACACTCAGCCTTACGGCTTCGCTTGCCGCACTTCGTGCTGGTTATATTTATTCTGGTAACGACTCCGGCAAAGCCGGGGAGTTATCACGAACGCAAAGCGTGAGTTATCAACAAAGGCATACCCTCTTTTTGTCATATGTTTTTTGTATGACACTACTCTTCTACTCTTTTGAACTTTGAAAAATGGAGGTTGTTTTATTATATATAATAACAACATAAGTTTCATTTATTTATTATATGCTACAAATGCCACTATTTGCAAGGCTTCTAGGACTTTTTAGCGTAGGTTTACGGATGAACTTACGTATTTATGTGGATAAACTTACGAAATGATAAAGGAGCGACAACCGTCTAAAAATGGAGTTGTTTTTCTGATATGAAAAGGTAGTTTTTTGGAGGAATTAGCGGATAAATCTGGCGCAAAAACCGTATTTTTATAGATATTTTGTAACTTCCGTCCAAAATAAGAGCTTTTTGTCATTGTATCCCGGCCATATGTGGAGAAAAATTCAATTGCTTAACCGTCTAAAAATGGAGTTGAAAAAATATTCCGTCCAAATATGGAGCATTTTTTATAACAAATAATAGATGGACTCCTTTTTTGTACGGAAGTAAAAAATCTAAAACCGTTCAAATATGGAGCTTTTTATATCAAGAATTTTTATATCAAGAATAAAGAAGCAAAAAATAGTACACTTTACGTATCGTTTATTCATGAAAAATCCCATGGATTACGTTTACAAAGCGGTAATTTAATATTTTGAAGAAGTAAAATAAATATGCCGACATGATTAAGCTTGTCTATCCCGTCTAAATATGGAGCGTATATGGTTATATGTTAATTTTCAGAGAAATCTAATCTATAAACTCCATATTTGGACGGTCAAAAAAAATATCAAATACAAAATTTACTCCATATTTGAACGGGATAGTAAATTACTTCCGTTTGAATATGGAGTTTTTTTTACGTCTAAATGTGGAGTCGCCCAAAGAGTAAAATGTACACTCCATATTTGGACGGTAAGAGTCTTTACCGTTCATTTTGGAGTTTTGGTTGCTTTTTTTTGCCTGCGCTGATATAATACCTATTAGTTTACCGTTCATTTTGGAGAAAATCCAGTCTAAATTGGAGTGTGACAAATTGAGAAAAAAAGAAGAAAATACTGATGTATTATATGAATGCCATGGAGACCTGTTTTCAAAATCAAATACATTAATAGATAGTAAGTACAAGGCCTCATTAATGGAACAAAAATTGTTAAATATTGTTCTCTCAAAACTACAGAAGCGGCAATATAATGATGAAGGCGAGACTGGCGGATTGGTTTGTTCGATAAAGGCTGCAGAACTCAGAGAATTATTGAGAGTATCTGGAGGAAGTTTTTATACACAATTAAATAAAGCAGCAGCGGCTATGACATCTAGGACGATTGGTTTTGTAAATGATGATATAAAAACATTCAAATACATATCATTAATTTCAATGGCCCAGTATGAAAAAGGAACCTTTACAGTCAAATTTAATTATGAGCTAAAAAAATATTTAACACAAGAGGCTCCTTTTACGGTTTTGGACCTCCCTGTTATACTGGCATATAATAGTGTTTATGCACTACGTCTACATGAGATATTACTGTCAGAGTGTTATAATATGAAAAAACCTGGTGTAGCAAAATATACTAAAAAAGAGGCGACAAAAGGACATTATAAAATAGAAATTGGATTGTCTGAATTAAAGCTGTCGTTAGGCGTCGTAAATGCAGAGACTAGCGCGGTGCAGAAAGTGTTGGCTGGCTCTCCTACTCCTGATTATGATAAAGCTGTAGAAAAGGCAACGGAAAAAAGCTTTTCTGATTGGTATGAGTTCCGAAGGAAAGTCATAGAGGTTGCCGTGAAAGAAATCAATAGAGTGGACAACGGAACATTTGTTTCGTATGAACCTAAAAAGGCTGGTCATGGTGGAAAAGTTTACGCGATTACTTTTTTTGTGGAACTCGGAAATAAAGAAAATGAAGAAGAGAAAAAAACAGAAGCAACTAAGAAGAGTAAATCGCAGTTAAGCCAGGAGGAACAATTTGAACTTTTCTTTAAAGTTAAAACACTTATAAAAGAAGAATTGTCGTATGATGACATAGGTGTCATATGCAAAGCTGCGGAATATGATATTCAAAAAATTGAAAAGGCATATATGGTAGCCTCCTCTTCTACTAATGCTATTGATAATTTAGTCGGATTTATGATTAAGGCTATCAAAGAAAATTACGATTTGCCGGTTAAAAAAGAAAATGGTAAAAAACAAAATAAATTTAATAATTTTCATCAGCGAGATTATGATTTTGATGAGTATGAAAGGGCTTTATTAAATAGGGACCAAGCGTAAAAAAAGAAGAGAAAAGGATACATGCTCCTCTTCTCTTCTTTTTTTTTGTTTTCTCACCGTGAGTAAATATGAAAAAAATTAGAATATCTCGTTACCAAGTTCTGATATCTTTTTATTGAGTTTATCACGCAATTCCACTAAATCGTCGAACGCCTGCTTCTTTTCAGAATCCTTGAATGTAGCATTTCCGCTGAAGATATAGTCAAAATCCTTTGCACATTTGGAAATAATCTTTGCACCGCTCCTGCTTCTTACTATAGTCTTTGACTTTGGCTCGTCGGTTTGTCCAGATGTCCTTGCGATTAAAGAAATAATCCAAGGTCTTGTTATATTTTCGGCTTGATTTTCTACTAATTCGTTTGATATGGCCAGTGCTATTAATTCTTGCTTGTCTTCCGGCAATTTCGCTGCCTGTGTTAAAGCTGTCCAGGACACCCCTTCGTCTGCAAATTCTTTGAGTTTGGGAATCAATTTGTTCAAGGATTGATATCTGTATATCGTCTTCGGAGAAGTATTCATTTTTCTGGCAACAAGTCCATAAACTAAATCTTTTTTTGCAGGCACGCCATCCTTCTCTTCTTCTGCTGTGATATTATCCAGCAGCACAGAAGCAACATTTGCTAAAACTGAGGGTTTTAGGTCACGGTTCTGCATATTCATATCAATTAAGCGGATTTTTCTTTCGGTGTCAGATAACGGAGGTTCTGTTACAATAACAGGTAATTCTTCCAACCCGGCCTCTTTCGCAGCAAGAAAACGACGATGTCCGGATTCAATCTGATATTTTTTTCCATCATCTGTATCTATTGGATAAGCCATGATGGCACCTTTGAACCCATTATGCTCAATTTCAGAAGAAAAGTTGACGATTGAACCAAGCTCTATTTTACCAAAAATAGATTCATTGTCGGGGTCCATGACAAGCTGTGTAATAGGCAGAGTGATTAAGTTATTATTTTCCTTTGCCTGTTCAATGAGTTCTGCTTCCCTCTTCTCCTCTTCCAGCTGAGGAAACTTTCTCCTTGTGAACGACGGTTCATCCATATTGGCGAATAAATCTTTAGACATTAAGCTCATCTCCTTCTATTTGGGATATACGTGATAAAATTTCTTCCGCAAGAGAGGCATATTCTTTTGCTGCTTTTGCGGCAGCCTTGTTGCGTGTTAAGTATTCAAAAATACTTTGATGAAAAAGAGTTTGCTCGCTAAGGCTTACATTCTGATGAATTTTTGTTTTAAAAATAGAAGTCCCAAGTTCCTTGGTGAGCCTATTTAATTGGTTTAGTACAGTTTTTGAGATGTTTGTTCTATTATCATATTTATTGACTACGATGCCCAAATATTTCAGTTTCGGATTTGATGCATCCTGTACCTCATATACGCTCTCATCGAGAGACATTAATGCAGTTATACAAGCAGCATCAAGTACGGTAATTGGAATAAGGTAGTCTGTTACACTCAGGCATAATACGTGACCATGATTCGGGCTCGGTGAGACATCTATAAATATAAAATCATATTCTTCTTTAAGCCGCCGTATGATATTTTTAAAAACAGATGTCTTGTATGCCGGTGATAAGTCTGTTACATATGTGTTGGCTGGAATTAAATCAAGATTATCTTTGACTGTGAGAATTACATTGTCAAGAGTCATTGAATTTTCAAAAACGGATTTTATTGTTTTCATACTGTCTCTGGATTTCAGCTTATCTTCTCCGAGCATGAAGTATGTAATGTCAGCAGACTGTCCGTCGAGGTCAATGACAAGTACTTTATATTTTTGGCTTAAATAATAAGCGAGATTGTATGTGATAGTTGATTTCCCTGTTCCACCCTTTTCAAAAATAGATGATAAGACTATTCCTTTTCTCACAACTATTCTCCTATTCTGTAAAATGTATTTTATAGTTTAATATTTTGATTAAATAAATTATATGATAAAAAATAAAGAAAATCAATAAAAAAGCATTAAAAAATATCAATTTTATTCAGATTCACGATAAAGCTGAAGCCTTTGCCGGATTGAGATTAACGGAGAACGGGAAGTCCCCGGCCGACGAAAAGTCGTCCGCGGGTCAAATGTTCCGGTTTTAACTTTAACTTCGCACGCGGGTTTGAATCCCTGTTCGAAGTTAGGCAACGAGTCCTGCGAGGCAGGCGAGTTATCAAGCGTGCTCTGGTACCGACGCCGGCAAAGCCGGGGAGGTATCATATTTATTCTCTGTACTCAGCCTTACGGCTTTGCTTGTCAGCCTCTACGAGGCTTGGTAACGACTCCGGCAAAGTCGGGAAGTTATCGAAGGCGACCGCAGTTTTTCACCCGTCGATAAATTTCTCACCGTGAGAAAAAGAAAAAAACAACAAAAAAAGGTGAGTATTCAGCATATTGTAGATGACTGAATACTTATTTTTTTTAAAGGAGAAAAAAATATGGCTATAGAAAGAAATAAAGATGAAAGAGAAACTCATATCTGTATGTCAGGAAATTCAAAAAAAATGCAGATATTTACAACTGAATATCATATTATGCGAAGGCTTGATAAATATGTAGCAGAATCTGAAGCATGGAAAGTAATCGAGGTAGGAAAAGTAAATGGAAAAGTAGTATCAAAAATATATGAAGCACCAAGAGAATTGCTTTCTATGAAGAAGAAAAAAAGAGTTATGACTGAAGAACAGAGACGACAGGCAGCAGAAAGGCTTGCCGCGTACCGTCAGAAGAAGGCAGGGGACACTGCTACTGCTTCAGGCGTTGAGCCGGATAAAGAATATGAGGAGGAAGATTTTGGTCTGGAGCTGGAAGAGGATGAAGAAAAAGAAGCAGAAGATGTTTCCGGCATGGATGAGAATTCCGGAGCAGAAACTACTTCTAACCAGAGCGGGGAGTCACCGAGGCTTTATCCAGAAAAATCAAAACCAAAGATTGTGAAGGTAAAAAGTGTGATTGAGGAAGTAGACCGAGGAAGGTAATGCTTATGAGATTGTTTTTCTCACCGTGAGAAAATCGGTGAGAAAAAATATTTCCGCAAATTTTTTCAGTAAATCAAAAAATCTGCATAGTAAAAGTAGAAAACAATGGAGGTAAAAACTATGCAGTCAAATAATAAACCGGTATGTAACTTTTGCGGAGAAGAAATTATAAAACCAAAACGCGCTTATCGCTCTTCTCTTAATGGATGCCTTATCTGTGAAGAATGCGTTAAGATTTTATACGGTAAAACATATAAAAACATTGAAAACATTTCTGCAAATAAGAAAGGCAGAAGGATGACCCCAAGAGAGATGAAACATGAGCTTGATAAATACATCATTGGTCAGGATGACGCAAAAATTGCGATGTCAATTGCTGTGTATAATCATTATAAACGAATGGATATTGATTCCGATGTAAAGATTAACAAGAGCAACATTCTTCTTATGGGTCCAACTGGAAGTGGAAAAACATTATTAGCCCAGACCATCGCCAAAATGCTTGATGTGCCATTTGCAATCGCTGACTGTACCTCTCTCACCGAGGCAGGTTACGTGGGTGATGACGTTGAGAATGTAGTTCTCAAATTGATTCAGGCTGCAGATGGAGATGTTAATAAGGCCGAGCATGGAATCATTTTTCTTGACGAGGTTGATAAGATTGCGAAATCCAATGTCGGGGCAAGCCTTACGAAAGACCCGTCTGGAGAAGGTGTCCAGCAGGCACTGCTGAAGCTGATTGAAGGCACTATTGCAAACGTTGCACAGTCAGGCGGAAGAAAGAATCCGAATGAAAGATGTATTCCGGTAAATACAGAGAATATTTTATTTATTTGCGGAGGAGCCTTCCCAGGTATGGAAGAAATCGTCAATAAAAGGACAGCGACAAAAAATACTGCTATCGGGTTCGGTTCAAACGTAGAGAAAGAAAAAGAAAAAGAAATCGGGGAAGCGTTAAAGCTTGTTACAACGGAAGACCTTGTGCAGTATGGCTTCATTCCAGAATTTATCGGAAGGGTTCCGGTTGTCGTCTCACTTGATGAACTGGATGAAGAGGCAATGATGAAAATCCTTACTGAACCAAAAGATTGTATCGTTAACCAGTATAAGGAAATCTTTAAGTATGATGGTGTAGAATTAGAGTTCACACCAGAAGCATTAAAAGAAATTGCCAAAGAGACAATCAAAAAGAAAACAGGTGCAAGAGGTTTAAGGGGTATCCTGGAAAGGATTCTGAAAGAAGCAATGTTCAATATCCCATCAGAAGACAACATTGAAAAATGTATTGTTTCAAAAGGTGGAAAAGTTGATTTGGTTAGAAGGAAAGAAAAACAGGCGTGCTAATCGGATTCTTCTGCTACCTGAAATACATATGTTTTCAGTGAAAGCTGCTCTTGTATAGCAAACGGGGAATTTTTCTCACGGTGAGAAAAACAGTTTGGCAAAAAAAGGTGCATCGAAAAAAAAAGATGCATATAGTAATTTTCTCACCGATTTTCTCACCGTGAGAAAGTTAAGATTGGTACAAACTGACAAAGAGAGGATGCGGCTGACAAGAAGTCGTCCGTAGGCCAAATGTTCCGACTTTAACTTCGAATGCAGATTTGCATCCCCGTCCGCGACCTGCATTCAGCTTTACGGCTTCATTTGTCAGCGGCAAAAAGTTATACTGTGCCCAGCCTCTATGTGATGGGTACACGCGAGCACAACTCGCGGAGCCATATTGCATGTTTTCTCACCGTGAGAAAATATGGCGTGTAAAAATAGAAAGAAAAGAAAGGAGGAAAAAATATATGGATTTAGAAGAGTTCAGGCGCTCTTATATGCATATGGAAAGTGTAGGAAACAGCCCCGGAAATTTTTTTAGAAGGGCCGCAACACTAGCAAAAAATATTGGAGCAATAGGGCCTGCAATAAAAAAAGACCGACAAGCCTCAAAATACAGGTACGCGCTCAGGCAGGAGGCTAAAAAAGAACTCAAGGAAAATGGGATGAGCTGGGATGTCGTTAAAAAAGGCTTTCTTGGAAGAAGAAAAGTACACGGGCAGACATCGGAAGCAATATCGCGAGCCGGAGACGCTGCTGTTGGAATGGCTATGTCAGTGAATGAACTGGGACAGACTGCACAGTCTATCGTTGGAACAAATGGCAGGAATATGTATGGCGGCCAGGACCTTGAAAAAGGAATTCACTTTGCTCTTCTGGCAAAAAGGTATACAAGCAAAGCATTCAGAATGCCTGGCGAGATTTTAAATAAAGCAGAGAGGCTGATTAATACAGCAGATGACATCACAAGAAAACAATTTGATTTTGGACAGGATAAGGACAAAGGAGGAGGTCAAAACCTTTCAAAACCTTTATCACATTCAATGCCGATGCCTGCGCATGATGAGATTGGAAGGTGATATTTTCTCACCGTGAGAAAAAAATAATGTCTAAAAATGTTTCACGTGAAACATTTTGTCAAAACAAGATGTATACGAGCGATTTTTTTTGTCGCTCGTTTTTTTGTTTCTAAAAAATCAGCATATTATTTACATCTAAATAGAAAAGAAAGGAGAAAAAATATGTATAAAATAAATCCTCCGAAAATTCATTTGTCAACAGTGCTTGGATACGATGTTGAGGGAAAGAGGTATATAGTCAAGGACGAAAAGATATTTGACACAGAAAGGGAGCTGGTATGCTTTCTTGCAAGGTACAATCGTCCAGTATGTAATTTTGAGGGGGAGCCTATAGCAGGCAGATATAATAATAAATATATGGACGACCAGGCGTTAAATGGTCTCATGAGAAAAGACCTTTACGATTCGACGTACGATGAAATAATGTATACCATGTACCACTATCCTATTTCACGTCTTCATTACAAAAGCATTAATGATGAATGGAAAATCAATAACTATCTTTTTTGGTTAGATACATCAGAGCAGCCAAACTATGACGTTAGAAATCTTCGCGATAAAGTCAATGCTGAATATATTAGGCAGTCTGAGATAAAAACAGACATTCGACATTATTATAAAATGCAGGCAGAAAAAAGACACAAAGAAAGACAGGGCCGGAACCAGCACAAATGCTACCCATGGCGAGATGACGCAAGATATATTCAGCGTGCTCGCGCTGCGTACGCCATGGAGGCTGAAGAAGAATATAGAAGATTTGTGAAGGTAAAGGATAAATCTTTTAAAAGCATCTGGCCGGATGAAGAATTTGGCGGATATCACTCTACTGGATGGAAAGATAACTCCGGGAACCGCTATAGGCATCAGTGGGAAGCAAAAGAAAGAAGAAATTATGAAAAGATAAAGAGAAACAAAGACATAACAATGTTCAGCGGAAAGAAAAGAGAGTCCCCAAAAAGGAGAAAAACAAAGGAGGAACTGCTTGAAGAATTGGATATGCTGAGAAAAGAATTCGAATGCTGAGAAAGTACTTTCTCAACACGGAGTGTGCAGTACTTTTCTCACCGTGAGAAAAGCGCTGCGGTGAGAAAAACACTGCGGTAAGAAATCATCGATGGACGGGGAAACCGACGCCCATGCTTGCCGTCGGAGGTGGATTGCTGTAAGTAATCAGTTGCTAAAGTGTACGGGGAGCCGGAAATCCCGACCGCGCTCTGCACTCAGCCTTACGGCTTCGCTTGTCAGCCTCTACGAGGTACTACACTCCGACTTCGTCGTCGCTTGTCAGCCTTTACGAGGCTTGGCACACGCGAGCATAGCTCGCGGTATCATTGCCGCAAGAACTTTTTCTCACAGTGAGAAAAACCTAACACACAAAAACTTCAGCCGTCTGCGTACTGCAGGCGGCTTTCTAATTCGAAAAAAATAATAAAAAAAATACGTAAAAAACAATCCATTGTAATTTTTTTCAGCATATTAAATATACAGAAACTTGAGATGCCGGTCTGGCATTCCAAGTCAAGAACAAAATGACGTTGCGGCTCGGCCTTCGATATACGAAGAAAAAACATCTCGCAGAAAAGAAAGTCAATCTTCCTGAAATCCCTAAGTATTTCAGATGTTTCTGATATTTCTGGTGTTTCCGTGACGCAGCCGTTCCTGGCTGCTTTTTTTTGCGGCTCAAAACATACATCTAAAACAAAAAGGAGAAAAAAATATGAATAAAACAATTATGAAAAAATATTATGAAATGCAGGGTAAAGTAATCCTTCCGGAGCAGAAAGATAATGATAACCTGAGCCTCGCAGCAACTGTTGCTGCAAATTTCATTTCCATTGGATTTCCTCTTACAACAGAACAGCTGCGCGCACTTGCAAAAGCAGATGCTGAGGATATCAAGGATTTTTATGAAGACAATTTTGCCATGCTGTCAGAAGTAATCGGAACAGGTAAACAGCCGAAGCCGTTTTATCCGGATTTTCCTGAAGGATGTATGGAAAGAAGTCATGCGGAATACTTTATCGACCAGGTTATTTATGGTTTATCCGGACTGCAGCTGGAGCCAAAAGAATATATGAAAGAAAAGAAGTCCTATCCATTCATCGGGCAGCCTATGAGAAGAGTTCTTATGACTGGAAGCCGAGAAGACCTTGACGCTACTTTTGAAATGGCAGTGAAATCAGTAATCGCATACTCAAAAGAACAGCGTGAGTTTATCATGGAGTATGTAAAAGAGAATCCGGGAAAAATTAATGCCCTGATTGATAATGCTGCAACAAAGAACCGCGAGAATGCTGTTGCCTGTGCAATGATGGTGGAGGAACTTTCCGAAAATTCACTGCATACCGCTAAGTTTATGAAACAGCCGGCAGACCTGCTGAGGTATGCGGCGTTTAAATCACTGCAGAGAATTGGTGCAGCACGTGACCCATATGGAGCAATTGCGCTTAAAGATACAAAAGAGGATATGCCTGATTTTGCGCTTGGAAGAACAGGAAGGCGTTTTGTGATGGATAACCTGGCGGAAATGGACAGAGGAAGTGGAGAAAAACTTTCTAACTTCATGCATGGACATGACGAAGAATGGAGCCGACTGTTTAAGCGTCTTCATATCTCAGACCCAGCATGGAAGGCTGCAAAATACGATAATGTAAAGCAGGCAATTATCATCATCCAGAGCGGAATGAAGATTGACCGTCCGGCGAGAAGACTGGAAGAGGCCGTTAAAGCCGGGAATGTTGAACTCGCAGTAAAGGAATCTGCGAAAATGCCAGGTGAGTTCATGCGTCGCTTTGACAAGCTGTATCGTATGGGTATTGAGCAGGGTAAGGAGCAGGTTGTTCTTGACGCAATGAAAAGAGTTTCAGCAAAAGCCGGGATTGCAACTGTAACCGGAGCAATCGGTAATATTGAGATGAGAGACCATGACGAAGAAGAACGCTTCTTTAAGGGAAAGACCGGAAAAGTGGTAAGAAGCGTTAATAAAAACCGAAAAGGCTTTACAGCAGAACAGATTGAAGAGGCCGTTAATATCGCGATGAAAGGAATGTCGGAAAAATTTGTCGGCAAAAAGCCGATGGGTAAAGTGTTTATGAGTGATGCAATCGCTACCGTAAAAATCCCGACAGATATTCGTGATAATTCAGGAGCGGTGGGAGGCATGACCTCCGGCTCCAAGATGCCGATTGCAGAAGATTGGAACAAGATGAGGTTCTTTACCAGCTGGACAAATCTTGCAGAAGGCCAGAAATGTGACAATTCCTATTCTGGACACCGTGTCGATATTGACCTGACTGTAGCTTTCTGCGATAAAAACATGAATATCGTTGATTTCTGCGGCTGGAATGGAGAATATTCCTGTGAAGGTTTCATTTATTCCGGTGACGTGCAGGATGGTGGCCCATGTAATGGAGATGGCCGTGCCGAATTCATTGACATGGATATTGAAAAGCTGAAAGCAAGAGGAATTGCATATGCTATTCCACAGGTAAACAGTTATACTGGACAGAAATTTTCAGAGCAGCCACATACATGTTTCGGGGTCATGAAGAGAACAGATGATGATATGGGTGAGACCTTTGAACCTGCAACAGTCGTAAACAGATTTATTCTGGATACGAATGCGACTCAGGCATCAATGTATATCATTGATATCAAAAACCGTGAAATCCTCTGGATGAATGAAAAAGCTCAGGAAAACGTGGCTTCCAGAAGTCTTAGCGGTATGCTGAATCAGGTAGGGCGAGCAGCTGGTTCCAAAACCATGTCTTTAAGCCGTCTAGTTGAAGCAAATGTCATGGCAACCGGTGAATTCACAAAAAATCCGCAGAAAGCAGACCTCATCTTTGTGAGAGATACTGATGAAATGCAGGAGATTAAAAATGAATTTGATATTCCAGACAGTGATGACAGTAAATTTATTCTGTCAAGCAATATGGAATATATTACCGGATATCTGATGCAGGAAGGAACGCCTGCATCAGGCGAAAAAACAAAGGAAGCCCCAAAAGAAACAAAAAAAACAATCTCTCCAGAGGATATCAAGGTTGAAATTGAAATACATTCTGAAGAAAAAAGATGAGTGTAAGAACCGGTGCGAGAGTGCCGGTTTTTGCCTGTTCTTTTTTTGAAAAAAGGAGAGAAAAATGCAAAAAAAATTATCAAATATAATACGAAAAGCGGCTTTTTTTATGATTCCGATTGCATCAGCAATATGTTATGCAGGAATCTCAGATGATGTGTATGCCAGCAGCGAAACAACAGAAGATAGCCTTATTTACAATTTCAGGGATGCGAAAAAAGAAGGTACGATAACTTTTGTTAAGCGCTGGAAAGACGGAAAAAAGGAAGAAGACCGAAACATTCCAAATATAGAGATAAGTACGAAAAAGCCGAGAAAAAATGTCAGCGGATATACTGTTATATTTCACGGAAATGGGATGACGTTTGCTGATGGCAGCACTGAAAACGAGATGCTGTTCAATAGCAGTATGAATATCATTGGCGGACAATACAAAGTTCCAGGGGAAGCATATGCCTTCTGGTATACTGAACCGGAATGCATCAATAAAGTCAATGTATCAAGTACGGGAATACCAGATTTGCAGCTTGATGGAGATATTAATCTGTATGCGAGAGCTGTCACATTTGTTACAAAAACTGGAACAGAATTCAATAATGCAATACCTGACAATATGACATCTGTAATATTTACTGATGAGGAAATGCCTGATGAAGCTGAAATTATAAATGTTGATGAAGATAATGATGGTGGAGTAGTGGCATGGACTGAAGGTAATATAATGAAGGTATCCACTCAGATTGAAGGAATCCCGATTCAGTTTAATTCAGATTGCGAAGTTATGTTTGGAAACAAATCAAATTTAAATTCAATAGAGTTTGATAATATTGATACATCAAAAGTGGAAGAGATGGGAAACATGTTTAAAAGCTGTAGCAGCATTGCAAATCTTGATTTGTCATCATTTAATACATCAAACACTGAAAATATGAGTTCAATGTTTAAAGGGTGCGGAAATTTAACGACCTTAAATATCTCCTCATTTAATACAGCAAAAGTTGTGTATATGAACTCAATGTTCTGGGACTGTAGAAATCTGGAAGAAATAGATGTATCAAAATTCAATACTCAAAACGTGGTAAATATGAATGATATGTTTAATTCATGCACTAAATTAAAAAATCTGGATTTAAGAAGTTTCAAGACATCAAAAGTAAAAGGAATGGGTTATATGTTTTATGGCTGCAGTAATCTTCAGGTTGCAGATGTCTCTGGATTTTCTACCGGAAATGTGACAACATTTATTGGAATGTTTTCTGGATGCAAAAGCCTTGCAATTATAGATGTTTCAAATTTTGATACATCAAATGCATCAACATTTGGAGAAATGTTCTATCAATGTAAGAGCGTGACTGAACTGGACGTGTCCAAATTTAACACATCAAAATCAACATCATTCAATCATATGTTCTGCGGATGTTCTAAAGTTGCGACTATAGATGTGTCTAAATTCAATACAGCAAAGGCAAAAATGATGCAGTATATGTTTTCCTCATGTTCCAGCCTGGTTTCAGTAGACTTATCGTCTTTTTCAACAGAAAACGTGATAAATATGGAGCAGATATTCTATGGATGCAGCCTTCTCAAATCAATAGACATGTCATCATTCAAAACGCCAAATGTAACTAATGTCTGTAATATGTTTAATATGTGTTATGCTTTAACCTCGCTTGATTTATCGAATTTTGATACATCAAAAGTAACAAATATGAACTGGACATTTTCTAACCTGCGAAGCCTGAAAACTTTAACTCTTGGAGAAAATTTTGCATTCTACGGTACGGTTCACGGTCTGACCGGAACCTGGGTTAACTCTGCGAGAGAAGAGTTCGACGCCAAAGAAATCCCGGGTAATGTAGCTGATACATATACGAAAATCTGATTAAGCCAAATTTTTTGGAGCGAAAATAATTTTCGCTCCTTTTTTTTGTTCTTTGTTTTATTTTTTCTGCATATTATATATGTTGGGATATTTTTTCGGCATATTAAATATAAGGCAAGAAAAAAGCCCGCAAAAATTAAAAAGAAGGTGGAAATAAAATAAAATGGTAAAAAGAAACAAGGTTGTCGCTATGCTGATGGCGGGACTGATGGCTGTGTCTCCAATATCGCAGCCAGTTTCAATATACGCCAGCGAATCTGATGTGGAAACTGTGGTTCAGGAGGAACCTTCTGAAGAAGTCCAGGAAGAGCCTGCTGCAGAGCCAGAAATATCAGATGAATCCACAGAACTAGAAGAGTCCTCAGCACCTCAGGAAGACATTGACATAAACTACGACGACTCTGGCGGCGATATGTTCTCAGATGGCAGCACGGAAGATTTAAGCGTATTTGACACTGAAGAACAGGAAGCAACGGTGCAGTCGCTGCAGTGGACTGGCAGAATTAATGAAACTGATATAACAGCTAAGCTGTCATGTGAAAGCGGCTCTAAAATGGATGCTTCTGATATTCTGGATATTAAAGAAACAGAAAAAGAAGCAAAAAAAGAATTAGAAACAAAAATTTCCGCAATGGCGGTAAACTCGTGTGCTTCGGTAAAATTTGGATTTGATGTAAGCCGAAAGGACAAAAATGGAGAAGAAAAAGAAAAGAATATTTCTTATAAAATTTCCTTAAATATGGCTGATATCTCAGCGTTGAAAGGTCTAAAGTTATATCACCAAAAAGAAAATGGAGATATGGAAGAACTGACATTTACAGCAGGAAGCGACGAAAACGGAGGGCAGAAAGTTGAATTTGTGTCTGCTGAAGGTCTTGGAAGTTTTGTTTTTGCAGAGATAAGTGAAGACCTAACGGTAAATGACGAACCTAATACGACAGATGCACCAAAAAACGATACTGCGGTTCAAGATTCAGAAGAAAATATTGAAGATTTGACTGTGAATACAGAAAATATTTCAGAAGAACCTCAGGTTACAGAGGAAGATGCGGCTGCAGGCAACACCCAGGAAAATCCTGATGCAGACCCAACAGGAAGTGTTATCCCTGTTGATATCAGCGAATTCCAGGTGTCATTTGTCAGCGGTGCAGAAAATGCAGACGGTAAAAATGTCTGGAATCCATCAGACCCGACGAA
This sequence comes from Blautia sp. BCRC 81119, assembly GCF_003184505.1. Classification (NCBI taxonomy): domain Bacteria; kingdom Bacillati; phylum Bacillota; class Clostridia; order Lachnospirales; family Lachnospiraceae; genus Blautia; species Blautia sp. BCRC 81119. The sequence goes on along the minus strand of NZ_QJHD01000018.1, from coordinate 52,918 downwards.
AGGACATTCGTTTATTTACCGTGTAAATTACACAATGTCAGGTACATTTTCAACAGATATTGGAGCCTTTAAAATAGAACTCCCGCTGCATATCCTAAAAGATAAAGATGGAAACTGGGCTGATACGTTTAACTGTCCTTACTGGTTAAGGTCGGAAGTGACAGAGGAAGATAATCCTGATTTTGTCTATGAGATAGATGAAGAAAATAATAAGGTTACAATCTATAACTATAAACCATATCCGACAGGTGAAGCTGGCTATGTAGAATTCTCTTATGAAACCACAAAAGATACAATGCAGTATCTTGACATGGGAGCATCAACAAAAGTTCATGCGAAAGTGTATGCAACAAATGAATCATCAACAGTAACGAAAGAATCAGAAGCTGATGAGGTTTATATTGATACACATGCAACAATCGCTTACACACAGAAAAAGAAGCCTACATTATATAGAGAGTGGAACGAAGCCTGGGGCGAGAAGCCGGCAGGCGCAGAAAACTATTATTATCTTGTATGGCCAATCAGGTCATATGTCAATAAGAATACTTCAATCTATGATTTCTCTTTAAGTGACATCCCAACAGAGATGGATAGCGAGGTAATCGGATATAAGTTCTTTGGACAGACGGAATTTAGCCAGGAAAGCACCATTACAGGTATCTCAATGTATGGTGATAGATATGATTATGTATTGACAAGATATAATAAAGCAAAAGCAGATGAATTGACCAACAATAAAGAAAGATATTTTATCCATAATGATATTGAAGCGACAGTAAGCCCGATTGACCGGGTTGATGAAGATTCAAAGGCAACTTCTTCATATGACTGGTTTTATGAAGCGCCAAAATATTTTGGAGGTGATGGCGATTTCTGGGCTGAAAAATATGGTGTGTATGGTGAATATACAAGGGTTGAAAGTTCTGAAGATATTTCAAACTATGCTCTTGGAGAATTTGAAAGCGGAGAGATTGATTCCCTTTCATATTTGAAATACCGTGCAATATGCGATGGTGCACCGTATGCTTACACTCTTGCTGATGGAGCAACCGGAACAGTTGATGATGCACTAAATGGACTATACTGGCAAAAGAAAGTGGATTATGACCTGATAGATAATGGAATATCAATTGAAGGAACAAAACTTGATGATGCAGATTATGATATTGGAAGAGCAGAAGTAATACCGGTAATCAAAGACGCGACTTTTGATGAATCAACTTACACATTTAAATCCAAAAAGAAAACTTCCGGATTCAATGACAGTGATAATATTGATGTGTTCGTAAGAACAGCAGATGGATGGAATAAAGCTGCAACATATAATCTAAATAATAAGATGTATGAAAATATCAATAATAAATATATCAAGAATACTGACGGAAGGATAATTGAATTTAATGCAGGCGTCAAAGCACTGGAATATAAATGCTCTCACGCTTATTTCTACACAGAACTGAATATTTATCCGGAACTGGTTCTTTACAGAACGGAACATATGCAGGAAATATTAAAAAGCAAACCGGAAAAAATAGCAGTAACCAATGAAATTGATTATATCGTGACGCAGGGAGATAAAACGATGCTCAACAGACACACTCAGGGTACTGATTACGTACAGAAAGTAACACGAGAGTCAGAAATCAAAAAAGATGTCGTAAAAACAGAAAATATAAAAAGGGAATCAAGATTTGAAGTAACCTGGAACGTGAATTTTCAGGAAAAGTATATAGATGATAAAGGCATACATTACATTTATCAGAACAGCGGAAAATTTTACGACCTGCTTCCGACAGGATGCGACTTTAATGCTGACTCACTGGTTGTGACTGAATCGGGAATCCCCCTTGGAAAAGGAGAATATGATTATAGTCTGACATATAACTATAAAAATTCCGGAAGAATACTTCTTACAGTAACGATTTCAAGTCCGACAAAAAATGAATACGCTATGCAGTACAATACTTCACATGATTATAATTCTATTAATGATTATGGAAGAAACCTGCTAAACTCAGTTGTGTATGAGTCGGGAAATACAAGAATTGGTGAAGGATTTCCGGATGATGGAGGGAATATCACTGACAAAGAAATTCTGAAAGATATTGACCCTGACACCGATGCAGAAAAGTTTGTATACTCTGAAGCCCGTTATGAAGTAAACTTCCCGGTGGCAGCAGTTACCGGATTAAAGAAACAGGTTAAGAATTCAACTTCAAAATCTTATTCTTACAATGAAGTCGTACACAAAAACGAGTGGTACAGTTATAAAGTCAGAATGACAAACGATTCTTCAACAAAAGCAAAAGATATTGTTTTCTTTGATTCACTTGAAAACTTCTATCAGAATGAAGGCCAGAGCAAGCCAACGCTTAAATCTGACTGGCATGGAGCGCTGAAAAGTGTGGATGTGTCACAGATAGAGCAGAAAGGAGCTGCACCTGTTGTGTATCTCTCAAAGCTTGAGAGCATGAATCCAAATGAACATAACGATTTGGGAGAAGTTCTGAATGGGGAGCCGGTATGGCTGGAGCTCAGTGAATTTGAAAAGAAATATGGCTTTGATAAAGCAGCAGCAATTGCGATTGACGCATCAAAGCGTGAGGATGGTTCAGAATTCCTGCTTGATGAAAAAGAATCTGTTTCTTTTGTAATCTATATGCAGGCACCCTCAGAAGATACCAGCGGGGAAAAAGACCCGGTGGCATACAATAATATCTTCGTAAGAAGGACTGCAATCAAGGAAATCGGAAATGAAGTAAAAGAGATAAACCAGTTTTATCACCAGGAATACACTCAGGCACATTATAGAGTATCAGGGGATTTCGATTTTAAAAAAGTTGATGCGACAGACGTTGAAAGTGTAATAAAAGGTGCTACATACAAACTGACAGGAACATCAGATTATGGAACATTCTATGATGAGGAGCGTACTTCCAATAAAAAAGGAAAAATAAACTTTAAAGAAATAGAAAAAGGAAAATATGAACTGAGGGAAGTTTCCTGTTCTGATGACTGGCTGCTTGATAAAAATGTCTATACCGTTGTGATTGACGGAAAAGGCAATGTCGAGATTGCCGGACTGGCAGTAGAAAATGGTGAGTATGTCCTTACTGACGAACCAAGATACCATGCTGACATTGTTTTTCAGAAAATCAATCCGGTGACAAACGGAAGTGTTGAAGGGGCAGTATTTAAACTAACAGGAATATCAGATTACGATAATGATTATACACTGTATGCCAAATCAAATAAGATTGGCCGTGTCTCATTTAAAAATATTGATATGGGAACATATGAACTGAAAGAAGTTGAAGCTCCGGAAGGATACATCAAAAACAAAACGGTATTTACCGTAAAGATTGATGAAAACGGCAGAGTATCAATGTTTGACGGAGATAAGAAACTTGAAATGAACAATGCTGATATCTACGAGATAGAGAACGAACCTTATCATAGTGTAAGATTCCTAAAGAGCAGTACTTACGGCGATAATATTTATCTTGAAGGTGCAGAATTTAACCTTTCCGGAATCTCAGATTACGGAACAAATGTAAATATGACGGCTATGTCAGGAAAAGCCGAAGATGGCGGACTGGTAGTATTTGATGGTCTGGAGCCTGGTGTTTACACACTTAAGGAGACAAAAGCGCCGGAAGGACATTATCTTGATGAAAAGCCTTACAAGGTAACTCTTAAAAAAGACGGAACATTTACAATTGATGGTCTGGAAAAAATCAGATTCGGAGATACGACAGATGGGAGCGAAGTGAAATGATAAAAAGAAACAATAATACTAAGCCAGGGAAATCTTCCCTGGCGAAGGTGTTTTTAGTACTATTTAGTTTAATATGTTTATTTATAACAGGAATATCTGTTGTGTCTGCTGACGATGCCGTTTATTCCACTGTCGGAGGAACCTGGGTTAAGGTTAATGAAAAAACATGGACGATGGACAAAGACGGGGACGGCAAAACTGATGTCACTCTGATTAAAGAAGGTGACGAATGGAGATACATTTTTAATGTTGCAGACGATTCATCAATGTATTACGGATGGGAGACAGATATCCCGGACGGATATCAGGTTGAAAACGGATATGGAACAAAAGAAAATCCGGCAGTAAGCATCCAGTATGCACATACTCCCAATATTGATAACGACGGGGTGCAAAACGGAAATTACACGGGCGGGGTTGACACAAATAAAGTTTTCTCAGTTCCCGGCTCTTCCACAATAATGATGAAACTGACGGCTGACCTGGCTGCTGGAGACTATCTTGTTATCTGGACCGGAAGCCATCCGGATTATACGGCAGCAGGAGATACTGCAAAAGGAACAAAAATAACTGGAAAAGTAGATACAAAAGAATATGCATTCAATGACAATACAATCACGCTTGGATTTCATTCAGAAAAAGACGGCGAAAAAGGTTATGGATATTATGCTGTTATCAACAGCGATAAGAACCAGAATGGCCTTATGGCAACAAATGTGGCTACAGATGAACCGATTCCTGACACAGGAAATTTAATCGTTACTAAAAAAGTAACAGAATCCGACGGAACAGAATCAACAGATAATAATGTGTTTAAGTTTGATATTGAATTCACATCAGACAACGCTGGCACGACCGCAGCCCTTGCAGAAAAAAAGGATTATGGCGATGTGACTGTAGAAAACGGTAAAGGTTCTTTTTATCTTTCAAACGGACAACAGGTGAAAATGACAGGCCTTCCAGCCGGAATTTCCTATAAAATTACTGAAGCAGAAAATACAGATTATGAAGTTTCCTGGACTGCAGATTCCGGAGTCATCACGAAAGACGCCGAGGCAACAGCAATATGTGTAAATAAAAAGAAACCAAAAGAAGAAGTAAAAAGACAATCTTTAACAGTAAAAAAAGAAGTAAAAGAGGCAAAAAACGGAGCAGAGGAAAGCTTTGTATTCCATGCAGCATTTGAAGGACTGGAAGAAAATGCAGAATATAAATACAAAAAAGGAGAAGCAGAAACGGTCTTCTCTTCTGATGAAACTGGTGCTGCAGATGTTTCTTTTGAACTGAAAGATAAAGAATCCGTCATCTTTGAAGGACTCCCAGTGGGAAGCAAATATCAGATAACAGAAGATGGGAATAGTTATGCCGCATCTTATGAACTCACTGATTTTGTGAATGCGGTGCAGCAGAAACAGAATAACGATGAAGTAAACAAATCATTATCAACTGGAACAGAAATCGTTGATGCAGATGAAAATGCAGTTGTTACATTCATCAATACCGGAAAAGAACCTGATGTTCCGGAGACAAAAACAACAAAAATAAGAATCAAAAAAGTATGGAGCGATAACGAATCAAAAACAAGACCGGCTGCAATCACTGTATACCTTCTGCAGGATGAGAATATCATTAAAAACATTACATTAAATAATGATAATGGATGGCAGGCTGATTTTGACGGGCTGGACGTATTTCAGGAAGACGGGACAACGGAATATAAATATTCTGTTCAGGAAGAAAAAATTGACGGCTATACTTCCGAGATTACAGAAAGTACTGTTGATGAAAATGGCGAAAATATAAAACTTTTCACTGTTACAAATACTGCTGTATCAACCGGAGCGATTAAGGTAACAAAAGCAGTTGAAGGTGAGAAGGCTGAAACCGACAAGGCATTTAAATTTAACATCACGCTTCAGAAAGGTGGCCAGCCGGTGACAGGTGTTTACAATCTTGACAGCAAAGCCGGAACAAAGACCGGAACAATCGTATTTGACGAAAACGGAAAGGCTTCGTTTGAATTAAAACATAACGAATCAATCGTAATCTCAGGTCTTCCAATCGGTGCTTCATATGAAATCGCAGAGAACCCATATAAGTACTATACCGCATCAGATGAAGGTAAATATTCCGGAGTAATCCCTGAGGGAACTGCAGAAGTCAATGTGGTAAATACGCATAAAGAAATGTACAGCATCTCTGTTACTAAAACAGTCAAAGGAAACCAGGGAGACAAAACGAAAGAATTTGATTTTGTCCTGAAACTTACGGCAGGAGATGGAATTGACCTTCCGGCAGCGGTAGAATACAAAAAAGGAAAAGAAAACGGAAAAATAGATTTAACAAATAGCGAGGCAGAGTTCAAACTTGCACACGGAGAGGAAATCACATTTAAAGACATTCCGGCAGGCATTGGTTATGAAGTGACAGAAAGTGGTGCAGAAAATGATGGATATACCGTCAGCAGCGAAAATGCTTCAGGTGTGGTTAAGGCAGATGTGAATGTTTCTTTTGTGAATACGAAAAATGTTGGAATCCCAACGTCATCCATGACCAATACGATTGTGATGCTACTTATTGTATGCATTGCGGTTTGCGGTGTGGTGTATGGTGTAAGGAAGAGGAGATAAGAAAAGCATGAAGACGTGGCTATGTAATGGCTGCGTCTTTTTTTGTATTGTCAAGTGCCTAAATACGCTCCATCGCTTTGCAAAAGAAAATAAAAAATTTTTCAAAAAAAACGCCACACTCTTGGAATTATTTTGCATATTAATTATAGAGCATACAAACAAAACGTAAGAGGCATTTAAAAATGCTCAAATAAAAACATGGAGTGCTAAAAAAGCAAAAAAATATTTTTCACAGAAACACCACATTTTTTAATTATTTTGCATATTAAATATAGAGCAAAAAAAGAGCTAAAAGCAAACAAGAAAATGCTCAACGGAGAACGGGGAATCCCCGGCTGACCAAAAGTCGTCCGCGGGTCAAAGGCTCCGGTTTTAACTTCGCACGTGGGTCTGAATCCCCGTTCGAAGTCAAGTTACGAGTCCGGCTTTGCTGGCGAGTTATCAAAACCTAAAAGGAGAAAAGCACTCCGCAAAAAAAAAGACGGCAAAAAAAATAAAACCAAATCAGTCGTCAGTCGCCAGAGCGAAAGCGGTCCAGCTGGTGACATGTAATTTCATATGGAAAGGCCAAAGGCCCCAAAAATATAATAAAGAAAAAGGAGAGAAAAACATATGAATAAGAATAGAAAGATTAGACACATTTTACCAAAGGCAGGTATGACAGCACTTATGGCTGCTACCGCATTAGCAGGTATGGGAACTCCGGTTTTCGCTGCAGCAGGTACAAACTATGGTACAACAATTGAAGGAACAAAAACAACTACATTCGATAAATTCCTGGTTATGGACAGTCAGGCAAACGTACCGAATGCTACATTCTCTTATGCAGTAACAGCAGGTAATGCAAAAGCTTACAGTGTTGCAGACAAAAAATTCCAGGTTCTCGCTGGTGTTGATGCAGACAAAATCACAATGGCAGGCGTTGGTGAAGGCGCAGAAGCAAATAAAATCGTGTTCAAGCAGGGCGATGGTTCCGATACACACGATACAACAAAAGATAAGTATGTAAAAGACCTTGCAGCTGGAAAGAAATATGCACTGAAAACTGCTACACTTGACTTTTCTAAAGTACAGTTTACAGAACCAGGCGTTTACCGTTATGTTATCACAGAGTCCGGTACAAACCAGGCTATCACAAATGACGCTGACCTTACAAGAGTCCTTGATGTGTATGTAAACGATGCTTCTACAGATACAGATGGCGCACTTACAAAGAAACTGACAATCGCAGGATATGTCCTTCATTCTAATGAGAACGACGAGCCAGATGTTGCAGCAGGTGCAGATTTCGGTTCCGCAGGTGCTTATGTAGCAACAAAATCCCAGGGCTTCACAAACAGCTATGATACATCTGACCTGACACTGAGAAAACAGGTTACTGGTAACCAGGCTTCCCGTGATAAGTACTTCGAGTTTACTCTGAACATTGACAAGGCTCAGCCAAATACAAAATACGATGTTGTTATTGATGACGCAGACGCTACATCTAAAGCAAATGCCGCTACAATTGATGCAAATGCTGGACAGGCTAACGTTACATCTATCACAACAGATGGTGCTGGTAAAGCAACACAGAAATTCTATCTGCAGCATGGCCAGCAGATTACAGTACAGGGTCTTGCAAAAGATACAACATACGCTGTAACAGAGAATACAGAAGATTACAAATCCACAGCAAACACAGCAGCCGCTCCGGTTGTAGATGTTAAAGCAGATACAATCTCCGCAGAAGTTAACGGAACAATTGCTTCCAAAGACCTTACAACTGGTTACCTGAATACACGTGATGGTGTTATCCCAACTGGTGTTATTATGGCTGTCGCTCCGTTTGCAGTCGTTACACTCCTTGGCGGTGCTGGCGTAGTTACTATGGTAATGAAGAAAAATAAGAAAGAGGAAGAATAATCTTTTCTGATTAAGTTTTTGATAGCGCCGCACGTCGCGCCAGTCTCAGCCGCAGGCGAGTTCTTACTCGCCGCGGCTTGGCGGTTGCCCCGTTCGCAGTTGTAACTATTCTTGGTGGTGCCGGCGTTGTAACTACGGCGCTTCCAAAGAAGCGTCGGGCACTGACGGATTTTCCGTCAGACGCTGGTAATGAAGAAAAACAAGAAAGAGGATGAGTAATCCGTTCTGATTGAGTTTTTCAGCGGCACCACTCGGTGCAACCGCCTCAGTCACACGCGAGTTTTGCCAGCGGTGACTTGGCTGTCGCTCCGTTCGCAGTCGTTACACTCCTTGGTGGTGCCGGTATTGTGACTACGGCGCTTCCAAAGAAGCGTCGGGCGCTGACGGATTTTCCGTCAGACGCTGGTAATGAAAAAGAATAAGAAAGAAGAGGACTAATCTTTTCTGATTAATTTTAACTTTACGGCTCCGGCGAGCCTTCGGCTCGCCTCCACAGCCGTACATAGCATTTAAGAAAGGCGGTGTCAAAAATTCCAAAAAAAGAACCCAAAAAAGACGAAAAAGTAACCCCGGAAAACGAAAAAAGCGAAGCTAAAAAAAAGAAGAAGCGGTTACATCCGTTAATAAAACTTCTTATAAAAATAGCAGTTCTTGGCGTGATTATCTTTTTAGTCCTTACATATGTTCTTGGATTTTATCGGATGACAGGAAATAATATGTTTCCTTTTGTAAAAGATGGGGATTTATGCATCGTCTATAAACTTGATGAGTATACAACTGGTGATGTCGTGGCGTATAAAAATAAAAACGGCAAAACCAAGATTGGAAGAATTGTTGCAGTCGGAGGTCAGGAGGTTAATTTCCCAAAAGATGGCGGATATACGGTTGATGGCTATCAGCCGGCAGAAGAAATCACTTATCAGACATTTGGTGCTGATGGAGTGAAGTATCCGACTGAAGTTGGAAAGAATGAGTTCTTTGTTATGAACGATTTCCGTTCTGATACGGATGACAGCCGCCAAATTGGCAGCATTAAGGAATCCAAGATATGCGGAAAACTCTTATTCCTTATAAGAAGGAGAGGCTTCTGATGGTAAGAAAGATAATCCGGTTTATTGACAATATGATTGATAAGACTGTTTTTCTTGTTTGCCTGGTCTTGTTCCTGCTCGGGTCTTATGGACTTTACGACAGTTATATGGTATATCAGCAGGCGACAGACGACAGTATCTTGAAGTATAAGCCGGGATATGAGACCGATGACGCAACAAATAAAAAAATAAAAGAAAATATGGTGGCCTGGCTGACCGTTGATAACACAAATATTGATTATCCGGTCATGCAGGGTAAAGATAACAATGAATATCTAAACAAAGACCCGTTCGGTGATTACTCTTTATCAGGAAGTATCTTCCTTGACAGTAGAAATAACCCGGATTTTGATGATTATTATTCGTTGGTGTATGGACACCATATGGAACAGGATATGATGTTCGGAGCACTTGATGATTATCTTAAAGAAGGCTATCTTGATTCACACAGCAGCGGAACCCTCACGGTTGGTGAGAAAAAATATAAACTTCGTTTTTTCGCAGTGCTCGAATGTGAGGCAACGGAACCTGCAATATTTGCCCCAACAGAAAATGATGATGAAACTTTGGACTATATCAAGCAGCATGCGCTATTTCTGGACGATGACGCAACACCTGCCAAAGATGAAAAAATCCTTGGTCTGTCAACTTGCAAATATCCTGACACCGTTGAAAGAACTCTGATTTTTGGTGCAATGTCGCCAGTTAAAGATTAGCATAGGATGGGAGAGAGCCATGCTGGAAGCAGCAAGATGTCTCAGAGTCAACGGAGAACGGGGAATTCCTGTTCGGAACATGCTTCATGCTGGTTGTATTTATTCTGGTACCGAGCCGATACGGCGAGTTATTAAAATTTGGAGCCATATATATGGCAGGCGTCCTGATTCCACAATTAAATATGGAACAGGACGCTTTTTTTAAAGGAGGAGAAGAGATGGTAAAAAATGCTTTACCGTTAATTTTGACGTCTATCTGCTTAACGGCAACACCGGTTTGTGCGGCAGAAAAAGTAAATGCAGTTCTTCCAGTAACATGTACTGCAAGAGAAAGCACGGAAAAATTCGCGGTTTTGATTGAAGGAGATAGTGTTTATAAGGCGTCTCCTTCTATTGTCTATTTATCGGATGGAGACAATAAGAGCTTTACTGTATCAATAGACATGCCGGGTGATTATAAATATAAAATTTATCAAAAAAAAGGAAACAACAAAAATACCGATTATGATAAGACGATATATCAGGCAGAAGTTTTCGTTACAGAAGATGATGATGGAAAACTGAACGCCGATACCGTAGTCTTCTCAAACGGAAGCAGCGAAAAGTCTGCGGCATGTAGTTTTGTAAATAAGGTAAAAAGCCCTACGCCGGCACAGGATACTGAAACACAAAATAAGACTACAGGAAAAAATAATACTACAGGAAAAAGTGCAGCAGGAAATCCTGGGTCATCAGGAAACGTTGGCGCAGTGTCTAAAAGCACATCATCTGCCGCAGAAAAAGTCAGAACAGGCGTAGACACGTTTGAATGTCTGTATGCCGGAATTGGATTAGCCGGAATGATTACTGCAATATTGGCGTTACGAAAAAGGAGGAAGACAAAATGAAAAGACGGAAAGTAGTTGCGATGCTGCTTGCTGGAACGCTTACGTTGTCTCAGCCGCTTGCAGTGTTCGCTTCTGAGGACTTTATCTCGGATATCACATCGGAACAAAGCGGTATGGATACTGAGCCAGATGCAATAGCAGAAGATACAGGGTCTTCAGACGATGCGCAGGGAGAGGGGCTGCCTATGGACAATTCGGTGAACTCAGCACAAGGGTTAATAAATAATGATGAGACTGGAACTGCTGATATCCCGCAAAATGCAGATGTCTCTTGTGATTTCGACGATGGCGCCGGCAATAGCACTACAGATGACACAAATGAGGGTATTGTTGAAGAAGCCAGTGGAGCGGTCGACCAGACAGTCATAAAAAATCCCTCGTGCCAGGTTGCCTTATCAAATGGCAGTCTGATTGATATGGAGGTGTCGAATGACGCAGGCGAAATCCAGTCAGAGTATAGACTGGACGTTCGAGAAGTACTTGGCGACCAGAAGAAAAATGAAGAAGATGCGCTCAATAGCACGTATAATGATAATAAAAAAGGTTCATCCGCCATGTTTGACTTAAAAGTCAAAGATGGGCAGGATAATGACGTATTGCTCTCCAGCCCGAGTTTGATAACTTTATCGTCAACAGACTTTTCGTTTTTAGATAATTCTGTATTGTATCATAAAAAAAACGATGGTACATGGGAACAACTCGAGTACACACAGTTTCATGATGAAGAGAAAAATATAAAGCACATCACTTTTACAGTAAATGATGCGTATGGAACATTTGTTTTTGCAAAAGAGGCAGAAACCAGCGAGAATAACAAAAAAGAAGTTCACGAAACTGGGCCAGAATCTACGGAGACCACAGATACCGCGGACACGGATAATATAACTACCGATGAGCCAGCATCAACACCAGAAAAGTCAGACAGCAATAAAGACTTGAGTGTTGTGGAACAAATAAACAATTTCTCATGGAAAGGCGGAATCGGAGGTCAGGATTTATCCATCAACGTTACTTCTGAGACAGCATATCCAGAGACAGACACGCTGCAAGTGACAGAGGGCTCTGAGGACAAAATCAAGGCAGGGACAGATGTAATTGCAAAAGCAGTTGGAAAGAACGTATCGGTTGATTTGGCAACGAACATCAATATCTGCAAAACTGATGGAGAGGCAGAATTAGGTAATGGGGTTTACCATGTTGATTTTGATGGAGTGGCAATCACAGAGGACACGCTGCTTTATCATGAATTGAAGGATAATCAATGGGAAAAAGTACCTTACGAAAAAACAAGTTCAGGTATTGAGTTTAGCTTATCCGATGGGTTTGGGGATTTTATATTCCTGAAAACAGAAAAAGACGAAGCAAAAGAGGATAAAAAGGATAACTCAGATGAGAGCAGCAAAACGTATTCATATGAAGATGATGACGTTGCAATCACAGCTACCGCAAATAGCGATGCTGGGTTGCCGGATGGAGCAGAACTTTATGCGGAGAAACTGCAAAAAGGCACAGACGCTTACAACACAGCGATGAGCGAAGTTGAGAAATCTGTAAAGATAGGAAACAACCAAAAACTGTTTTATATCCCTTACGATGTATATTTTATCAATAATGGAGAAAAAATAGAACCAGAAAAAGGGAAAGTAAAAGTAAAAATGGCTTTCAAAGATGCATTGTTTGGCACATCTCCGAAACCGGATGAGACATTTGTTGCCCATATCAAGGATGACGGAACAGTTGAACAGATTACTAATAGTTCAAAAGAAAAAGACACTGTGGTATTTGGCGTTGACTCATTCAGCATTATGGGACCGGCGATTGTAACAGAAGCAAATAACACCGGAAGCGAAGGAAAAGATAGCGTCACGCCTGTTATAATCGATAAATTTAATGCTTCTTTTGTGAGTGGAGCAACTCTGACAGATGGCAAATATGTATGGAGCCCATCCGACTCAGCTTCAGGACATATGTTTGTTTACAGAATTGATTATACGATGTCAGGAACATTTTCAACAGACAAGGGCGCTTTTAAGATTGAAGTACCTCTTCATATATTAAAAGACCGCGATGGAAACTGGGCGGACACTTTTGATTGTCCATATAGCCTTGAGTCAGAATTAAGCTCAGACGACAACCCTGATTTTGTTTACTCTGTTGATGAAGAAAACAACAAAGCGATTATCTATAACTACAAGCCATACCCGACAGGAGAGGCTGGATATATAGAAGTATCATATTCAACATCTAAAAACACTATGAATTACGTAGATATGGGTGGCTCGACAGAAGTACATGCAAAAGTATATGCAACAAACGATGCTTCAACTGTAACAGCAGAGGCTGATGCTGTTCCCGTATATATCGACACTCATGCAACTATTTCTTATACGCAGAAAAAAGCACCAACACTGTATTCAAAATGGAATGATTCCTGGGGAGAGAAACCAGAAGGCGCAGATAATTATTTGTATCTGGTTTGGCCAATCCGAACTTATATAAATAAAAATACTTCTATGTATAATTTTTATCTTGACGATACGTTTTCGTCTTTAGAGGGAAGCGTTGTCGGATACAGGTTTGCAGGACAGGACAAATACACGGAAACAAACCATGTAGACAATGTCTCATCTTATGGGGATAGATATGATTATGTATTAACAAGGCACAGTAAGTCACTTGCTGAAGAGAAAGTACAATCAGACTTAAGATATGAAGTACATAATGATGTGGTTGCAACGGTTGACCCGATTGACCAGGTAGATGAGGATACGATAGCCCGTTCTTCATTAGACTGGTGGTATGAGGCACCTAAATATGAGGCTCCAACCGGTCATTTCTGGGCAGAGAAAGAAGGTATTTATGGAAAAAGAAATGTGGTCAGAAGTTCAGAAGACGTGTCAGATTATACTTTGGCAGAGTTTTGCGCCGGAGATGAGGATACGATTGATAATCTCAAGTATCATACATATGGAAATGCATATCCGTATCCATGGACGTTGGCAGATGGTGCGACTGGAACTGTGGATGATGCAACAAATGGCTTGTATGGCACGAAAAAAGTGAATTACAAGTTCACCGATGATACGTTTTATTTGGAAGGGACCAGGCTTAACAATGAAGACTATGAACTGACGAATATTGAATGGACGCCAACAGTGAATGATGCGACATTTAATCCGAATTCCTATACGTTCGTAGAGACACCTATTACCAATTATAGTGATGAAGATAATATCACAATATGGGTTAGATGGAGTGACGATAGCTGGAAACAGGCTGCGACATATGACCTTCAAAGAAAAGATTACGAAAATGTTGATGATACACTCATTAAATCGGCAGCGGGCGAAAATGTTGCATTTACAAAAGGAGTCAAGGGTGTGCGTTTTACAGCATCTAATGCCTATTATCATACAAAGTTCGAGTTATATCCAATTGTATCATTAAATAGAACAGATAATGTTTTAGCTATTATCGGAACAGATAAAAGTAAAGTAAGGTTAAGGAATGAAGCAAATTTTGTTGTAACACAAAATAAAGACATCCTTTTTGAAAGGGCTGTTGATGGTACAGACTATATCCAGAAAGTAAAGAGAGAGTCTGAAATAAAGAAGGATATAATCCAAACAAAGAATGTAAAGAGAAAATCAAGCTTCGACATCACATGGAGAGTTGATTTCGGTGAAAAATACGTTGATAACAATGGTATTCACTATATTCTGCAGGAGAGCGGCAAGTTTTACGATTTACTGCCGGCCGGAAGTATCTTAGATACATCAAGTATTACGGTGAATGCGTCAGGTGAAGAACTCGGCATTGGAGAGTATACATACGAAACAATAGATAATTTTAAGAATTCAGGAAGGACGATGCTTATTGTGTCAATCAATAATGAAACGAATAGCAGGTATATCATGACATACAAAACGTCACATACATATGACTCTATTAATGATTATGGCAAAAATGTTCTGAATTCAGTAGCTTATGAATCAGGCAACGAAAAGATAGGAGAGGGTCTTCCTGATAATGGCGGAGAAATCACAGACAAGTCATATATGACTGACCTTGATGAAGCAACCGACGCGAATAAGTTTAAATATGCAGAAGCACGTTACAATATCAATATTTTGTTTGCTGCTTCTACGGGACTTAAGAAGCAGATAAAGAATTCTACATCAACACAATATTCATACGATACAACAGTGCATCTTAATGAAGACTACAGTTATCAGGTACGGCTGGTAAATGATGCCTCAACCAAGTCAAAAGATGTTATATTTTTTGATTCATTGGAAAACTTTTATCAGAAAGCCGAAGAAACCTCACCAACAAAAGCATCTGACTGGAAAGGAACCCTTACCGGTATAAATGTTAACAACCTGTTGTTTAAGAATATATCACCCGCTGTTTATCTTTCAAAGATAGATAGCATGAATATTCAAAATCATCACGACCTGTCAGAAACAGTTGATAGTGGTGCGGTATGGATTCCGTATGATGAGTTCATCCAGAAATACGGGATTGATAAAGCTACAGCTATCGCAATTGACGCAAGTAAATGTGTAGACGGCAGCGATTATGTCATGAATGAAAAAGAATCTATTTCTTTTGATATTTATATGAAAGCGCCAGGAGAAGACAAAAGTGGAAAGACTGACCCGATTGCATACAACAACATATATGTAGAAAGAACTGCCATGGTTGTTAGTGATAATGGTAGTACAGAAGAACTGCCTCAGTTTTATCATCAGGATTATACAAAAGCACATTATAGGGTATCTGGTGATTTAAAACTAAAAAAAGTTGACGAAACAGACATGAAAACGCCAATCAGTGGTATTACATATAGACTAGCAGGGACATCTGATTATGGTACTGATTATAACGAGGAAAGAGTGTCAGACAAGAATGGAGGCATGGAATTTTTAACAATAGAAAAAGGAACCTATCTGCTTCAGGAAATAAATTGTTCGGACGACTGGCAGCTCAACACAGAATCATACACAGTGACTATCAATGAAAAAGGAAAAGCGATAATTACAAACCTGACAAAGGCTGACGATAGTTATATCGTATCTGATAAGCCAAGAATCCACGCGAATCTGCTGTTTATAAAACGTAACAGTGTGACAAGCGGCAGCGTCAAAAATGCAAAGTTCAGGCTCTCAGGAACGTCCGATTACGGGAATGATTATCTGCTGTATGAAACGTCTGGGGATATTGGCCGTGTATATTTCGAGAATATTGAACTTGGAACATACGAACTTGCAGAAGTAGAAGCCCCGGATGGGTATATACAAAAGAAAGAGCCATGGAAGGTTAAAGTAGATGAAAGGGGTGTTGCTGTTATCTATGACGGCGAAAAAGAGGAAGAAAAAGATGCAAATGGATATTACGTTTTAAAAAACGAACCATACCATAGCATAAGGTTCTTAAAGAGCAGTACTTATGGAGATAATATTTATCTTGAGGGTGCAGAGTTTAGTTTGACAGGCATTTCTGACTATGGTACAAGCGTTGATAAAACTGCTGTTTCAGGAAAGGCAGAGGACGGAGGCCTTGTTGTGTTCGATAGGCTGGAACCTGGGACATATATCTTAAGAGAGGCAAAGGCCCCAGAGGACCATGACCTGGATGAAAAGCCATACACAGTAGTTGTCAAAAAAGATGGAACATTTACGATTGACGGACTGAAAAAAGTAAGATTTGGTTCTGGTACTAAGACTATTTCTGAAAGCATTGCAGAGAACACGGCAGAGCTTGAAGAAAAGAGCCTTACGGAAAATGTCAAAATCACAACAAAAAACGACACAAACATAATGGATGAATTGTCTAAAAACACAGACACAGAAAGTTCTAAATCATGATGCGGCGGGCAAATGCCCGCCTGCAGTAAAAGACAGGAGGAAAAATAAGTGAAAAAAGCATGTAAAAAAAATCCAGGTATACTGAAAGTGATTTTGTTTACCGCACTTTGCATATTGTGTCTGGCAAATACGAAGGTTTATGCTGCAGCAGAAAACAATGAGACGACAGATTCAGCACCAGCAGCAGGCGGTAATGTGGTTTATTCGACAGAAAACGGGACATGGGAAAAAGTAAATGACTCAACATTTACCATGGATAAAGATGGAGACGGAACAACAGACGTAACCCTTGTTAAGAATGGTGACGAATGGAAATACATATTTACTGTTGCCGATGACAAAGCCACGTACTACGGTTGGGAAGAAAATGTGCCAGCCGGTTATGAGGTTATTGGAAGCGGAACCAGAGCAAAACCTGCTGTTACTTCTACAACGAAGTATTCTCATACGCCGAATATCAGCGATGATGGCGTTAAAAATGGAAACTATGCGAATAATCTTAATCTGAACGATGTAATTAGCATTCCAGGTGCAGATAAATTGCATGTCACGCTTACATATGGCGGAGAAAGTGCAAGTTATGATTATGTATGCGCCTGGGAAGGAAGCCAGCCGACATATACAGCATCGAACAACAATGGTTCTGCGATATCAGTAAATGGCACAAAGAAGTTTGGCGGTGGCAGCGGTACGACGGTTGAGTTTGATGTGTCTGGCGATACTGTTACGTTTGGATATAGGTCCGACGGAAGCGGCTGCGGAAATGGATATGGATATTACGCAGTAGTGACT
This sequence comes from Blautia sp. BCRC 81119, assembly GCF_003184505.1. Classification (NCBI taxonomy): domain Bacteria; kingdom Bacillati; phylum Bacillota; class Clostridia; order Lachnospirales; family Lachnospiraceae; genus Blautia; species Blautia sp. BCRC 81119. Next base: position 35,246 of record NZ_QJHD01000018.1, on the reverse strand, counting down.
GGAAGTGGCGGTGGACTGACCATCACAAATAAATCAAAGACAAACCCGGCACCGGAAACCGGAACGATAGAACTGACAAAAAAAGTAAAAGGTAAAAGCGGAGCAGAAAAATATGCACATACACCAAATGTCAATGACGAGGGCGTACAGAGTGGAAACTACGCAAATAACCTTAACTTAAATGATGTGGTTTCCATCCCAGGCTCTACACAATTACATGTTGTGCTAAAATATGCAGGAGAAAGCGTAAGTTATGATTATGTCTGCGCATGGACAGGAAATCATCCTGAATATACAGCGAACGGTGATTATCGCTCTGCAATATCAGTAAACGGAACACAGAAATTTGGTGGCGGCAGCGGCACAACAGTTGAATTTGATGTGGAAGGTGACACGGTCACTTTTGGATACAAGTCTGATAGTAGTGGCTGCGGAAACGGATTTGGATACTATGCTGTTGTAACCGGAAATGCTAGTCTTGGAGACAAGCAGTATTTTAAATTTAATGTAAAACTTTCATCAGATAACGCTGATTTAACAAAACTGATTTCCGGAGAAAAAATGTACGGCGATACTGTGTTCAAAGACGGCGAAGGGCTTGTGTACCTCGGAGGAGGAGACAAGGCAGTTATTGATGGTATCCCTGCTGGGGTAAACTATACAATCACCGAGGAGCCGAACGAAGATTATAGTGTTTCATGGACAGGAACGGCAGGAAGCGGAAACGAAAACACATATTCCGGAGCTGTTGAGGCTAATGTGACACATGAAATCATGTGTACAAATACATATGCGAAATCAACAGGCGGTGGAAGTTCAACCGAACATCCGGCAGAATATGGAGTATTAAAACTGACGAAGCAATTTGTAAATATCACAGGAAGCAAAAATGCAACATTGCATATTGCTTTTTGGAGTCTTGATAAGAACCTTTCATATAAATATTCAGATGGAACGAGTGAAAAAGAATTTACGTCTGACGCTACCGGCATGGCTGATGTAACATTGTCTGTTACAGATAACCAGGAATTTACATTTTCCGATTTGCCGGCAGGATGCAAATACCAGATATCAGAAGAGGCTGGGGACTATATTTCGTCATATGACGTAAGTGGAGCAGCACAGATAGCACAGCAGCATGGAGAAAACTTTGATGTGAACAAGGCACTAACAACAGCGAAAGAGACTATCAATAAAAACGATGTTGCTGTTGTGGCGTTTACGAACACTGGAAAGGAAACCCCGAAAGACGAAGATAAACTGGTAAATGTTCATGTTGAAAAGACCTGGAATGATAACGATAACGCAGCAGGAATGAGACCGGACAGTATTACAGTGCAGCTGACACAGGATGGAGATGTTGTTGCAACAGCAACACTGGATGCTGACACAAAATGGCGGGCAGACTTCACAGACCTGGATAAGTACGCAGAAGACGGTACGACAGAATGCGATTACGAGGTTAATGAAATTGATGTGCCGGGTTATAAGTCTGAAATAAAGACTGTGAGAGAGGATAAGACAAAATCGTTCACTATTACCAATTCGATTGAAGACGTTGGAGACTTAAAAGTTACAAAAACAGTGAAGGGCGATGGCGCGGACCTGACACAGGATTTCAGATTTACCGTAGCACTGGAAAAGGACGGCAAGCCGCTGGCTGGAACGTTTAATCTTGATGGAAACAAAGGTACAAAGACAGGAACTGTTGCATTTGCTGAAGACGGTACGGCATCATTTACTTTAAAGCATGGTGAAAGCATATACATGAAAGACATACCGGCCGGTGTTAAGTGGACGGTGACAGAAATTGTACAGTCTGGCTACACAGAAGCAAATAACGGTAAATACTCGGGAAGTATAACCAAAGGAAAAGCAAGTACCGCGGACGTAGTCAATACATATAACCCAAGCCACAAAGTGACAGTCAAAAAGACAGTCAAAGGAAACCAGGGAGACAAGACAAAACAGTTTAAGTTCCAAATGTCCATAACAGGAAATGGCGTACCGGGGAATCTGGCCTACGCAAGGAACGGAAAGGCCGGAAGTGTAGCTGTTAAGAACGGAATTGCAGAGTTTACCTTAGGACACAAAGATGTGATTGTCTTTAAAGAAGTGCCTGAAGGCGTAGAATATGCAGTTACAGAACTTGATGGCGAAAGCAATGGATACACTGTTGAGAGCAAGAACGCAAGCGGAACGCTTAATAAAGATACTGAAATAAGTTTTGTAAACACTAAAGATGTTGGTGTACCAACGGCGGCTATGACAAATACGGGTGCAATCGCCGGTGTAGTTATGGCTGGAATGATTGGAATTATGGCTATCGTGGTTCTAAAAAGAAAAAAAAGTGAAAAATAAGGTGAAAAGATAAGACGAAAGGATGCTAAATAGAGGGGCCCTGCCGGAAACGGAAGGGCCCTAAAAATATATGAAAATAAAATAATAGAGATTGTTAAGATGAAACTTTCGTGTAGGTGTCGGCAACGTTGGAAGGGAAATTCGCTGTATTGTAGTTTCCGTTGAAAGTTCCACCGGCGGTGTTCTGCCATGTGCCGGAGAGATAATAACCCGTGCCAACAAATTTGAAGTTGGTGCCGGTGGTGAGGCTGGTGAGGGCGGTGCATTCACTGAACATATTCCGCATACTCGTCACCTTCTGCGTATTTAGCGGCGATAAATCCAGACTTGTCAGACCGGAACAGCAGGAAAACATACCATCTATGTACGTCACCTTCTGCGTATCCAGCGTCGTCAAATCCAGACTGGTCAGGCCAGAGCAGCGGCAGAACATGTAACCCATATTCGTTACAGTCTGTGTATCCAGTGGCGTTAAGTCCAGGCTTGTGAGGCCGGAGCAGTAGTTGAACATCCCACCCATATTTGTCACTTTCTGCGTATCCAGCGTCGTCAAATCCAGACTGGTCAGGCCAGAGCAGTTGTAGAACATGTTACTCATATCCGTCACCTTTGATGTATTCAGCGGAGTCAAATCCAAGCTTGTCAGACCGCGGCAGCCGCGAAACATCTCACTCATATTTGTAACGTTCTGCGTATCCAGCGGAGTCAAATCCAAGCTGGTCAGCCGCTCGCAGCCGCGGAACATATTACTCATACTCGTCACGTTCTGCGTATCCAGCGAGGATAAATTCAGACTAGTCAGGCCGGAGCAGCCGGAGAACATGGAATATATACTCGTCACATTCTGCGTATCCAATGGCGATAAATCCAGGCTGGTCAGGCCGTAACAGCGGTAGAACATGGAATACATATACGTCACGTTTTTCGTATCCAGCGGCGTCAAATCCAGGCTAGTCAGGCCACGGCAGCCAGAGAACATTTCGCCCATATCCGTCACGTTCTGTGTATCCAGCGGAGATAAATCCAGGCTAGTCAGACCAGAACAGCCGGCGAACATATCTTCCATATTCGCCACCTTCTGAGTATCCAGCGGAGTTAAATCCAGACTTGTTAGACCAAAGCAGTCGTAGAACATGTAACTCATATCTGTAACGTTTGATGTATTTAAAGGTGCTAAATCTATATCTGTAAGTTCATAGCATTTTTCAAACATTCCATAGGCCCGCGAACCACCGCCAGAAGGTGCCACATAGGCATATGGGTCTTGTTTATTTATTTTCTCTAATTTTTCTGAAAAGGTTGGAAGCCTTAGTTTAGACAAATTTTCGCAATAGCAAAACATATTTATCGCAGAAGTTACTTTTTTTGCATCCATGCTTGAACAATCTATTTTTTTAAGTTTTATACATCCAGCAAACATATAGTCCATGTTTATTACGTTTGATGCATTCAAACTTGTAACATTTAAGTCAGATAAGTCAGCACAGCACTTAAACATGTTGTTCATATATATTACATTCTGCGTATCCAGCATCTTTAAATCGATTTTTTGAAGTTTACTTCTACTGTAAAACATATTTTCACTGTCTGTCGCTGCCTGCACTTTTACGCCCGGAATCTGCGTAGATACTTTCATAACCGTTCCGGTATCATCATCCAGCCATGCAACAACGCCGCTATCTCCGTCCGCATCAACATCAATGACTTCTTTCGTTTTTGGCTTTACTTCATCAGTAAAGATGACTTCGGTCACGGTATCCGGAATCGCAGCATTGAATCCGTTGTTGTTTTTTATTCCTGAACTATATCCTTTAATCTCAAACGTCATCTCTTTCGCCCACAAATCCAAGTCCCCGGCCAGTTCAACCTGTGGCACGCCGTCATCTGAAATCTCTACCCTGTTTTTACATGTCTTATCACTATACCACGCAACCCCGGTCCCTACCGCCTCTTTATAACTCCCCTCCACAATCTGCCCTGAAGAGTTGTAAACCACCATATTCTCGTCAGTCCCGTCGGCGAACTTCAGCCCGTTTCCGTGGAACGTGACGGTATATCCCTTCGTGCTCTTGCTCGGCTTTTTGGTGCTTAGATACATATCCGGGATTTCACGTTCCGCATTGGTCAGTCCGTCATCCCATTTCTTTGTGATGGTCACGGTCCCGGTTGTCTTGTTATCCTTGAAGTCGTAAAGTCCACTTTCGTCGTCGCTGTTCCCGCTAGTTTCCACATCACTCTCAGTGCTGTCTATTTTATCCTCAGTACTAGTACCCCCCCCGAAATATTCTGACTATTCTGATTACTCACATCTGCGGCATAAGCGTTAATCACCAGCCCATGCCCACTTCCAGGCAGCACCGCCGCGCCGGCCATCACCGCCGCTGCCAGTGCCATCCCAGCAGCCATCTTCTCAAACATACATCTGTTTCTCATTTTATTCCTCCTTTTGAATATTACGATTTAAAATCAATATGCAGAATAAGTGCGCAAAAACAACACAAAAAAAAGAAGCAAAAATAAATTCCGCTTCTTTTTTTTGAACATCGATATTGAGGTGCCGTGAGCACATTCAACGTTCTTCGTTAAATATTCGAATCATCCCAGTTATCACTGTCACTGTTAAATAAATCGTCAAAAATATTTCCGCTGCCGCTATTGATATCCGGCAAATCGGAAGGCAACGGCTCTTCGGGCTCCATGACAATTCCAAAGTCATCAGGCAGGTCAATATCCAGCTCTGCAGATTCTGTAAAATCTGGCTCTGAGAGCGGTTTCTCCTGTCCTGGATTTGCAACTGTATTATTGTTTTCCGTTTTTGCAGCAGATTGTGCTTCTGGATTTTGTGTATTCTTTTTTTGCTTCCTTCGGTCCTTTCTGGATTTTTTCTTTCCGTTTTTGTCAACGACAGTGGCGGTGGTAGTAACAGCGGCGGAACCCTTGACCTGTTCGTCTGTTTCTGATTGTTTTACCTCAGGCTGTTTTTCCTGTTGTGTCGGCTTTGAACCCTTTTCCTCTTTGTTTTGTGTAGATGTGTTTTTCTTATTGATTTTCGGGGTATCTGTTTTTGCCCGGCCGGGTGAAGCCGCGTCATTTTTTTCAGCTTTTTTGACGGATATTGATAACTCGCCTGCCTCGCAGGACTCGTTACCAGATTTCATCGATAGCTCGCCAGCGAAGCTGGACTCGTTGCCTGACTTCGAACGGGGATTCAGACCCGCGTTCTTCGTTGAAGTCTGAGGTTTAGGAGTCTTCTCTTTAGGCGCATTCTCCGCGTCGACAACGGCTTTTGTCTGACTAAGCGCAGTCGTTGTGGCTGCGGTTTTTCTTTCGGAAGCCTGATTATCTTTTTCTTTTTTTTCGGTTTTTTCTGGTTTCTTTATTTCTTTTAAAACGGGTTCGGGTCTGGGCTCTGTTATTGGAAGTTCCTTTTCGGCTTCTTCCTTATTCAATACAGGCGGTGCCTGCTCCTGGCTTTTTGGCTTTGCGTCGGCTGGGACTGAATTGCCCATATTTTCAGGCTCCGTGCTGATTTGAGAAGATGGTTCTTCTTTCTCCGCGTTTGGGTCTTCGTCCGGGCTCTCTAAGCCTTCTGACGTTTTAGGCTTTGATGTCTCCGGGTAATAGTATCTAGCCAGCTGCGCTAGGTCAATCGGGCCAAAATACTCTTTGACTGCATCCTCTGCAGTCTGCGGGAAGACTGGTCCGTCCTGTGTTGGGGAGTCTGGTTCACTTTCTGGGTTGTCACCGCTATTTTCATCGCTGCGGTCTCTCGTAGTGTCTGACTCGCCGAGGTTGACAGCAGCAAATAGTTCGGCTGACGTTTTGTTCAGTTCTTCCTCTTTCTTAGCCAGTTCTTTTTCCAGGTTTTTTATTTTTGAATCCATGTTCTTCATTCTGTCTTCACGGATAAAAAAGTCGTGTACGTTTCGCTTTACCGTGTTTTTCAAAACTGAGAACATGGATGACGGTTTTGATGCTTGTTTTAGTTCTTTTTTTAGTTTTTGTATCTCTTCATTTTGTTTTTTGAGCAGTTCATCTTTATTTTCTGGCATCATGTGTCACCTTCTTTCTGGTTTTTTCTCTTTATGTTTAATATGCAAAACGGGCGGATTTTTTGACATAAAAAGGTTTTGGCATATTAAAAATGAAATTATCTTTACAAAGAAAGGTGGAAAAATATATGGGAACAATTGATAAAAAAGAAGCACATAAGGTTTTTGGCGAGGTCTGGAAGATGTTCAATACAGTCAGAAAGAATGATACCGATGATGGATGGAAAGCGTGCATGGATGAAGCAAACAGGATTCATGCTGAATATCCATCTGAATTTTATAAAACGGTCGTCCTGGCTGTTGTCGCTGAAGCGGAGAAAGAGGCACGGCTCAATCCGTCTGACCGTCAGAAAGAATATAAGAATGCCGGAACGGTTTTTCAGGCTGCGTGGAAAATGTTTGAGACGTTTGCTAATGATATAGAGTCATTTAAGGTAAGCGGCATGAAAGCATTGAGCGATTTTAATGTAAAATTCAGCGGAAAATTTGCGGAGAAGATGGGAAGTGCTGTTTATGAAGCACTTTGCAGGGCAGCAAATGACAAAGGCTCGTTTATGACGGACGCTTTTTCGTTTTATCAGGAATTCCGGGGTGGAATTTCTGACAAGTCAAAAGCAGAGGCATATAAAAAAGCGGAAAACATCATCAACGTACATCCGGAACACATGCTGCAGATGATGAATCTGTATGCAGACCTTCGGGCGGCTGCACGATAGAAAGGAGTTTTTTTTATGAAATATGACAAGACTTTATATGGAGAGTCTGACCTTTTTGAGATGATTGATGCCTCAGAGGAAAGAAGCACAAACGGCGTTAATATCTCTGTGGCACTTGAATCAAAGGCAGTCAAGGAAGAGGAGATAAAAAAATCGGCAAAAGAGCTGGAACCGTTTAGTTCTGAAGAGTTGGAAGGATATACAATTCCCGGTAACGATTTATCCTGCATACAGATTGTCTGTGGCAGGATAGCGGAAATCACGGTAGAGAATGAACAGGCGGTAATCAATATTGAGGCCTGCGATGGGTCTGGCTCTGCACTAATACACGCAAAAAAAGAAGATGTGCTAGATAAGGCAAAGACCATACAGAAGGGCGACCCTGTCACGGCAGTGATTGACAGCGAAATGGAATGTGTCAATTTAAGATTCGGACCAATCTATGGTCAGGTATGTATCAGACTCAGGAAAAAGACGAACAAAAAAGTCGGCCTGAACTGCATCGTTTCTATGTAAAAAGTAAAAATTGCAAAAAGGAATCTGGCGAAAGTCAGGTTCTTTTTTTTGTGCAAAAAAGAAAAATAAAAAATTTCACTAAAAACGAAAAAACTTTTCAAATTCCGGCATATTGTATCTGACTTGGAAACGAACTTAAAAAATGCGAAAAGGAGATTTTAAAAAGAATGTCAGAAATTAAGAGATTAAGAAAAATGGCAGATAAAATATATGCAAAGATGGAAAACATGCAGCGTCTGACAGACAGTGAACTGAAAGGCAAAACAGACGAGTTTAAATTAAGGCTGAAAAACGGCGAAACCGTGGACCAGATTATGCCTGATGCGTATGCAGCAGTGGGAGAGGCGGCTTACCGAAGCATTGGTTTAAGACCGTACAAAGTGCAGATTATGGGTGCAATTGCGCTGAATGAGGGAAAGATTGCGGAACAAAAAACCGGTGAAGGAAAGGCAAATCCGCTTTATACACCAATTCCAACTCCAGATGGCTGGAAAACGGCAGGAGATATTAAAGTTGGAGATATGTTATTTGACAGACATGGAAAATCGACAAAGGTAACTGGTGTTTACCCTCAGGGCAAAAAACAGATTTATGAAGTGCATCTTGCGGATGGAAGAGTTGTGGAAGCGGCAGATGAACATTTATGGAGTGTATATCAGGCTGGAAGAAAAGGATTAAAGACTTTAAATACGGCAGATATGTACAATAAAGGACTACGAGAAGGAAAATCTTATAGATTCAGACTTCCGATGAATGATGCTGTAGAATACGCAAAGGCGGACCTTCCAGCTGCCCCATATGTACTTGGTGCATTTCTTGGAAATGGATGCAAAAGTGGGACTCATGCTTTAGAGATTTCAAGTGGAAATGAGTTTGTTCCAAATGAAATAGCAAAAAGCCTTGATGTTGATGTATTTAAAGCGCATAAAGATAATAATTCATGGATTTTTAGAAAACACGGAGATGACAATCACAGGCTTCATGGATATGATATCTGTCCTGAATTGGACGAGCTGTTAACACAGACAAAATGTGGTGATAAATATATTCCAGATATTTACAAAACCGCATCTATCGAGCAGCGTTGGGCTCTACTCCAGGGGTTATTTGACACAGATGGCTGCATTGAAGACAAAGACCGTTTTCACCTTACATACTCAACCACATCATCAAAACTTCGTGATGACATCTGTGAAGTGATTTATTCCCTTGGTATGTCCTGCTCCTGGTGGCTGTCAAGAAAGGCTGGCGTCAGAACTGCAAAATCAGACCAGTATACAATCAACGTTAATGTTGATAATGACATGAAGAAGAAATTCTTCCGTTATCCATTTAAACTGGAGCGCGCGCTGATGGCTGAGAAAGCAGGCAATAAACGAAAACACTACGACAGAATTGCCATCAAAGACATTGTAAAAAAAGAAGAGGAAACAGAGATGGTATGTTTTACTGTAGATAATGCAGAGCATCTGTTCCTGTGTGGAAATTATGTTGTAACACACAATACTCTCGTTGCTGCCCTTCCGGCATATCTCAATGCTCTTGAAGGTAAAGGGGTTCATGTTGTAACTGTTAACGATTACCTTGCAGAACGTGATGCGGAAGATATTGGAAGAATCCATCGCTTTATGGGCCTTACCGTCGGCTGCATCTTAAAGACGACATCACCGGAAGAAAAGAAAAAAGAATATGCAAAAGATATCACGTACATTACAAATACGGAACTTGGTTTTGACTATCTGAGAGACAACATGGCACAGCGGATGGAAGATAAGATGCAGCGGGGATTCCATTTCTGCATTATTGATGAGGTGGACTCTGTACTGATTGATGAGGCGAGGACTCCACTTATCGTTTCCGGAAACAGCGGCAAGTCTACAAAACTATATGTCGCATGTAATGAACTAGCGAAACAGCTGGAAAAAGGAGAAGTAACAGAATTATCAAAAGTGGACCTGATGGCAGGGGAGAGACCAGAAGAGACTGGTGATTATACGGTTGATGAAGAGCACCGAATCGTTACCCTCACGCTGCAGGGAATCAAGAAATGCGAAAAATACTTCGGAATTGACAACCTGGCAGACAGAGAATATACAGAGTTATACCATAACATCCTGGCAGCGCTGAAAGCGCATAACCTGATGAAAAAAGATAAGGATTATGTTGTTAAGAATGGCGAGGTTCTGATTGTAGATTCATTCACAGGACGTATCCAGCCGGGACGCCGTTATTCCGATGGCCTGCATCAGGCACTTGAGGCAAAAGAAGGGGTTGAAGTCAAAGAAGAAACTTCTACATATGCAACCGTTACATATCAGAATTTCTTTAACAAATACGATAAGAAATGCGGAATGACGGGAACAGCGTCTACTGAAAGGAAAGAATTTAAAGACATTTATCATATGTCTGTTGTAAAGATACCGACAAACAAGCCGGTACAGAGGGTTGATGAGTCCGACAAGATGTTCTTGACTAGACAGTCAAAATTTAAAGCGGTTGTTGACGAGATTAAGAAAACGCATGAGACCGGGCAGCCGATTCTGGTAGGTACATCAACTATTCAGGACTCTGAAATTCTTGATAAGATGCTGAAAGAAGAAGGCCTTCCACATACTGTACTGAACGCCAAGTTCCTAGAGAAAGAGGCCGAAATCATTGCAAAGGCTGGAACGAAAGGCTCAATCACCATTGCAACAAACATGGCCGGAAGAGGAACAGATATCAAACTTGATGATGATGCGAGAGCAGCCGGCGGCCTTAAGGTAATCGGCACACAGCGTCATGAGTCAAGAAGGATTGACAACCAGTTGAAAGGACGTTCCGGCAGACAGGGCGACCCTGGCGAATCTATCTTCTTCCTTTCTCTTGATGATGAGGTGCTCAGGCTTTACGGCTCAGAGCGTATGAAAAATATGTTAAGTCTGGCAGGTATGAAAAATGAAGAGAGCCTTGAAAATGGAACTGTAAATAAATTTGTCAAGAAAGCACAGACTGTGATTGAGGATAATAACTTCGGAGCAAGAAAGAATGTCCTGAAATTTGATAAGGTAAACAATGAGCAGCGTGAACTGATTTACGCAGAACGTGATGCTATCCTTGAAAAAGCAGATACCAGAAGTACGATGGTGACAATGATTGAAGATTCTATCAATATGGTCATTGATAAACACGCACCGGATAAGAAGGTGACAGATGCACAGTATCAGGAAATCCGTAAAGAAATTGAAGTTCTGGTCCATGGCATTAAAAGCCCGGAATATGAGCCAAATATGAAGAAGAAGAGGCTTTCTGAGCTTTATATCAACGCTGCAAAAGACAAATACGTTGACAGGGAAAGAGAGTGGCCGGACGTTAATGTATTCAGAGAATTTGAACGCCAGATTATTCTGAGATGTATTGACATCAAATGGATGCAGCATATCAATGACCTGGAAATCCTGCGCCAGAACATTGCCCTTGTGGGATATGGACAGAAGGACCCAGCGATTGTGTACAAACTGAAAGCATTTGACATGTTCAATAAGATGTCTGATGAGATTAAAACAGACTCCGTATACACACTGTTTTCTTCAAGACTGAAATCTTCAGCGGCAAATAACGGCGCGGCTTAAAAAAGAAGAAAAATACATAGAGGCCCGAGATAAGGATATCTCGGGCTATTTTTTCGCAAAGAATTTTGCATCTGGATTTGTTTTGCATATTTGTGTAGTATAGGAAACATACAAAAAAGAGGAGGAAAAATAAATGTTAAAAAAGTTCAGGATGATGCTGGCTGGAGCTATTGCTGCAGTTGTGGTAATCAGTGGAAGTAATGTCGGATGGATGCAGCAAACAGAAGTTCAGGCAGCGACAGATTTGAGCCAGGTTCCTGGCTACACAGGAAGCCCATATACTGTTGTCAATGACAATGAGCCGAATTTTGCAAAATCGGATTTCACGACAGATGCTTTTGAGGACTATGGCGATTTGGATAGTCTTGGGCGATGCGGTGTGGCTTATGCAAACATCTGCAAAGAGTTAATGCCGACAGAGAAGCGCGGAAGGATTGGTATGGTTAAGCCCTCCGGATGGCATACCGTCAAATATCCGGATATCATCAAAGACCGGTACTTATACAACCGCTGTCACCTTATTGGATTTCAGCTGGCCGGGGAGAATGCAAATGAGAAAAACCTGATAACCGGAACACGATATCTGAATGTGGAGGGAATGCTCCCGTTTGAAGATGAAGTGGCAGATTATGTTAAAGAAACCGGAAACCATGTACTCTATCGTGTAACTCCGGTTTTTGACGGAGATAATCTGGTTGCTTCCGGAGTGCAGATGGAAGCAGAGTCCGTGGAAGATTCCGGAGCAGGTGTCAAATTCAATGTGTATTGCTATAATGTGCAGCCTGGTATTGGAATTGATTATGCAACAGGCGACAGCTGGGTAGACCAGGAGTCAGTCGTGGACGGAGAGCCGGATGTGGGCGGAAACGCTGACACGAGTTCTGCAAGCGGTGTGTCTGGGAATTCTAGTGGCGCGACAGAACAGACGGAATATGTAATTAATACAAATACTGGAAAATTTCATAAACCGAGTTGTAACAGCGTAAAAAAGATGAAAACAAAAAACAAAAAAGAATATACCGGCAGCAGGGAAGAACTGATTTCAGAAGGTTATGAGCCTTGTGGAAGTTGCAGGCCGTAGGAAGAGCAATAAAAAAAAGCATGCAATAAATATGCAGTCAGAACAAAAAAAAGGCAACTGGCATTATTCCAGTTGTCTTTTTTGTTTGGATAGGTTTTTCTTTGTTTGTAAGTAAAATAATGGTTTTGAGTTGTTGATGTCGTCATTAGTGGTGTGCTCAACTTTAACTAAAAGCATTTGCTCATCTGGATTATCAACAAGGCAGTTGTATGTATAACTTTGGATGGCTACATATTCATTGCAAAACTGTGTATCGGTGCAGATGGCAGCGTAATAAGAATAGAAGTTTTCGATTGGCTCTCTCCGCATGCTCCAAACCTGACAATCTAAAACATGGATGTCGTAATCGTCTAACGCGCTAAATTGAAGTTTGTTATTCTTTTTGTATACAAGTAAAAATACAAAAAATATACAGATAAAGATATACGTCTGCATCGTTTCCTTTTCTAAGTGTCCATCCATGACAACATGGATAGTATTCCAGACAAGAAAAAATAAAACGACGGCTAAAAATGGAAGAAAGGAAGAAATAGTTACAGTCCTTAAGATTTTCATTGATTTTTTGGCATGTATAGCCTCATCCTTGTATGGCATACGAAAATTGTAAAAATCTTCTAAATTGTCCACGCGCGTTTTTCTTTTGATTTTGTCTTCGTTTCTGTACATTTCTCCTTTTACGGTTTTTTCTTTTGGCATTGGTGATTTTCTCCTTTTGTGTATTTATATTGTTTAATATGCCAAATAAGGATTTTCCTGTACCATTTTTGTACCGGCATTTCTTATCGACGGGCGGAAAAGCTTCAGAGTATTTCTCTTAACATATTTTTTTGCATATTAAATATGTAAAAAATAATATTCGTCTCGTAAATATAACATGAAGTCTCCACCCCTATGCGGTACATTGCGCCCATAGAGGTGGTATCTAAAACGGAGCGAAGCTCCGAAAAATACCTCCAGGAGTTACCGGTAAAAGGTTTTGTTCTTGAAGCCGTGTCGCTTTCGTCTCTCGAACATAAGGCAAATGAGCCATATGCTGACCGTGCCAACAAAGGACTGTTCACCAAGCCCCCTATCCATTGGTAAATGATGCCTAAGGAATACTTTGGTCTATGCTTTGCTTTTAAAGCGCGTGCATAAAGACGCATTATCTGACTATGCTGCATGTCTGCAAGAATAGCTAGAAGTATCGTCGGAAACGAAAATCCAGTTGTTATGCTGTTTATATCTTTCATGTGAGTCTGCAGGATTCAACATGGCAAACCCAATGCTTTCCGGTGTTGCAAGAAAGTGAAAGTCTGACACGCCTTTCCATGCATCCGGGATTGCCTTTCTGAGGATGTTTGCCGCTCCATTGCAGTCTGCGTTGATGCAGTATCCTTCTTTACATGAGTATAATCCGCGTTCAATACGCCGTCCGGAAAACACCGGGCGGCATTTTTCTTTTCCGTAAACAGGCATATAATCAGACGCAGTGATATCTGCTTTTGAAGTATAACTCTCTTCCTGTTCGATGACATCTATCCCTGCACGGAGTGCTTTATATTCTATCATCTGGCGAAGCTGGAAATGTGGAACAGGTACGAAGCTCTGGTTGTTCCTTCTGCCAATACTTGATTTCTGTTTCCAGAGCTTGTTTACACCAATCACAAGAATCCCGATACGGTGTGCGACACAGTATCTGATAATTTCTGTGCTGACTTTATGCATCTGGTCTTTCATGAAGCAACTATGTTTACGTGAAAGTGCAAGCAAATATTTTGATTCTGCATGCATTTTCGAATGTCCTTGCGTGATTAACGAAACTGCCTTTGCCTTTTTCTTGGCGAAAAACTGATTTGATGACAGTACTGCACCGCCCTTGTATATTACAGATGAATTATCTGTACATGCTATAGCTGCGATGTTGTCTGTCCCAAAGTCAAGCCCTGCCATATAAGGCATATCAGGATAAAATGGTGGTGCCATATCCTCAATCACAAAAGTCATGATATATTTATCGTAATAAGGCTTAAACGTCATCATACGTAAATTTGACTTATGGTCAATATAATTAACCGGGACTCGTTCCTTTTTCTTAAAACCTGGCAGTTTTAATTCATTGCCTGTAATACATCCATTTTTATCAATAACCGGATAAATCACGGCATCCTGATTTGTAACTGTAAAAGTCTTACGGATTGATTTGCAGTATCCCGGCATTTTAGGCTTCCCGGTGTAATTGGATGGGTTTTTCTTGTATCCCTTTAAACTGTCAAGCCATGCCTTAAAATCATGTACCGTATCTTTTAAAACCTGCTGCGCGGTCTGCATCGGAAGCCCGGCAAAGAAGTCAGGATTATGTGTTGCCCTCATGATTTTATCAAGTGCAGCATATGAGAGGACACGGCGTGGCTTAAAGCTTTTGTATACGGCTTCTGTCTGTTTCAATTCATCAAACACAAGCTGTTCCAAATCTGTTCGTTTCGTTTTATTCCATCCTGTAAAGACCTGGCGGATTCGAAAAAGGGCAGCATTATACAGATTTTTAGCAAGAGCAGAATTATCTTCAGCAAATGCAAAAATCTGTTCAAATGATTCTTTTGATATTACCATCGGAATTGCATTTAACATAATGGATGCCCTCCTTTCAAATCTTCTATTATTAATATGCCAAATTTTTATGAAAAAGTAAAATTTTCTGTGGACTTTTTTATGATACACGAATTAAAAAAAGGCATTCACCCACGCCATGCGGTATGGTAAATCTAAGTAATATCATATCCTATGGACGTGGTACTCTGCCTAATTTGATAGAAAAATACTAGCGCTAATAGGCTAGCATTTTTCTACCGTAGCATCCAGTTAAACGCAGAACTGCGAAATTTTGTTCTATCGCTGCATTTGGAAAGAGACAATTTACTGTTTTGTCGATGTGAAACGAGCGAAGACTGGCTGCAGGCTTTAATAATTTGGTTTTTTCGTAATGCTTCTAATCGTGTCATATAGAACCTCCTTTTTCTTTAATATGCAAAATATTTTTTCGCGCATCGATTTTTTCGGCATATTGTATATGAAAGAAATTGTAAAAACACACGCAAAGAAAGGAGAAAAAGATATGTCTAAAAAATTAAGCAAGAAAGAACTTCAGAAACTGGAACTGCAGATGGGTATCTCAAAGATTCAGCATAACCGTCCGCCGGTTGGAAGGCCAACTGTGTTTTACGGGAAGACCAATAAACAGAAACGGAGAGAAGGTCGGAGGATGGCGAAGGAGGGCTTCGTATAACGCGAAGCCGTCTTTTTTTATGCAAAAAAAAGAATACCACATTATTTTGTGGCATTCTTCGATAAAATTAGTCGTTTAAGCATACATCGCCTGGATTTCTCTGTCTGCTGCCTGGCGGTATGTATCCAGTGTATCTAATACTTCAGGGGTCAGGCTGATAACCTGCTTGTACTGCGCCAAGTGTTCGAGGCTTGCCCAACAGTCCATAACTGAAGTACGAATCTGAACTTCTACCTTCATTTCTGGAAAGACTTCGTCGTCAGATGTGATTCCTAAAATGACGTGCAGGCTGCGATATCCACTGGGTTTTGGATTTTTGATGTAATCCTTGATATGTAAAACCTGACATTTCGTATCACCGAAATCGTGGATTTTATCAAGGTTATCTGAAATCTTATACACGTCAGAGATAGAATCTGTGATAATACGGATTCCAATGGCATCAGATTCCTCAACCAGCATAGAGTGATAATTAACTGGCAAACTGTCTGCCAGAATCTTCTTCTCCATACTTTCCGGAGACTTTATCCTGGATACAATTCTGGATGTTTTTGCTCCGGAGAATTCGGCTGCAAATTTCGCAATGATGACCGCTTTGTCTTTGACAGTTTCCATATGGGTTAAGTGTGCTCCATAAAACTTTTCTTTTTCGTTTGTTTTCATTTTTTATTGCTCCCTTTCTTTATAAAACCAAAATTTCTCAGAATTAATATGCAGAATAATAAAAAATATGAAACGCTTTATTTTTTTCTTTTTGGAAAATTATTCATATTATCTGTATGCAAAAAAATATATGCAGCAGGAGGAAAAAATATGAGCTATAAATTGGATATTAAAGATGATGCATTACGAATCTGTGGACTGTTTGGTACATATGAAGCGGCAGACGATGGAAGCGGTGGCTTTCTGGTTTCCGTTCAGCAGGATTCGTGCGTAAATGAGATTGATGCGGATGGGGAGGAATACCTTGTTGACTTTGGGCAGGAATGGAGCGTTCCAGTAAAAAATCTGTCAGAGCTGAATGGTTTTATAAAAAGATGTGAAGAAGAGCGGTTATGGAATTACCTGCCAGGACCGGTGTTCCGGATGAAACCGGATATGGAAAACGGAATCCTTTATATAAGAGGACAAAGCCGAAATTTCGTTATAGGAGAAGGGGATAAGGGTCTGTACGTAGATGAATCCGCAAGCACGAAAAACCATAATTATAAAGATGATTTGCTCGGTATCACCAGATATATGACAGCAGAGGATAAATGGTGGCAGCGACCAGCAGAAGAGACTATGGATATCGCCAGAAATATGAGGTGCGCTGCAATGATTACTTCCGGAGGTAATCTACAGCTTGAATACAGGAATAAAAGTTTATGTATCGGACAGAAGGATGACGGGAGCTTTTGGGTCAACGTTTCCGGGGACCAGGAAAAACATATTTTCTTTAAAGACAACTGGAAAGAAGTAATTGCATTGCTTGGAAATTGAAAATAGAGGAGAAGGCCTGAGGATAGGTCTTTCTCCTCTATTTTTTTTGCTATTTTTTGGAAATTGTTTTGTTAATTTTTCGGAAATCTTTTACGGCCCGTTTTCCGATTTTAATGATTTTCGGAATGTTGATTGAGTTTACGCCTCCCTGGCGTGGCCGAAATGTGATAGGAATATATTTAACGCTGCATCCTTTTTTTGCATAAATGACTGACAGCAAAACATTGGAAAGGTTGAACCCATTTGGGATTAACTGAATATAGCGTTTTAACGTGTCAGTGTTCATTAAGCGGAATGGTGTGTTCGCGTCCTTCAGTGAAACACCGAAGCATAAACGTAAGACTAACTTCAAGGTCTTTGTGACAAGCACCCTTGAAAATCCGTCCTGCCTTCCTTTTCTCCATCCAATGACCATGTCATAGTCGCTGCGGTTCTGCCAAAATCCTTCAAATTCTGAAGCCAGCGTTTGACCATCAGAATCTGTCTGAAAAACATAATCAGCATTGTTTGCGATTGCATGTTGATATCCATATAATACAGTTCCACCGTGCCCGGAGTTCGTTTTTTTAACCGGGTGAAACAGCGGTCTTGTCTCCGCTGCGGCGGAAATAATGTTGTATGTATCGTCCTTGCTTCCATCATCAATGATAACAAGTCGGGATTTTTGGTTTCCGTTGTGCTTTTCAACAACTGGATACCAATTATTGATAACGTTTAAGATGTTGTCTGCCTCGTTATAGGCAGGGATGATGATATATAAAATGTCTTTTTCTGACATGTAAATAGCCTCCGTTCTGATTTGGTATATATATAGTATGCCTGATTCTCTACGAGAAGGCAAAGGAAAGAAGGAAACTGAAAACAGAGAAAAAACAGTCCGCAAAAAAAATAAGCAGCCGCATGTGCGTGGCTGCTTAAAAACATTCGATAGCAAATGCATCAGCGACTTCTTGCTGTAGGAATAATTGAAAAAATTTTGCCTGCGGGTCTTTTTTCGTGTTGTATCTGACAAGAAGGAATGGACAGCTATTGTCTTTGTGCCATTTCTGAAATGTTATGCTATCGACCATGATTGGCTCCGTGCAGATTTCTGTGTCTGTTGCTGCATATGCTGCATAAGTACCTTTTTTGTACAAATCCATTTTTGATACCCGGCATGTCATTGTTTCAAATATTATCTCTTTCTTACGTCTTCGTTCCCGGAAGAAAAAATCTACGAAAAAATAAGATAAAACCCAGGCTGCAAAAATAAGGGTAAAGAAACAACATAAAGAAGCAGCGCGCATGTGGTCATGATACCACTGGTAAACGGCCAGCATCGCCATAGCAATGGTTGCCCATATGATAGGAAGCAATGCATCCCATAGTATCCTGACTGTAAACGTCCTGGAGGTCTTGTTTTTGTTCTCAAGGAAGCGCTGTTCGTCATATGTAGGTTTATGGAAGCCTTTCAGTTCTTCTTTCTTAACTTCTTTTGGATTGATTATCATTTGTCATCAGCCCTCCTTACTTATTGCAAAAGGAGAGCCCGAACCAAAACTCAGCAATAGCCCAAAGAGACACGATGAAAGCGCCAATTCCGCAACAGATTGCTGATTCCGAAGAAACGAAAAGTGCATGATGTACAGCCAGATATGTCAGCCCCAATGCGGAACTGATAAGCGGAATGGATAGGAATAAAAGAGTTTTTGCGATAAACAATGCATCTTTATGTTTAGATTTTTCCGTAATGGTTTTTAATCTTTTCAAAGTTAACACCTCCTGTTTTTCTTTATATTTACAATATGCAAAAAAAAGTAAAAAAAATGTGAAAATGCGGTGAAATTTTACAGCTAAAAAAACGCAAAAAGAAATTCTCAAAAAACGAACGATACAGAGTTTTTTCAGCATATTGTATGTATACAGGAAGAAAAACAAAGGAGGGAAAAGATAACGAAAAGAAAAAAATATTGGTTTCCACCTGGATTTACGGTAAGCATTGTCGGTTTTTCCAGCATACTGGCTTTGACCGGATGTGGCAAACAATATGATGTGCTTGACAAGATTGCCGATTCCACGACAGTAGGAGAAAGTATTTCCGATAAAATGCAGGATGAATTGGATGTGGAATCATCAAACGCGGAATATATCATAAAGCGTCTGGCTGCGGCTGTCAATAAAACGGATGCGGACAGTACTTCTGAAGATGAAGGTACAGAAACAGGCGAAAGGCCGGAATACGACCCATTGAAATATGTGGATGTAAGCGGCTGCGATATTGCTGAAACAGCAAAAACGCAGGATATGGATATTTCCGAAAAGGATATCGATAATGCTGTAAAAGAAGAGATGATGAATCAGAATATCTTCAGTAAAAAAGAAAAATCGGAATCCGGTGATATTGTTACGATTGACTATACCGCAACAGAAGAAGGGCAACAAAAGGCTTTTGTTGATGTGAAAGATGAGGACCGAATCGTCGGAGACAATCTATTCCCTGACGAAGTTGATGAAGAACTCGTTGGGGTTAAGGCTGGTGATGTGATTAATGTAGAGCATTCATTCCCGAAGGACTACAAGGACAAAAATTATAGAGGAAAGAATTTTGATTATCACATCACAATTAAAAAAGTGAAAGGAATGACACTGACAGATGAAACAGCGGTAAGCTTGTCTAGCGGGGCGCAGACGACGATTAAGGAATACCGTGAGTACATAAAGTCACTTTTAGAGTACAAAAAAACGCAGGAATTAAGTGAAAACGGTGTAGACGCCCTGTGTAAAAATGCAAAAATCATAGGCTATCCGGATGATGTGCTCAGTTATGATATACAGCAGGCTTTTATCCGTGTATATCAGGAATCCGGGCTTTCAGATATTAACAGTGATGCTTTTAAGTCTTATGTAAAGAGCATAGGATATGACAGCATTGATGATTTCACAAAGAAGATGCAGGAATCAGTTACAGAGGCACTTGAAAAAGAAATGACAGTCCTTGCCCTTGCAAAAACATATGGTCTTTGGCTGGATGATAAAACATTAAGCAAGGAAATTTTAAATCAGGTAACAGGCTATTCAAGTGCAGAAGACTATTATGCTGATTACTCAAAATATCATGCACAATACGTTATGGCCAGAATCAATATAGCAAAGGAAATGCAGAAAAATGTCAAACAAACAAAACGTGCCGGCTAAAACGGCGCATTATCCAAAAAGAACAAACTTATTATTAAAAAGGACCAGCCTTTTGATTGACGAACTGGATGTAAGGAGAGAAGAGGAGGAGAAGTTTCAGCTCACACCGTATGAGGCTGGACGGTATATGCAGCTGAAAGAGATTTTTAAATGCCAGCGCCCAGCCGAGCCGATTGAGAATGCACTTGAGGACGAAAGGGCCTTAAAAGAAATCCGGAAAGAATACCTGACAGCATCAAAGATAAAAAGAGAAAGGCAGGAGATTAAAGAAAATGCAGATAAAGATGGAATGGGAGGATTGCTTTTGGCCACCGGGACGCCGGTCATTTTAGTAGGGGTTTCACTTATGGAAACATTTATGACTGCGGGAATCGGCATCATCGTAGCCGGTGCCGCGATGTACGTTCCGGCATTTATCAGAGAAGTAACAAAAAAAAGGAAGGCAAGAAAAGACTTAAAAGAAATTTCAAACTGTCTGGATTCGCTTTCCAATGAGATTGATGAGAAGACGATGAATGTGGACAAGATATGCTCACAATACGGACTTCCGATTAATTGCCTGGAAAGAGAAAAATACATGGTTCCACTGCTGGAAGCAGCAAAAGAATATGAAATGTTAAACCAGAAAGAAACAGATTATGAACTGCTGGTCCAGATAAACGGAAGCCAGGATATCAGCCGGAAGATTTCAAAGAATCTGGAAACGGTATTAGGCATTCCGGTAAAAGACGAAAAGGAGTATAAAAAAACATTAAAAAAAATTGAAGACCAAATCAAAAATTAAATACAGAAACAGAAAAGGAGACTTAAAAAAATGATTAACTCTATCAAACAGGCCCTGACAACACGAGACATCAGACGGAAACTGGAAATCATTGTCGGAATAATCTTTCTGACACGTGTGATTTCCATGATTCCGGTTCCCGGAGTGGACGCCTCTGTTTTTAAGCAGTGGATGGCGTCCAATTCCAACGATGCGCTCAATCTTTTCTCAGCATTCACAGGAGGGTCATTTGAAAACTTCTCCATGTTTGCTTTAGGCATCACCCCGCTTATTACAGCACAGATTGTCATCCAGCTGATGGCAGGCGTAATCCCGTCACTGGCAAAACTACAGAAAAAGGGTGAGCATGGACAGAAAGTCACAAAGTTCATCACTAACATCGTTGGTATCGTACTTGCAGCAATCCAGAGCCTTTGTATGGCAATCGGGTTCAATAAGAGCGGTATGATTACCGGAAACGCTGTCTTCTCTGCTATTGCTATCACGGTATTTATGACGGCAGGCACAGGAATCATGATGTATCTTGCGCACATCATTACAGAAAAAGCAATCGGAAACGGTGTATCTGTACTATTGATGGCGAACATCGTATCCAGGATGCCAGGCCAGTTCGCATCTATGGCGAAAAGCGTGGTTGACGGAAAGAGTAAAATGGTGGCTGTGCTCTCTATCACCGGGTTTATCGCTTTACTGCTGCTGATGATTATCGTAATTATTTATATGACAGAAGGATATCATCCACTGCATGTACAGTATAGCCAGAAGATGAGCCAGTCCGGAGAGGATGCCGAAACAGGACAGATTCCGGTGAAGGTAGGAATTTCTGGCGTTATGCCAATTATCTTTGCTTCATCGCTCATGGCCATCCCTCAGCTGATTGCAACGATTGCCGGAAAAGGATATGGCAGCGGATACAGCAAAATCTTCCTGAATATGATGACACAGAAGAACTGGTTTGATAACGACCATCCGATTTATGCGGTTGGCCTGCTGATTTATCTGGCACTGATTGTATTTTTCGCGTTCTTCTACCTGCCGGTGACATTTAATGCGGCAGAAATCTCTGACAATATCAGGAAGGCCGGGGGCTTTATTCCGGGAGTAAGAGCAGGAGAGGATACGGAGAACTACATCCAGAGTATTTCCCGTCGCCTTACTTCTATCGGCGTAGTGATGCTGATTTGCGTAACGGTAATCCCAATGGCTATTTGCGGTTCCCTCGGAATCACAACAACCATCAGCGGAACCTCATTAATCATCGTCATCGGTGTTGTGGCAGAAACGATGCAGCAGATTCAGCTTGAAATGGCAGGAAGGAATTATTGCGGAATCCTTTGCCAGGATACAGAAAAATAAAAAAGAAGGAGTTAAAAATGGAGATAAGAAAAGGAGAAAATATCGGTGAGCCAGGCGATATCGAATTTAAGAAAGAAGAACTTGACGAGTCTAAAAAAATGACTCCGGATATGAAATATATCAAATGGCCAGGCAACGTAACGGTTATGAAAGAGCTTATGTCAGTTGTGGTGGCATCTGCTGTACTGGCTATGCTGATTGCAGCAGGTGACCAGCTGGGAATGGCAATCGTCAACCTGGTGCTGAAATTTATCTGATATATACGGCGGCTGTATCTTGGACGATACAGCCGTTTTTTTGTATCCTCAACATTTTTGCATATTAAAACCGTAAAAGAGAAACAATATCTCAAATAAATCAAAGAAAGGAAAATGCAAAAATGGCGAGCATTAATTTATATGAAGAGCCAGTCTATTATTCGGAATTGGCAGATAAAGAAATCACAAAGGAAGGGGTGAAAGAGGACTGTAGCCGAATACTGAATGTCTGCACATATAAAGTACAGAAATATATCAACAGCCACTACGGAAAAAGTTTCCTCAACGAAGATAGCCTGAAAGACATGGTCCAGAATACTGCTGTAAGTATTATGGGAAGCATCAGTGATTACATCCTCACCGACAAAGCAGTCCCGTTTTGGGCATATATCAATGTCTGCATCCGGTCAGCGGCGAAGGAAGCATACCGGAAAGAGACCGGAGCAATGGGTGCATCTGCGCATGTAATGCGCGAGGCATCAAAGACAGTCGAAAAGATGCATAGCGAGCATCTGTCAGAAGACGAAGTCGCGAAAAGTATGCATATGAAAAAAAGCACAGTACAGAGTTATGTACGGTTGAAGTACCATACACTCAGTATGGATGAACCGGTTGCGCTAGCAGCAGTTGACAGTTTTAATGAAGGAGACACCCTTGCCGACAGGATTGGTGAAAAGAAGCAAGATATCTTAAGACGCGACAGTGTTGACGAGGTTTTGAAAGAAGAGCCGGGCGAGGTACATGAGATTGTTGAAAAAATGCTGGTCTCCATGAACGAAGAGGCCAGGTTCGTTATTGACAACTACCTGAAATATGCGCCGGAAGATAATTGGAGAGAATTGACCATGAAAGCATGCCAGCAAAAGAATATTTCCGAATCAAGGACAATGGATATCATCTACCGGTTCAGGAGAAGAGCAAAGCATGAACTGAAGGACTGGGAGAAGAATGGCAGGATTGGCTCAGAGTAGAATTCAGGGCGGAATATCGCCTGCTAAATATAAATGATGCTGAAGATAAGATTGCAAAGATAAAAGAAAATAAAAGCAAAAATAAAACAGCCTGGCGAAGCCAGGCTGTTTGTTTAACGGAGAGCGGGAAGTCCCCGGCCGACGAAAAGTCGTCCGCGGGTCAAATGTTTCGGTTTTAACTTCGCACGTAGGTCAGAATCCACGTTCGTGCACTGCACTCAGCCTTATCGACGGGCGGGAAACCCGCCCTCGTCTCTACACTCCGACTGCGTCGTCGTTTGTCAGCGGTCATGACCGCTTGGTACACGCGAGCATAGCTCGCGGTATCACGGCTTCGCTTGTCAGCGGCAAAAACCGCTTGATTACCTTCAGACAGACTGGCAAACAAGTTTGATAACTCAGCCTTCGGCTTCGTTACCAGATTCGCTTCGCTCAATGACCGCGGTCTCCCGTCCGTCGATGATACCGGATGATACAGCGAGTAAAACAATTAGTATGCTGAAAAAAATGTTCTAATTTTTTTTTGATTTGTCATATTAAAAAAGAAAGAAAAAAATGCCAGGAACGGTTTTTCATAGAGACAAAAAAAGGCAGGAAATATAAAGAAAATAACGGGAGGATGAAAAATGAGAGAATACAAACCGTAGCGTATAGTTGACAAAGAAGAAAGGAAATTAAAATGATAAAGCTTAAAAAGATAAAAAATCTTAAGCAAGGAGGAAGAAAGATATGAAAAAACAATATTTTAACCCGCCAGACCGGAGAAAAAGAAAAAAAATAACAATAAAAACGGTTAAAGCAAGTATTATGTCAAGCGTGATGGCAGCAGTAACAGCTGCAACAACCGTGGCTGCGCCTATTTTAAGTTATGCTGCAGACCTGACAGAAACAGACTCTTCAGCACAGACGCAGACTATTACGAATGATGACGGCACTCAGACCATCCTGAATACAAGCGATGGGAACGAGACTGCTGATGGTACGGGAGTTTCAAGTGAAGATGAAGCAGAAGAAACAAGGTTTTTGTTTCTGAAGCTGAAAAACACTGGCGGAAAAATCGTCATAGACGAAGGCGAAGACGAAGAACATACGGTCAGACTTGTAAAACATAAATCCGAAGACGGAAAGACGGATGAAGAAAAGATTGATGTTTACGATAAGGATGACGTACTGGTCTCAAGTGAGGATGCCGCTAAAAATAATTATACATACGCTTACGAAGTAAAATCTGACAGCGTGGCTAATGTGAAAGCAGAGGCTGATGAAGGATATGTACTGAAAAAGTATGAGGTGAAGGCTGAAGATACAAATAAAAAGGCTGACCTTAACGCTGATGATGTTTCAGACAGTCATGAGCAGGCAATTTTTATGGATGAAAACAAAACTGTAGACGTGGAGTTTGAGAAGTCCAGCGAAGACGATGCTGGTGTTACTGATGAGACAACGCAGACAGCAGATGAAGATGTCAGCGATGATTGTGCTGATGATACGACTGCGGACAATAGTACAAATGAAGATGCGGATGTAAATGATGACAAAGAGAAAGACGAGGATATCAGCGTTGATGATTCGGTGCGCAAAGGAACTGATACAGAGGCAGAAGATGTTGAGTCCAAAGCGGATGCTGCGAGTATGGATGATGACTTATCAGTTGTAGACCCTGAAGAAAACAAGGCTGAAAGCGAGGTCGAAACAGCAGTAGATGAAAATGACACTGATGACGTTACTGAGGCTGGCGATGAAGAGTTGACTACAGACGCGGAAGCTGCGGATGACAGCGAGACAACGGATACAGGAGAGAGTGCGGATGAAACAGTGGAAGAACACTTTTTGGAAAAAGCAGACGGCGTGGATGAACTGAACGCTGATGAATTTGCTTCTGCAAGACTGATTGTTGTGACTGATGCTGAATCTGGAATCGTTGACAAAGAACATTTGATTGGCGCTTACGGCAGCATTTACCTGCTGCAGTATAAAGATGCCGCACAAACAATGAATGCTTATATGTATTACAAAGAGAATGCAGAGGCAGTGGAACCGGATGCAATCGTTGAAGCTGCTACTAAAAATGCTTCAGAAAATGCATGCGACAGCATCCCGTCAGAAACAGAAAGTAATGCTATTGCAGCACTGAATACCGCCGAGGATTCTGTGGCAGCAAAGAGTGAAGATAATGTAATCGCACTGATTGACACAGGCGTGTCTGAGTCTGAAAATATCGTAGACAGAATTTCGCTGATTGATGATGACCTGACCGGTAAAAACAGCCATGGTGACACCATGGTAAAAAATATCGTAAATCAGAACAATGAAGCAAAAATCTTGTCTATCAGGGCGCTTGGAGACAACGGCCAGGGTAGCATTTCTGATGTTATTGCTGCAATGGAATATGCTATAAAGCAAAATGTAGGTATCATCAATCTTTCAATATCAACAAGAAAAGACTCCATAAACAAAATACTGGAAACAGAAATCGATAAAGCCGTAGGAGATGGAATCACCGTTGTTGGTGCTGCAGGAAATAATGGCGATGATGCTTCCGGATACATGCCTGCATCTGTTGATTCTGCGTACATTATTGGCGCATGCAATAAAGAAGGCGTGAGACTTACAACATCAAATTATGGAGATACTGTTGATTATAACGCGGTAGCCAATTCAACATCGGAGGCTGCGGCCATGTTCAGTGGTTATGCTTCTAAGTGTGGAATCAAAAATGTAAAAGCAGACAAAAAAGATTTTTTTGACGCATCTTACAGGAGTGATGAAGTATCGCAGGGTGACGGATTGAAAGTATATTACCTGTTTTACGATGCAAGTAAGCCAGATATTGATGAGCATACAAAAAATGTTGTAACAAATATCATTTTGAAGTATCCATATGAAAAGATGTCAGATGGAAGCCTTCATTGTTTAATAAATCCAGATGCTTCAAAATACGACTATAATCTTAACGGTGCTGACGGAACATCACTGGCGGTTGATGTAGACCGTGGAGCACATGGCGGACGGCAGCAGCCTATCACTGATGAATGTACATATGATGAGCAGACCGGATATATCGACATCCCGGCAGAATATGCAGACAAGGATGTAACTGTCACTGTATGGCAAGACACGGAGTCAGCATTCTATAAAAACCTTATGCCAGATGAGATAAAACCTGAAGAAGACCAGACTGGAAAAGTTTCAGTGGCAACTTTTTCAAGCTATTTTCCAGATGGAACATATCCCGCATACTTTATAGCAAAAGGATGTAATATGGTATATCTGAAAGGAGATATCAGTAAATACACCGTAGGAAAGAGCTGGCAGGCCAGCGCAACAACACATAATGTTGGAAATGGTGGTGTTTCGTTTAACTGGGTATCTGGAATGGATGTATACCATAATGGTTTCGGGGCTGGACAGATTTTTAATATTCACGGTTGCAGCGATAGTATCTTCAATAACATCGGCGGAAAGGGTGCTGATGGACTCAACTGGCTGTTTGGCGGATGTGTAAGTGATGTGAGCAATAATTTTGACGGAGACCCTGTTGTAACGGATTTTTACATTGAGTGTATCAAAAATGATTCTGCAACAGCAAGAACCTTCTTCTTCCGTGCAAAATGTTCGGGACCAAGCGGACAGACCGCGCAGACAATGGTTGGCTTTTTCTGTGCATCTATTACGACTCCGCCCCCAACGACTTCAAAGTTTTCGGTTTATAAATGTATGAGCCTGTATGACCAGCTGGCAAAGAACACAAGCCGTGTAGGAGAGGTTGTTGATACAACGTTCACTATCTATACAAACAAGGACTGCGCTGCTTCACATATCGCTACGATGTCAAATGGCAAAAAGGCTGTCATTGGTAAGGGCGGAAACGTTCCACTGTCATACATGACAGATTCAAAGACCAAAAAAACCGTAAAATCAAAAGCGTACGCTACTGTTGTATTAAAACCAGGAACATATTACGTGAAGGAAACAGGCCGAATATCCGGTACGATTCAGAATACACATGTGTATGGTCCGTGTAAGATAGCAGCGGGAAAGAGCTATAAGCTCAGAGATTTTGTCAAAACGGCAGACAGAAGCAAAAAAAGCATGACGTCGACAGGATATGTTGTAAACTATCCGTTCAGGTTCAAAGGCACGATACTTACCAAAAAGGCCGGAGACACGAAAAAGCCACTGGCAGGAGCGATATACAAAGTGCAGTACAGTGAGCAGGGTGGCACAGCTTTTAAAGCAAAGAGGACATGGTACTTGAAATCTGACAGCAATGGACAGGTTAAAGTAGATGGAAGCCATCTTGCTTCAGGGTATAAGAGCAGTGCACTGTTCTATGTGACGAATGCAGACAATACAAAAACTTATTTCCTGCCTGTATGCTCATTAAAGATAACAGAGGTCAAGGCACCGGAAGGATATCAGGTTGTGAAAACTACTAAGACAATTGGTATCGTAACAAAGCCGAAAGACTCAAAACTGGACACATGGGTTGATTACAATGCGGTAACTTCTGAGAAGTATGAGCAGATAGACCCGCATATTGATGAAAGATGGAGACTTACGGTCTATGCTAAAAAAATCGACCAGAACGGAAATCCGCTAGCCGGGGCTGTATTTGGCGTTTATGAAACGAAAGAAAATGCAAAAAAAGATATGTATAGACTAAAAACCCTTACCACGGGCTCGGACGGGCTGACCCCGGATTATACGTATCCTGATTTAGACCAGTCTACAGAAAAAACATGTACACTATACTGTAAAGAACTAAAGGCTCCTGATGGATTTGCCCTTCCCGCAAACAACGAACCGTTGTCACTTACTTTCAGTCTTAGTGATTATAAAAAACTCACAAAAAAAGAGCAGGATTCCACCGGCGAGAGGAAGCCGTTTGGTGGTAAAGGAGTGATAAATACCCCGGAAGGATGGGCTTATTCGTTCAGGATAAAAAAAATAGATGAAAAAAATAAACCTTTAAAAGGGGCTGAATTTAGTATCTATAAGAGTCAGGATGATGCAGAGGCTGGCGAAAATGAGCTGGATTCATATGTAACTGACGAAGACGGTCTGACGCCTTTGGAAACAATGAGGCTCACAAACGATGTATCAGAGATAACGCTGTATTGTCGTGAGACAGCCGTTCCTGATGGATATATACTTAATGACGAAGTGTTTACCCTGACATGGAAAAAGGCGGATTACGATAAACTGTCTGATACGGACAAGAAAAATGGACAACTTCAATGGTTTGGCTCAGAAAATGGAATTGTAAATGAACACGAATCCAATCCTTCGGGATGGAATCTGAGGGCACAAATCAAGAAAGTTGACGACGCCAATAAACCTCTTGCTGATGCTGTGTTTGGAATATATACAAACGAGGCATGTGGCGAGGATTCACAGGTGGCAGAGCTTACGTCAGGTGAAGACGGACTTACGGATGAATTCACATATGAAGCTGACGCAGCGAATGACTCAATCACGTTATACTGTAAAGAAACGGATGCTCCAGATGGATATGATATTGATGACAAAGTCTATAGTCAGACATGGACTCATGATGAATATAAAGCATTAAGTGCAGAGGAACAGGAAAATGGAAAGCTTAAAATGTTTGGCCCGGTTGATGGTATCGTGAACCATCTGTCATGGCGTGTAAGGATGAACGTTAAAAAGATAAATAAGAAAAAAGAACCTTTGGCTGGAGCACAGTTTGAGGTTTATGGTGATAAAAATTGTAGTTCTTCAGAGTTCATTGGCACATTGACAACAGGTCAGGATGGTATGAGTAATACTATCTCATTCGCTGTTGATTCAGCAACAACGTCTATCACATTATGGTGCAAGGAGACAAAAGCCCCTAAGGGATATCTGATATCAAAAGAAATCGCATCGCTTACATTTGATAAATCAGAGTACAAAACACTTCTGGCACAGGGTAGCACAGAAGGGCCATTGAAGACATTTGCGGGCGAAGGATTCATAGATGATGAGATAACCCCACCGACTGTAAAGATACAGAAAAAGTCTACTGTGTCAAATGAAATATTGGAATTAAGCGGATATTCATTGAAAGGTGCTGAGTTTGAGATAACAGGAAATGGATTCACTGGAAGGCTGATAACAGCGGAGGATGGAACAACAGAAGAGATGTCGCTTCCAACCACATCCGGGGAGTACCAGGTCACAGAGGTCAAGGCACCGCTTGGTCATACATTAGACAGCAGAACGCAGACGATAAAAATCAATATGCCCCAAGACAACGGTAAAAAGGTTGCACTTGAGTTCACTGATGAGCCGATATTTGTTTCAGACGGATTCCAGATTACAAAAACCGATGAAAATAAGAATCCAATCAAGGGTGTAGTCTTCAAAGTTGAGTTCATGGACAATGACATAACAAAGAAAACATGGTATCTCGTTTCCGATGAAAAAGGACTCGTAAAAATGGATACGTCATACACCTCAAAAGAGGCTGGTTATAAGAGTGATGGTTTTTATAAACATAATAATAAAGTAGTTATTCCTATTGGGGGAACACTAAAAATTACGGAAGTAAAAGCACCTGCTGAATATACAATTGACAGTACACCTAAATATCTGACGACAGGTAAAGATGAAAAAATGAAGCTGGATGTTATCAATACTTCAAAGCCATGCAAAATAAGTATCAGGAAATTTGATACAGATGGAAAAACACCTTTAAAAGGAGTTCAGTTTGAACTGAAGTTCCTCAAGTCTGCTTCGGTACAGTCTGCTCCAAATAGACTTTTAAAAGTTGGTGAGAGCACAAAAGGAGAAACTGATGCAAATGGAAATCTTGTATTTGATAACCTTGACAGGGGACAATATCAGATAACAGAAACAAAAACAACTTCAGGACATACACTCCTGAAAGACCCGATTACTGTAACGCTTCCAATCACAATGACGAAAGAGGAAGCTATCAAGAATAAGGCTGATACATCAAAGGCGACGTGGGATGCCTATACGAACAAGTGGCAGTTCTACGACTGTACTTTTGAAGTAACCAACTCAGCAACATTTAAGATGCCGATGACTGGAGGAACAGGAAATTGGAAGTATGGTATTATCGGATTTGGCACACTTGCGGTTCTTGGAACTGGACTAATCCTGATGAATCCTCGGAAGCAGAAGAAACGCAGGAAGTAACTGAAAATGGATAACCACGAAAGATATGAAGTGGTGAGAAAAAAAAGAAATAAAAGATAAGAAGAGAAGCGCACGGAAACGTGCGCTTCTTGTATCTAAAAAAATAAACAAATGCTTGCTTTGCTGAAACAAGAATGTTATAATATAAGAAACATAGGGAGCCGTTGCAAACGGTTTATCTCCTAAACGATAATTTTAGTGTTATGTTTAGCCGTCGTCTAGTTCCAGTAGTCGGCGGCTTTTTGCTTTTGTTTCGTTTGTCAAGTTCTACTTGCCAGATAAATTTCCAGCATTCTAACACGAAAGTGAGACCACTTATCGCGACTACAAACTTATACATGTCGCATCCCCTCCTTGTAAAAACTAGAGAAGGGGCATTTATCTGCACCTCCCCAGTAAACTATATTAACAGTTACGAGGAGATAAACCGCCTGCCGTTATTCTCGGCTCCCTATGCAACATAGTATATCAGGATAGAAATAAAAAATCAAGAAAACGCAAAGAAATGGTCAATTTTGAAAAGTTTTTAAGATAAATTTACTTTTTTCTACCACCGATGGGTAGAGAAGTTTCCATCCGTGTCTGCTACACGCGAGCGTAGTTCGCGGTATCATAAATATTTCTTTCTTCTTGTATTTTTTTATATATGTTTTACAACAAATATATATGGTTTGCAAAAAAAAGAACAAACGCACCACAGCGAGGTGGTGCGTTTGTTCGATATAAACTAGTTAAGATGGGTTTTCTGTCCAATTGGCTTTCAAGGTTTGAGTTTCATACATTATTATGTAATCTTCAACCCCA
Organism: Blautia sp. BCRC 81119; assembly: GCF_003184505.1. Classification (NCBI taxonomy): domain Bacteria; kingdom Bacillati; phylum Bacillota; class Clostridia; order Lachnospirales; family Lachnospiraceae; genus Blautia; species Blautia sp. BCRC 81119. The sequence continues at coordinate 3,646 of NZ_QJHD01000018.1, read as the reverse complement.
TATGGTATGTCAGTGCTGTCAACCGCAGTCCACTTTTGGAATTTTGCGTTTAGTTTCTCTGGCTTTGTAAGATTCGTCAAAGAAAATTTCATCCCCGCCGGAATCTGTATCGTATATTTCTCAACGCCGCCCTTATCAGGAAATGTACCGCCATTTGCGTCAACGGTCAGCGTAAATTTCTGGTCAGGGTTTTTGGCAAAAATCTGCACCCAGTAAATGACTCCGTCTTTTTTGTAACAGCCTACTCCAATATGTGTAGCACCGCTGTCTGCCATAGTAACATAATGTCCAGGGCTATTTACAACGCCATTGACAAATTCTTTTGGAGTTCTAAAGCCTACAGCGATATTTTCCCCACGAATATTTCCAGCACCGGCTTCATGATAAGCTGTATTTGCATTCGTTCCATCTGGCCTGGTGTGGCTATATTTAACAAGTGCGCATTCCTTCGCTCTTACCGCTGCTCCTTTATCAAGCGCTGCGTTCTCCTGCACCGAATTTTTCCCGGCTTTTTGTCTCTCAATGTTCGTCAATCGTATGACTTCCTTGATAAATTTCTCTGTATTGAGCGGGGCTTCTGTTGGCTTTGGTGTAGCGGTTGGCTTTGGCTTTTGCGTAGGCTTCGGCCTTGCCGTAGGCTTCGGTTTCTGTGTAGGCTTCGGTGTTGCTGTCGGCGCAACTGTAGGGGTTGCGGTGGGCGTTGCAGCCGGTTTCTCTGGAATGACAACCTGCAGTCCCGCTTTGTTGTAACTGCCGTAAGTCTTATATGTCTTGTTATAACCCCTTACCATATAGTAGTAAGTTCTCCCGGCTTTAACCGGGTACTTGCGGCTGGACTTGTGAACGTATTTCAGGGTCTTTGAACTGACGTTCGCAATCCTGGTCCACTTTGTGGTGTCAGCAGAGCGGTAATAAACCAGGTAGTTCGTAGCATTGATGGATTTTGTCCAAGTAACAGTAGTCTGCTTATAGTTGTTCGCTTTCACGCGGGTTTTTACAATAGACGGTACGGCCGGAATAGTGACGGTCTTACCTTTCCTGTCGTAAGAACTCCATTTCCTGCCGTACTTGTTGTATGCCCTGACGGTATAGGTATATTTTTTACCACCCTTGAGCGGATGCTTTCTGGAAGACTTGTGAGTGTACTTCAGATTTTTGCTGCTGATAGTTGCCAGCATGGTCCACTTCTTCGCACCGGCCTGTTTGTAATAAATCCGGTAAGAAGTGGCATACTTGGATTTCTTCCAGGTGACCGTTGCGGAATTCTTGGTCGCGGTAGCTTTCGTAATCGCCGGTCTTGCGGGCGTTCGTTTGGAAGCGGCTTCGGCTGGACTCTGAATCATCATGGGCACGATTAATAAGATAGCCATAATGAGAGTCAGAAAGCTATAAAACAGCTTCCGTTTGTCTATTTTTCTTGTCATAAATACTTATCCCTCCTTGATGATTTTTTCTTTATTTGCTTATATTTTACTATAGGAATTAGTGGTTTGCAAATGTTTTATGACATGTATAATATGCTGAAAAATAAGCCGCAAAAAAAATAAAAGGAAATTAAAAAGATGGTTGCTTCTGATTTTTATTTTTAAGAAATAAGTGGGAATTCTCGGTTATTTAATTGCCGAGATGAAAACGCCTAGATATACAAATAAACAAAAATATCGCTTGCGAATTTCTAATTTCTCTGCGCTTCGACGTAGAGGAATTTTTATTTTCGTCAATTTTTTTCGCAAAAAATCGTCCCGTTTTAGATTTTTTCGGCATATTAACTATGTAAGAAAGTAAGAAAAAAACAGGAGGTTTTTGATATGGCAAAGAAAAAGTCCATAAGGGTTGATTTTGTAAAGTCTTGTACTACATATAACAAACTGAATATGATTGCTAAAATTGCCATATCAGGCATTGAAAATATCTGTAAACACTTGAATCTTGGCAACATTTACGATGTCATTAACGGCAGGTTTACAATCCCTTCCAAGAGACCATCAAGTAAGAAGTCTTCTTCAAAGCGCGTTGCAAAATGCGATACCGTATTTGTGGCTTACAGATTCTGCGGACATCCGACAGAAGAACAGTCATCAGACTTAAATCAAAATATTGGTGCTTCACGTTTTATGTGGAACCGTATGCTATCAGATTACAAATTGATGTGGAAGATGTATGGCATTTCAATACCTATGACTCCGGCTGATTACAAAGATGTATCCGGTCTGGAATGGCTTAACGACAGGGATTCCCTGGCACTGGCAAATGTTCAGTTGAATCTTGAAAAGGCAAGAAGCGATTACTTTGCCGGTGAAAGAGGTGCTCCTAAGCGAAAGAAAAAACATCAGTGCAAGGATTCTTATACGACAAACCGCGTTGGAAAGAATATCCGTATCGAGGATGGCGGTCTCCGTCTTCCAAAGATTAACGGTTTGATAAAACTTTCCATACACAGACCGATTAAGCCAGACGGCACCCTAAAAAGCGTTACGGTTACACACGAGCCAGACGGGAAATGGTATTTTTCAATCCTGATTGAGTATCCAGCCGAAGAAGTTGAATTGTCGGACGGATTGCAGAGATTTTTCGCTTACGGTGATGTCAATGTGATTTCCGGAATCGGACTTGATATGTCAGTACCGTTCTTATATATAGATTCATCAGGAAATAAACCGTCTTATGAATTAAACGGAAAAGAAATAAAATTCATGAAGCAGTATCGGAAACTTGAGAAGCGTATTGCAAAAGAGCAGTGCAGACGCTCTCACATGGTTAAAGATTCTAACAATTACAGCAAGCAGAGCGAGAAAATCGCCAGACTGCATGTGAAAGCCAAGCATCGCAGGGAAGATTTTCTTCATCAGATTGCTGTAAGACTTGTCAGAACTTACGACGTGATTGCGATTGAAGACCTCGATATTGCAGCAATGAAAAAGGCTCTCAGCCTTGGAAAGTCCGTGTCCGATGTCGGATGGGGAAGATTCACGACAATCCTGGAGGAGCTCTGTCTGAAGTACGGCAAGATTCTTGTACGCGCCAGCAGATGGTATCCTTCTTCTAAAACATGCCATCATTGCGGATATAAAAACGATGATTTGCAGTTGTCTGACAGGGTTTATGTCTGCCCGGTATGTGGAAATATCATGCCCCGTGACAAAAACGCAGCCATTAACGTCCTGGAAGAAGGCCTGAAAATCTTGAAAGAAAATATGCTTAGACCATCAGTAGAGGGATATTCTAAACCCTTTCTGATTACTACGATTGCATAAAATGCAGTCTTTCGGTAACCCAATAACCTTACCGGTGGAACACCGGAGTAGCCTGCCGAGCTACGGGGTCACGCTTACAGACGTGGCATAATATGTCACCCGGATAGACAGGAAAAGAGAAAACCTGCGGGTTCGAAGCCTGTGTCTTTAGACTGTCTTCTTCGGAAGCCTGCTTCTTTAGATGCGGGTAGTTCACGACGAGAGTAATATGCCGGAAAAATAAACCGCAAAAAATAAGATATTTCAGACTTCTTTCTTGTTTTTTTATTTTTTTTACTATAAATGAGCAAATTTGAAAAATTGCACAAAACTACACTGCGAATTTCATAAATGAATCAAAATCATTGCTTTCCTTTGCGCATTGAAAAAGATAACGATACTTTTCCAGCTGA
>NZ_QJHD01000017.1:0-107096 GCF_003184505.1 Blautia sp. BCRC 81119 | reverse complement strand
CGAGAGACACCTTCTTTCGTAAATGTTGCAAATGTTTGTTTTGGCACTTTCATTATACAACACATGGAATCGAGGTGTCTTTCTTTTATGCAAAATCACGAACTTGCTCATTTATAGTTATATAAAAAAAACGCTGCCGGAAATTATATCTCACATTTCTGACAACGTTTTATCGCTTTTCACTTTTTCCCAGCAAACTTATCTGATCCGGTTTAATTTTCCGGTTTCTTTTGCTTTTTTCAGCAATTCCCGGTTTTTTTCATTCATGATACCAAAATCCTTCAGCGGACAGTACACTTTTTCACATTTTCCCATGAACTCCAGCGCTTCTTCAAAGGCTGACTCTGAAATGCATTCAAAAGGCTTCTCCGTGATCACTTTTGCAGCCAGTTCTTTTGCCACCTGATAATCTGCATCATTGGTATGGAGAACTCCGGTCACAAAAGGAATCCCCTGTCGCTGCAGCTTCCGATATACCGGAATCCCACTTCCATTTCCTCCGATCACAAACACCTCCGGTTTTCCGGCCGGAGGTTCCATTTCCACGCAGCCGAATTCTGCATTATAGCTTCCACGGGTGATGCCATAAAGCTTCCGAATATAATCGGAAGTAAAGATTTCCTCCGGTGCACCATATTTCTCAATGTGATCTCCATGAACACAGATCACCTGGTCAGAAATCTTCTGGGCAAGATCCAGCTCATGAAGGGACATGATCACCGTCATCTGTTTTTCCAATACCATCTTCTTCAAAATAGCAAGAAGCTCCAGCTTATGCCGGATATCCAGGAAGGAGGTCGGTTCATCCAGGATAATGATCTCCGGTTCCTGGCAGATGGCGCGTGCCAGAAGGATACGCTGTCTCTGTCCGTCACTGATAGCTGTAAAATCCCGGTTCTTCAGATCCCAGGCGTGAACCATCTCCATGGCACTTTTAACTTTTTCCTTGTCCTCTGCGGAAAGGATCCCGAGAGTTCCGGTATAGGGATATCGTCCGGTGGATACCACATCCTCACAGGTCATAAGCTCCGGTCGCATGCGCTCGGTAAGTACTACAGCCAGTTTTTTTGACACTTCCCTGTTGGTCATCCGGCTCATCTGTTCCTGTTCCAGATATACCGTTCCGCTGATCAGGGAAAGCTGTCTTGTGATACTCTTCAAAATAGTAGATTTTCCGGCACCGTTGGGACCGATCAGTGTCAGGATCTCTCCTTTATTCAGCTGAATATTGATCTCTTTGATCAGCGGTTTTCCATCATAGCCTACGGTCAGCTGATCTGTATAAAAAAAATATGATTTCATCGTTTATATCCTCTGCTGTCTGCGAATCATGATATAGATAACTACCGGTGCTCCGAAAACTGCTGTCACAGAACTGATGCTCAGCTCCGTCGGTGCAAATACAGTTCTTGCGATCAGGTCACAGAACAGGCAGAACACTGCACCGCCCAGAAAACAGGCCGGGATCACAAGCAGGGGTTTTGCAGTCTTCAGGAGACTTTTTGCAATATGAGGCACAGCGATCCCCACGAAGGAGATCGGCCCTGCAAAAGCGGTCACACAGGCAGAAAGAATACTGGAAAGCAAGATCAGAAGTATCCGGAAAGCCTTGATATTAACTCCCATATTCTGCGCGTAAGTCTCCCCCAGCTGATAGGCGCTGATCGGTTTTGACATAAAAAATACGATCACCATAGTAAGAAGTACCACAGCAGCCATAGTCTGCACATTCCCCCAGGTCATACCGGAAAAGCTACCCAGTGACCAATTATGAAGATTGACTATATTGGAATCATCTGCAAAGGTCACCACAAAGTCTGTGATGGCCGAACAGATATAGCCGATCATAACACCACTGATGACCAGCATGGACATGTTGTGGACTTTTTTTGCCACAAGGAGCACAAAGCCCATGGAGATCATTGAGCCTGCAAAAGCAGCCAGGATCATGGCGCCAGAACCGATGGACACCGATCTGCTTAAAAAAAAGATCATCAGAAGCGCCACGATCAGCTTGGCACCGGAAGAGATTCCCAGTACAAAGGGTCCCGCGATAGGATTGTTAAAAAAGGTCTGCAGCAAAAATCCGGAAACAGAAAGTGCTCCGCCAAGGATGATCACTGCCAGTATCCTGGGAAGACGGATCTCCCAGACGATATTATAAGAAGTTTCATCTCCCTGATGCCGGAATATGATATTCAGGATCTCCCTCACAGAGAGGTGGATACTTCCGGAATTTACATTCCATATAAATAAAAAGATTAAAAGTACCGCAAGGATCACAAAAGAGATCCCGTATCGGACTGCGCGTTTTCTGTCATTCATTTTTCTGGTACACTCCTCTTCTGTTTTGTTATCCTGTCCTTTCGTTTCCTGCTCACAGGTGGAAACCGGCAAAGGAGTTAAAGCGAACACTGGAATTTATTTCAGTTTATGCATATAGGTCAGCTCATCCAGAGAATCATCGTCTGTAGTCAGCATGGTGTGGATATCCTCGATCATGGTTCCAAGTCCGGTAGTTTCCTGGAAGAGATTTTTGCCTGTGCACCAGACATTTCCGTTCTTCACTGCCTTGAAATCTGCAAGAAGCTTACTTTTGGAAAGAAGCTCATCAATGGTCTTAAGTTCCCCGTCAATCGTACTGTTATAGATGATATAGTCTGCATCCTTCGCCTTGGCATAAAACTCTTCCATCTGCATATTCATGGTGGAAAGAGCATTGTCATTTACTCCCGTATCCTCCGGAACATAATTTCCCCCTGCAAGAGAGATCATTTCTGAAACATAGTCGCCGCTTTTTCTTATATTTACCGCACCTACGGAGTTGATATAAAAGAACGCTACGGTCTTGTCTGTTTTATCTGCTGTGAGAACCTTATCCAGCTTGTCCGTCTGCTCTTTGAAAACCTTTTCTGCTACATCTTCTTTTCCCAGAAGAACTGCGTAAAGCTTCATCCACTCGGTCCTTCCAAGAGGATGACTCTCATAGCTGGAACGCTCTACCATTACAGGGATCCCGAACTGCTCCAGTTTCTCCTGTACCTCCGGATTGTGATGGATCATGGTGGATTCAATGGCAAGGTCACAGCCCTCGTTCAGGATCAGCTCGTAATCCGGAGCATTGTACTTGCCGGCATAGATCATCTTTTTCTGTTCCATGGCGTCCTTTGCTTCCTGGATATACCATCCGTCTTCCTTGGTTCCGGAAAGCTTGATGCTGTCAATCCCGTCGATAGCGCGGAAAAGATCCATGGCCGAGGTTGCTACCAGATAGATATTGTTTATGGGCTGCTGCAGAACCGCAATGTCAGGATTCAGCCCCTCCGGTGCTTTCTTGCCTTCGGGAACTACAAGAAACTGTCCTTCCTGATCAATAGTGAGCAGCGCATAGCCATCGTTGTAGTAATCCACATTAAATTCCTTTGCGTAGGAAAGATCCATACTGTGGTCAAAGGTAAGGCCTGGAATATCCGCAGGCTTATGTTCTGTCTCTGCTGCCTGCACTGCAAAAGCACACCCCAGGATCAGGGTCAGCGTCAGAAATATGTATGAAATTATTTTTTTCATTTTTCTTCCTTTTTCATGCTCGAAGAATCAAAATTCAGGGTATACTCAATCTCGTGAGGAGTACTCATGGCTACAGTATCTGCAGTCACTTCCATTTCTGCGTCAAAGACTGTGACCGGGATCTCAAATGTGGAGTTTCCGTCTTTGTTCACCGGCTCATATTTTTCGCCGTCCACGATCATGTAATCATAATTCGGACTGCTCCAGATGATGGTTGCCGTAGCTTCTTTGTCCTTGATCTCTACTTTAGCTGGAGATTCTACAGATGCTCTTCCTGTTCCGCCTGTAAGGGTTACATCCGTCTCATAGGTTCCGTCCTCCAGCTTCAGCTCTTCCGGTTTTTTCCCTTCGGATTTTTTGTCGTCAGAGGTTTTTACAGGATTCTTTACGCTGACTTTATGGTCGTACCATTTGCCTTTTTCTCCCAGGATCGCCACGTTAAATTCCTCACCAATGGCCGGTACCGGGATATCAAATCCGTAAACCTCCTCTGTATAACCATCGCTGTACTTCACTGTATCTGTGGTCGGCTCAATGATCTCTGCTCCGTCCTTCTGGGCATCCTCGGCAGTTCCCGCAAACAGGTTAACGATCTTCTTGGAAACCAGACTTACGTGGATGGTCATTTTACCATCTTTGACCGTGAGCTCTCCTTTATTGTCATTGGCCTCATTTACATGAAACATGCTGCTGTCTGTATCAAACTCTGCTGTATAAACGCCATCTTCCAGGGTATCTGCTTTGGCTGCATCTGTATCCTTGTCTTCGGAAGCTTCTGCTTCCTCACCGGACTCTGTTTTTGTTTCATCTGTTTTTGCCATCGCAGGCACAGAGCCCAGCACCAGGACTGATGCACTTGCCATTGCAAGAATTAAGTTTACATAGCGTTTTTTCATGATAATCTTCTCCCTTCCATAGATACAGCAATCTGCCCGGAAAACAGTCTTCCTGATCTTTCCGGGCAGTTACATTGATTTCTTATAGGTATCTGAACTCACTCAGATATTTTTATATTTATTATTCTGCGGACTCCTCAGCAGAATCAGCCTCTGTATCTGCTGCTGCATCAGAATCTGCGGACTCCTCAGTGCTTCCCAGAGAATCGATGGCTGCCTTTGTATGCTCTACATAAAGCTTCTCAACTGCTTCGATTCTTCCAAGACCCTCGATCTGGCAGTCAACCTTATCGAAGTTTCCGGATGCTACAAACTGGCTCTTCCAGGAATCCTCCTCATCACCGGCCATATCGTTATTTGCATGGTCTCCGGCAACAACCATCAGCGGACGAAGAACAACGTTCTTGTATCCTGCTTCTTTTACCTTCTCGATAACCTTGTCGCAGGCTGTATCTTCCGGCTTACCCTCTACAGTACCGATGAATGCGTTCTTCAATCCAAGGTTTTCCATCTGTGTCTGCATCTGATCGTATGTAACGTTAGCTGTATGAGATGTTCCATGTCCCATGAATACGAATGCTGTGCCAGCCTCAGCTGCTGCATCCATGCTGTCAAATCCGGCCTCTTTGCAAGCCGTATCTGTGATCGCCTGAGCAACGGCTTTCTTGTCATCATTGATCACAGTTGCATCGTCTCCAACCTCACCGAGCATTGGCTCTGCGATAGCTACAGACTCGAATTTATCTTTATAGCCATTGATCGCTTCTGTCATCTCATCGTACTCAGCACCATGCATCAGATGGGTAGGCTGTACAACCAGATTCTTAACACCATTCTCTACTGCACGGTCAAGAGCCTGCTGCATGTTATCGATCACTTCATCATCTCTTGCCTCTACATGGTTGATGATGATCTGTGCTGTAAATGCTCTTCTTACAGACCAGTCCGGATAAGCTTCTGCAAGAGCATCCTCGATTCCCTTGACATCCTCTGCACGGCTGTCATTGAAGGAAGTACCAAAGCTTACAACAAGAAGTTCATTCTCACCGATCTCATCCTGGTTACGCGGATCGTCCTTGGAAGCATCTCCTGTGTCACGTCCGAAATAATCCGGATCTGCATTCTCACCCTCTACCAGTTCTTTCTGAGCATCTGTCAGAGCATCCCATGCTTCTTTGGCTGCCTTGCAGTCCTCATCTGTTGTGTCGTTTCTTTCCTGTACATAGATCTTGTCGATCAGAGCTGCTACATTATCTGCTGCTTCCTGATCTGCATCAGAAGCCTCTGTGGTATCAGCTGCCTCAGCGTTCTCTTCTGTAGCAGAATCCTCTGCTGCCATTGCTGTTGTAGCTGCACCCATAGAGCATGTCATGGAAACTGCGAGCATCAGAGCTAACATTGTTTTTCTTTTCATTTCTCATTGTCCTCTTTTCATGTATTTCCAGAATACTGATATGTACAAAAAAGCAGCAGCTCTCTGCGGCCGCCTGCTCACACATGATTCTCTGCGCAATACAAATACATAAAAAGAAGTTCTGTATTGTTATGGAGAATACCGATTCGTAAACCGCGAATCCCTGAATCTCACAATAAGGCAGTTCTCCTGACTTGGTTCCACGCTGCTTTCCCTTCCCGGTCTCCCAGTGGTTATAAAAGCAGCTCCCCTTTCACAGTGACGGTATCGTTCCGGATTCTCACCGGATTCTCTTTTGCACATCCGACTGGATGCAACCTTATCATTATAACATTTGCACATATTTTCTTTTACCTGGTTATCTAACTTTTACCACAAACTCATAAATTTGTCAAGATTGATGTCAGACGATTCACGGTTTTCTGTGATCTTCGCTCACAAAAAACACCTCGCGAAATATTACCAGTGAACAGTAACCGGTTTTCTCCCTGTATCTGTCAGTTATTATCAGAATGCTTTCTCCAATATTCATGCATATCCTGCATAAAAAACAGCCCCTTTCTGTCATCACCCTGATATCAGAAAAGGACTGTCTTACATCAGATATTCGCAATCCGCTTCGCTACTTGCTCATAACAGATAAACTGCTTTGCAGTTTATCTAGTCAAGCGGATATTCGCAATCCGCTTTGCTACTTGCTCATAACAGATAAACTGCTCTGCAGTTTATCTGTTAAAATACTCCTGCTCCAGGTATCTGGCTACGTAGATTCCGCTGGCAGATGCATGGGACAGAGAATGGGTCACGCCGCTGCAGTCTCCGATAACAAAGAGACCCTTGTGGCAGGTTTCCAGATTTTCGTCGATCTCGACCTCCATGTTGTAGAATTTAACCTCAACGCCATAAAGCAAAGTATCATCATCTGCGGTTCCCGGTGCGATCTTATCCAGAGCATAGATCATCTCAATGATGCCATCCAGGATACGTTTCGGCATAACAAGACTTAAATCTCCCGGTGTCGCAGAAAGTGTAGGTGTTACGAAACTTTCCTCAATACGGGCTTTTGTGCTTCGTCTTCCGCGGATCAGATCTCCAAACCGCTGTACCATAACACCACCGCCAAGCATATTGGAAAGTCTTGCAATGCTCTCACCGTATCCGTTGCTGTCATGGAACGGCTCTGAGAAATGCTTGGATACCAGAAGGGCAAAGTTTGTATTGTTGGTATGCTTTGCCGGATCTTCGTAGCTGTGACCGTTTACTGTGATGATACCGTTGGTATTTTCATTCACGACAACACCTCGCGGGTTCATGCAGAAGGTACGGACCATATCCTCAAACTTCTCAGTTCTGTAAACGATCTTGCTCTCATAAAGCTCATCTGTCAGACGGCTGAAAACCTCTGCCGGAAGCTCCACACGGACTCCGATGTCCACACGGTTGGAAAGAGTCGGGATCTTAAGCTCTGTACATACCGTCTCCATCCATTTACTTCCGCTTCGTCCTGCGGAGATGATACAGTAAGTTCCCTCGTAACGCTCATCTCCTACAAAAACTGCATAACCGTCTTCAGTTTTTTCTACTTTGTCAACAGATGCGTCAAAATAGAAGTCCACATGGTCTTTCATTTTTTCATAGAGGTTCTGAAGCACCACATAGTTGATATCTGTTCCCAGATGGCGGACTGATGCATCCAAAAGATGCAGGCCGTTCTGAAGGCAGAGCTTACGGATCTCGCTGTTTGTGGTAGAATAAAGTTTGGTTCCCTCACCGCCATGCATCAGGTTCAGTTTATCTACATATTCCATCAGCTCTGTGGCTGTATCCTTGCCGATATGCTGGTACAGAGTTCCGCCAAACTGATTGGTGATATTATATTTTCCGTCGGAGAAAGCGCCTGCACCGCCAAATCCCTTCATGATCGCACAGGTTTTGCAGTGGATACAGGATTTTACTTTCTTTCCGTCGATGGGACATTTTCTTTTTTCCAGAGGATGACCAGCTTCAAAAACCGCGATCTTTTTCTCCGGATCATTATTCATCAGTTCATAGGCCGCAAAGATTCCACCGGGACCTGCTCCTACGATCAGTACATCATATTTCATAAATAAAAACTCCTTATCTTGTATTGCACATTTTCAGTACTTTGTTTTTGCATAAACCCTGTCTATTCTACAACAAGTGTGTTCAAAAGTCACCTGTTTTTTCGGAACCTTCCGATCTTAAGCTTTTTTCCATCTGTTTCCACGGTAATAGCACCGTTTTTCATGGTGTATTCCACCTGACTTCCGGCCGCTTTAAGCCGCTCTACGGTTTCCGGTGACGGATGTCCGTAGGTGTTAGTGAGCGAACAGGAAATGATCGCCACTTCCGGCTTTATTTTCTCAAGAAATGCTTCTGTGGTAGAATAACGGGAACCGTGATGTCCCACCTTCAGACAGTCAACATCCTCAAGCCCCCCGGCTGCCAGAAGCTTTTTCTCCGTATCTGCACCGATATCTCCGGTAAAAAGCATCTGAAAATCTCCAAAAGACAACTCCATCACCATAGCTTCCTCATTCACATCTTTTCCTGTGGCATTTTTCTCCGGCCACAGAACAGAAAAAGATACTTTGCCGCAAGGCAGCTCATCCCCTTTTCCGGCTGTCATGACCTTAACTCCGGCTGTTTTTGCTGCCTCTGCAAGCTCCCTCCACGCATCTGGTCTTTCCGCCCAGGCAGGCAGGATCAGATATCCGACCCGGATGGTTGTAAGACCTTTTCCCATATATTCCAGAAGCTCCTTCACACCGTTGATGTGATCCTGATCTGTATGGGAAATAAAAATCCCATCCAGCCAGGAAATCCCCTGACTTTTCAATGCCGGCAAAAGGCAGTATCTTCCAAGCTCCGACTGGCTGCTGCTTCCTCCGTCGATCAAAAAATGGTGATCCTCCGGGGTCTCCACAAGAATACCGTCACCTTGTCCTACATCCAGGCAGATCACCTTCAGACTTCCTGCTGGATGAAATCCCAGTATCAGGATTCCGACTGCCAGAAAAATACCGGCTGTTATCCGGATAGCATATAGCTTCCAACAACCTGCTTCCGCCCGCTCCTCTGATAACTCCATTTCCTCACTGACTGCTTTTTTCTTCCGGAGCTGTTCTTTTATATACTGTCCCATAAACAGGACTATGATCAAAAAGCCATAATATACCACAATCTGCCATATTTCCGGCTCCCCTCCGATCCAGGTACTCCATCCTGATCTTCCTGCCAGACTGCAGAGATATTCATAAAAAAGCAGCAGTACCCTTGCCGGCAGGATTACCAGTTTTGCCGCAGGAATACTGAGAATTCCCAGCAGCAGCGCCGCCATTCCTCCAGTCAGCACTACCCCCACACTTGGAAGCACCAACAGATTCAGGATAAATCCGGCAATAGAGACTTCTCCGAAAAACTTCAGCATCACCGGCAGAGTCACAAGCTGAAGAGCTATAGGACTTACCAGTGCCTTTGTCCATTTTTTCTCCGCTCCTGCAAGGGCACAGATCTTTTCCGCAGCGAACCCCATTCCCAGAACACAGCCAAAGGACAGAAGAAATCCGCTGTCCAAGAGATAGGCCGGAGATTCCACAAGGAGCATCATGGCAGTTACGGAAAGAGCACTCATCATATCATAGATCCGTCCGGTGATCCTGGCTCCCATGGCGATCAAAAACATAGTTACTGCACGCATGGTGGAAACACTCCCTCCGGTCATGATCCCATACTGCAGCATCACTCCCAGAGAAAAAATCCCGGCAGGCCAGATTCCCAGTCCCATCTTCTTTAGAAGGTTGTAAAGCCCCATTCCAAGAATACTGATATGAAGTCCGCTGATGGCAAGGATATGTATGATCCCGGCCAGCTGATAGCTCATCTGTGTTTCCGGATCCAGTTCCTGTTTGTCTCCAAGCGTCATGGCACAAAAAACAGGTGCATCTTTTCCTGCTGCTTCCTTCAGGATCTGTCTGCAGCTTTCTTTTATCTCCAAAAGGAGCTGCCTGTAGCCGGAATACACTGCTGTTTTCTTTTGGAGCACAGCGTTCTTCATAAAATAATAAATATGACGACAGGCATAAAAGTGTTGGCTGTCAAAGCCCCCCGGATTCGCAGGACCTTCCACTCTTTTCAGCGTTCCCTTGACCAGGATCCGCATTCCCGGTTTCAGATCTTCTTCTTTTTTGAGAAATATTCTTACATTTTCAATTGGAAATTTTTTTGACTGATGGATAAGATATGTTTTTTTCAGATAAACAGACTGGGAAAATTCTGTGTTTTCATACTGTTCCACCTCCCCGCAGATCATGGAACCAGGGTGCGCTTCGATCTGCTCCTGCACATTTAACGGAAGGGGATTCCCCCTGATCAGAGGAATCCCCATAAGCTCCAGTGCGCCAAGACTCAGCACCATAAGAAAACACAAAAGACACATCGGCCTTTTCGCCATAAATGTTCTCCCGTTTTCTGATATTTTGAAATGTTTTATTTTTTCTATTCTTTTTTAGCCTTTGTGTGTGCCAGCAAGCTGTCGTTCCATTCATAGAACTTATAAAGCTGCATATTCTGGCCAAAGGTCACTTCCTTGTTTCCTTCGATGGAAATCTCAACTTTGTCCACATCCGTTGCCGCGATCAGCGTATTTACCACCGAATACACGGCAATCTGTTCCGAAACATCCAGCGCATAATCCTGAAATACGGAATTATAATCCACATAGCAGATTCCGTTTGCTCTCGTCAGGGAAAGTACCTCTGAATTCTCCGGTATTGTAGGATAATGTCCTTTTTCCAGCGGACCTCTTGCAAGCTGCTCCAAAACCACCGTAGCCTTCGGAAGATTTCGTCTGTAGCGGACACTTCTCTGTTCCGCTACCAGTTTATCTCCGTTTTTATTTGTGAAATACAAAGTAAAGGTGTCATAGCTGTACACATCCCCATCGGACCCGGAAAACTCCACAAAGGTGTCGTTGTTCATGGCTCCCACTTCTTCACCCCTGGTATCTGTCAGCGGCTTTTTACCCACATAGATTTCCACAGAATCTACTCCTGGAACCTGTAAAAAGATCTTCACTATACCTGCCCGCACCAGAAGTTCCCTGGTACGTGACATTTTATCATAGGCCTCATTGAATTCTACGTTCAGGACTCCATCCTGTATGGAATAAGAAGAAATCTTTACCCCATCCGGAAAAAGTGAGATTCCGTCTTCCCGGGTCTCACGGTTATTCAGACTCTCGGAAAAATTGCGCAGCATCACTTCTGTTGTTTCCTTCTCCGGAGTATATTTTTCTTCTTTCAGTCTCGTTTCATCGCTGTTGATATAATAAAATCTATACTGCTGTTCTTCGTTTTTATTTCTTCCTGACAAACCTATGAAAGCAACCAGACCAAAAAGGATGCAGGCAGCGGCCACACAGATGATCAAAATCGTTTTTTTCATGCTGTACCTCCTAGGACGGGATATAGGACAGCGGGATCTTCACGGTAAATGTGGTTCCCTCGCCCTCTTTGCTGGATACCTTGATGATCCCATGATGCATGGCTATAGAACTTCTTGTAATAGCAAGTCCAAGACCGGTTCCGCCGATTTCTCTGGAATGAGATTTATCCACACGATAAAAACGCTCAAAGATCCGTTCAATGGAATCTTCCGGTATTCCCAGGCCGGAATCTGCAACCGTCACATAGAAATCCTTATGATCCGCATCCAGTGTTACGCGGACCCATCCCTCATCTACATTGTATTTGATACCATTTTCGACCAGGTTACTGATGGCAAGGGTAAATTTCACCTCATCCACATCTGCGGTTACCGGTCGGAACGAATCCAGGATCAGGTCAATCCTTCTCTGATCTGCAATAGGACGGAGACGCTTCAGGATATTCTCCAACAGCTCATTGATATTCATATTACTGATATTCATATCTGCTGCTTTTTTGTCCATTTTTACCAGGGAGAGCAGATCGGTGATGATCTTGTTCTCTCTGTCAATCTCTTCTGTGATATCAGAAAGAAATTCCTGATACAGTTCCTCCGGAACCCCCTGCTGTCCTACCAGCGAATCCGCCAGAACCTTCATTGAAGTCATAGGTGTCTTCAGCTCATGAGACACATTGGATACAAACTCCTGTCTGGATTCATCCAACGTCTTCATTCTGGAAAGCATCTTGTTAAATGCATCTGTGATCAAAGCTGTC
Organism: Blautia sp. BCRC 81119; assembly: GCF_003184505.1. Classification (NCBI taxonomy): domain Bacteria; kingdom Bacillati; phylum Bacillota; class Clostridia; order Lachnospirales; family Lachnospiraceae; genus Blautia; species Blautia sp. BCRC 81119. The sequence goes on along the minus strand of NZ_QJHD01000017.1, from coordinate 94,995 downwards.
TCTGTATAATCCGGTACCGAGATCTCCTCATTCTGATATCCGTCTGTAAGGTCCTCGATTGCTTTCGTTACCCTGGCAAATGGCTTCACCAGGATCGTGGAAAGAATATAACCCAGAAAAATGGCCAGCACTACAATGATACCGATGATCAGAATCCCTTTCTGCTCCAGTTCATGGATGGTTGCTGTCACCTCACTGGAAGATGCCATGATCATCATGGCACCCTGCACCTGTTTTACATCCGGACTTTTTACCGGAACTGCCAGGATCAGCTTCTGGCTGTCAGAATCATATTGGTAGGCATCTTCTCCTTTAAAACAGTTCAATACTTTCTGGGAAACCAGAGTCCTGCCCTCATCCACGCCATAGGTATCCTTGATGATCCTGAAATCCCTGTCTACAATGAGAATCCTGCCACCATAGCTGTTGGACAGTAATTCCAGCTTGCTGTTCACCGTCTGAGAGCTGGTGTTATTCAGATAATTCTCCTTGATCAGCAGGTCGCACATGATGTCACAGATGTTCTCCATGCTCTGCACACGGTTGGCAATGGCACGATCTTCATAGTTGGCAATGACCATTTCCGTTACGATGACACTCGGTACGATTCCCAGTATGATCAGGATGATCAGAATACGAAAGCGGAGACTTTTGAAAAATTTGCCGTTCTTTTTGAACTTCACAGGTTATGCCTGGAAATAGTAGCCCACACCCCATTTGGTGTGTACATATTTCGGCTCACTGGGATTGGCCTCGATCTTTTCTCTCAGGCGGCGGATATGTACATCTACGGTACGGACATCTCCCGGATATTCATAGCCCCATACGATATTCAGAAGATTTTCTCTGCTGTATACCTTGTTCGGATTGAATACCAGCAGTTCCAGCACATCAAATTCCTTGGCTGTGAGGTTGATCTCTTTTCCGGAGATAAATACGCGGCGTCCTTCGCAGTCCAGCTTCAGTTCTCCGACTTCCACAGTCTTGGCCTTCTCCTGCTTGTCCTGTTTGCTGCCTGCACGGCGGATGATCGCCTTGATGCGGGCTTTGACTTCCAGGATATTGAAAGGCTTGGTGACATAATCATCAGCTCCGTATTCCAGACCCAGGATCTTATCCATATCTTCTCCTTTTGCTGTAAGCATGATGATCGGAACATTGGAAAATTCACGGATCTGCTGGCATACCTCAAGACCGTCCATTTTGGGAAGCATCAGGTCAAGAAGGATGATATCGTACTCTCCTGCTTTTGCTTTTTCCAATGCTTCCTCTCCGTCATAGGCACAGTCCACTTCCATTCCGTCCTGTTCCAGACTGAAGCGAAGTCCCTTGACAATCAGTTTCTCATCATCTACTACCAATACTTTCCTGCTCATTTAGCGCTCCTTACTTTATTGCTATTTTATCCTTTATCTTCTCATAGGTTCCTTCTTTGATGCCTGGTACATTCATGATATCCTCTGCTGAAGTAAAGGGACCGTTCTCTTCCCTGTAAGCGATGATCGCCAGGGCCTTGGACTCCCCTACACCTGTGAGAGTAGTAAGCTGGGATACATCAGCGGTGTTCAGATCGATCTTCTGCTCTGTGGAAGATGCAGTCTCGGCTTCACCGGAATTCTCTCCGGCGGATTTCTGTCCGCTCGCCGTTTCGGTACTGTTTTCTGCTGTGACTTCCGATCCATCCTGGGTAGCTGCGATCCGCTGGCTGTCCACCTCCGCCTGGGTAGGCACATAAACCTGCTGTCCATCGGAAAGTCCCTTAGCACGGTTGAGATAGCTTGCCGCAGCTTCCGGAAGATATCCTCCGGCCTGCTCGATAGCCTGAAAAACACGGCTGCCATATGGAAGCTCATAGACTCCCGGGCTGGTCACTGCTCCACATATATCTACATAAATGGTCTGAGGGGTGTCTGAGATCTCCGGCAGCTGTTTTTCAACCTCCGGAGCAGGTTCCTCCGCAGACTCATTCTGTTTCTTCTGTGATATATCTGCCGCAGCCCCTGCGGATGCCTTCCCGGATACTTCACTTTCCGTATCCTTCGGTTCTTCCTGCTCTGCATCCATTCCGGATGCTTCCGTACTTTCTTCCTGCACCAGTTCTTTCTCCAGAAATTCTGTTCCGTCATCCTTACAGCCTGTCAGCCCTGCCAGGATCTGTAACAAAAATATGGAAAAAACAAACCGAACACTTCTGATATGTGATCTTATTTTCATAGGTAGGCGGTCCACTCCTTTCCGCCGATGTGGCGGCAGGTGCCCCGTTACTCATGCAAAACCATACCTTATTTTAACGAAGTATTACAAATATTACAATACTTTTATTTCTATTTCCATTTGAAAATAACCACACCTGCAATACAGATCAGCATTCCCAACAGCTTTCTCCACTGAAAATCTGCTCTTTCCACACCGAAAATCCCCAGCAATTCTATAAGATAAGCCACCGCAAGCTGAGAAATGACAATAAGCATAACCGCCCGCGCAGGCCCCAGACTTCCCATACTCCGGATCACTGTGATAGTGATAAATGCACCGATCACTCCTCCGAGTAAATTATATTTATCCTCTACCTGCCACAGCATGCCGATACTTTCTCTGCCTGTAAAAAACCATGCTGCCACACAGACCAGAAATGCAGAAAACTGTACCCAGCCGGTTGAAACCCACAGACTGGTCTGTTTTGTTACATTTGTGTTAAATACCCCTTGAATACTCATCAGTACACCTGAGATCAGTGCTGACAAAAATCCCCACATAAAAATCCCTCCATATATACTCCATTTCCGGTATTACTGCTGGAAAAAGGCGCTGCATATTTCTGCAACGCCTTTACGGTTTCTTATAATTTAGTTTATGTGATTTTCCTGCAATTATACACACTGCTGCCCTGTTTTCTCATCCGCATAATATTTATATACATGATCACGAAACGCTCTTTATTCCGAAAAATACTTTCTGAGATATATCCTTCCGGAAAACGCAATATGCGGCATCTCATAAAAAATGGCTGTTTTCGGACAGATTGGACGATAGAGTGGGTCTGCCACAATGATCCTGGCTGTTTTCAGCTTTTCTTCCATGGCTTTCTCGCCACAGATGGCTTCATCTCCCTTGCGCAAAAGTCCCTCTGTGATCTCCAGCGGACAGAGTAGCTGAACCTTTTTTCCGTATTTCTGCTCTATGACTGCTGCCAAGGAGCCCATGGTAACCGGTTCTCCGATGATGGTAATGTCCGGTACGGAAAAAAATACCTCATCTTTGTCGGGCATTTCCCTGCTTTCTCCTGAAGGGTCAGATACTGCTGACAGACTGTTCCTTCCCTGAAAATAGATTACCTGCTCCGGAGTTACTTTCCACAGTTCCTCCTGTTTCCCTAAGATCTGCCCTCCGCTTTCCTCTTCGGAGTCATCCTTTTTATTTACCCACTCTCCACAGGATCTATCCGCGATCCGCTCAAGTGCATCTGAAATCTGTCCCTCATAGCCTTCCACAGGAGTCCCCACGAGAAATGGCGTACCGAATTTTTCTTTCAGCACATTGGCCGCCGGGATCCCCACAGAGGATACCACAAGGTTTACCGCTGCTTCGCCGGCACGGGACAAAGCTTCCAGCGTATCCCCCATAGCCCAGGTGGAAAGTATCTCCCAGCCATAGTTTTTCAGACGTTTTTTCATGGCATCTACTGCAGACTGCGGGCCAAGATCAAGGGGTGTTGCTCCAAGAAGATTTAATTTTCTGCTTCTCTTCTCTGTAGATCTTTCCGCAGATCCCGTCGGTACTTCTGAACACCTTCCTGTTTTCTCTGCTGCTCCTGTGAAATGTCCTGCGATTTCCGCCAGTGCCAGCCCTGCTCCGTATACATAGTCGTGCATGCCGCTAGTCGGAACCGAAAATACCGGAATTTCGGTCCTTGCTGTAAGTGCACGGGCCAGTCCCTGAAAATCTGTTCCGTTCATAAAGGGGATCGGTGAACTTGCAAGTGCAATAAATTTCGGTTTCAGCTCCTTTGCTGCCTCTTCGATATCTTGAAGAAATTTCTCATCATTTCCCATAATGGCATCGATATCCGTAAGACCTGAGATAAAGATCAGACTGTCCTGGTCGTACCACCGGATCTCATCATGGGTATTATAGGTAGAATTACAGCCGGAGGGATCATGCATCACTGTCATTCCTCCAAGCTCATACAATGCGGAGCAGACGCCGGACACATCTGCCGTGTAGATCGGTATGATCCGATATGCCTGTCTCATATGCAGCTTTCGCACCCCCATCCCTTTCGAACGATCAGATCCTCCGGAGCTTTTTCCTCATTAAATGCCTCCAGCATCAGCTGTGCAGTACGTCTGATCCCGTCAAAGCCCCAGAGCCCGCCGCCCTGTACCATATTGACAAAATTCCGGCTTCCAGTAAACCAGGCTGCTTTTTGTCCGACGGCAAGGAGTTTTCCGGAATGCTGCCGTGGCCGCACTCTCATCTCCGGGCGAACAGTCGAAATCAGCCTGAGTTCCGGATAATTCTCCTTCAGCCAGAAAAATACTTCTTTTTCTTCCGGGCTGATACTGTCCAGAAAAACGGACTGTACCTGAAATCCATGGGTAAGGAGAAGCTTTGCAAGTCCCAGAGGTCTTGGATGAAAAAGATAATCCACAGCTATGGGAGTGTCACCGATGATCTGGTGTGCATGGGAAAGAGCCTCCTCGCATTTTCGGATCTCCGTTTTGATATCCAGGCCATTTTTACCGCAGCTGTGCTGATCCAGCAGCTCCAGCAAATACTTTTCCTGCGTCTCTATCTCCTCATAGTCAAAGCTTCCGGGCAGGTATAAAAACGGCCTTCCAAGTCTCTCCGCCTGCTGCTGTACTCCGAATTTTCCTGCCGGATAACAGTTAAGAATCAGGCTTCCCTCTCCCAGGCTCTGATAATCCTCCCAGGTCTTACAGGCCGGTGCTTCCCGGAGACGGATTCCGTTCTTTTTCAGGATCCGGCAGATATCTGCACTCTCATCCAGAACAAAATCACTGCCCAGGACTGTGACACATTCCGGATCAGCTTTCCTCTCCGGTACTGCATCATACATGGCACGGCGCAGCTTCTGATCCGGAGTCGGACCTGTTTTCTGCATGACAGGATCCATAAAGCATCGCATAAAAAAGATCTCCGGAAATCTTTCTTCCAGTTCGCCGTAGATGCGGTCCAGATCACTTCCCAGAAAATGATGAAGACACACGGTAAAAAGCAAGACTGCCTTTGGCTTCTCATCCAGCCGGTTCAGAATGTCCGTCACTCCTTCAATGGTCACATCCTCCAGATTTCCGCCCAGAAGATCCTTTTCCTCCACGATCACAAAGGAAAAACGGTCTGCCGCATTCATCTCTGCGGCAGTCAGCACAACGCCACGCATGCAGTTATCCGCACAGACGTAGATCTGCCTTGCTTCCGGAACCAGCATTCCCGTATGTACGATATTCCAGTTTCCATGGACCGGTGAATTAAATTCCAGCCCCGGCTGAAAGGGAACCGGAAAAGAGGCTTCCTTTATAAATATTTCTGTTTTTCCCGAAAGCTCTCTGTTACCAACTCTTTTTAACATGAGCCTTCCTCCCTGCATGCATTCAGAATCTGCTCGGCCAGTGTCCGGTACTCCTCTGCCATCTCACAATCCGGATAAGCTTCCAGAAGAGTTTTTCCTCGATTCTCTGCTTCCAGAACCAGTTCACTTCTGGAAAGCGTTCCCACTACCCGCGTATGAAAATCCTCTGCCAGCTCCCGGACTTTTTCTTCCTCTCCCGGCACGTTCCGCCGGTTCAGGATCACGCCGCCAAGAGATGCATATCCTCTGTTTCTAAAATTATCCACTGCCATGGCAATATTTGCCCCTGCATGGATGGCCATGTTTTCTCCGGAGGTGATGATAAATACCTTATCTGCATACCCATTTCGCATGGGCATGGAAAATCCACCGCAGACAACATCTCCCAGTACGTCATAAAAAACAATGTCCGGTTTATAGGTCTCATAGGCTCCGTTTTCCTTAAGCTTCTCGAGAGCAGTAATGATACCTCTTCCCGCACATCCAAGCCCCGGTGCAGGACCGCCGGCTTCCACACAGACTACACCCCCATATCCGATCTGCACCATATCCGTAAGCTTCAGCTCCTGGCGTTTTTTGTTATACAGCTCCAGCACAGTGGGAACCTTTTTTCCATGCCTGAGAAGGATCGTGGAATCTGCCTTGGGATCACAGCCGATCTGCATCACTTTCATTCCTTTTTCCGCAAGGGCTACCGCCACATTGGAAACCGTAGTAGATTTTCCGATGCCGCCCTTTCCGTATACCGCAACTTTTATCATTTTCTGTCCTCCGCTTTTGTGATCACATTGGAATATGCCGTTTTGGCGGAAACTCCACTGAGGTGGCCGATCTTTCCGGATAAGGAGCTGATCACATCCTGTGGTGCGTCAATGGCAATACTGATGATATTGATGCCTTTTTCCCGGTAAGGGATCCCCATTCTCCCGATAATATATTTTCCCGCTTCGTGAAGGAAACGGTTGATATCATCGATCACGTCATTGTTTTCCACAATGATCGAAATCAATGCCACTCTTGTCTCCATAAGATCTGACTCCTTTCCGATATTATCAGCAGATCCTCGGCAGAAGCTCTCCTCCCGGCTGCGGAAGAAGTGCCTGCGTTCCGATCTCCGTAGTCATGACAACCTTTCCTGGCTGGTCTTCCGTAACTTCACCGATAATGGCTGCGTCCCTGGAATAAGGACATTTACGCAATGCTTCCACGATCCTTCCTGCTTCTTCCTTTGGTGCCATGATCACCATTCGTCCCTCACAGGCCAGATAAAGCGGCTCCAGGCCAAGCATGCCGCAGACACCCTTTACCTCCGGAGCTACCGGAACAGCTGCTGCATCCAGGCGGATCCCTACGTTACTCTGTCCTGCGATCTCGTAAAGAACCGTTCCGACACCACCTCTTGTGGCATCACGGATCACATGAATGTTATGGGTGGCATCCAGTACATCTTTTACAGCTCCCCACAGCGGTGCGCAGTCACTTGTCACATCTGCGTCAATGCCGAAATCCTCTCTTGCCAGAAGAATGGTGCATCCATGTCTTCCCACATCACCGGTTACAATAATGGCATCTCCCGGTTTTGCCAGCTCACCGCCTACCTGAACGCCCTCCTGGATCTCACCCATTCCGGTTGTTGTGATAAACACACCGTCAACCTGACCTTTTCCTGCCACCTTAGTATCTCCGGAAACAATACGCACTCCGGCTTCTTTTGCTGTTTTTTCCATGGCTGCGGCGATCTCCTCCAGCTTCTCCATGGGAAAACCCTCCTCAATGACAAAAGCGCAGGTAAGATACATCGGTTTTGCTCCCATACAGGCAAGGTCATTAACGGTTCCGCAGATGGAAAGCTTGCCGATATTTCCCCCCGGAAAAAATGCCGGAGAAACAATAAATCCATCGGTGGATACTGCCATTTTTCCTGCAGGCGGAACCAGCACAGCCGCATCATCGGCTGTGAGATCCGGGTTTGCAAAATGCGTTTTGAATACTTCATCGATCAGTTCTGAGGTCTGACGGCCTCCGGCACCGTGTGCCATGGTCACTGTTTTATTTTCCATAATATTATCTTCTTTCTATGCTGGGTCAAAGGAATTTCATATCGGTTTCATCCTGTCAGATCTTCCGGATACGATCCTTCGTTTGTACTATATGTAATGTATCATATTTCGCAGTCCATTAAAGCGGACATCAGTTTCCGTACATAAAATATGCGGAACATGCACCTTCATTGGATACCATACAGGCACCTACCGGATGCTGCGGGGTACAGACCTTTCCGAATACCTTACAATCTGATGGTTTGCATTTCCCCTGAAGCACATCCCCACAGCGACAGGCCGGATTTGGTCTGCCCTGGATCGGCGGCACTGCATATTTTTTTCTGGCATCAAAGGCTTCCCACTCCTTCCGGAGCACCAGGCCGGACCCCGGGATCACACCCAGACCGCGCCATTCGGAATCACAGGGCTCCATCAGTTCTTCGATTAGCTTCTGTGCCTCCGGGCTTCCCTCACTTTTTACCACACGGGGATAGCAATTCACAAAGAACGGTTTTCCTTCCTGAAAACGTACCAGTGCAACAGCCAGTGCCGTAAGCAGCTCCTTCGCTGTAAAGCCTGCCACCACACCACTGATGCCTTCCTCTGCCAGCTGCTCGCAGAGCGCAGTTCCTGTGATCGCATTGACATGTCCAGGATAAAGGAACACATCCGCACTGCCCTTTAATGCCTGATAAGCCTGGGGCATGGTCTTGTTTGCCACAAGGAGCGAATAATTGGAAAGTCCGTCCTCTCCGGCCTTTTTCACGGAAAGACAGCCGGCAGGCGTGGTGGTCTCAAAGCCAACGGAAAGAAATACCACCTGCTCTTTTGGATGCTCTTTCGCATATTTTTCCGCATCTGCCGGTGAATAGACGATCCGTATCCTGGCGCCTTCTGCCCTGGCATCTGCAAGGCTTTTCTTTGTTCCCGGTACGCGGACAAGATCACCGAATGTGCAGATCGTCACCTGTTTTTTCAGAGCAAGATAAACGGCCTCGTCAATAAACCCTACCGGTGTTACACAGACCGGACATCCCGGTCCTGAGATCAGCTCCACCTGCGGCGGCAGAAGCTTGCGGATCCCCAGACGGAAGATCTCGTGGGTATGTGTTCCGCAGACCTCCATGATCCGCACCGGCGGCCCCTGATATCCTTCTATGATCTCTCTTGCTGTTTTTTTCCTCTCTTCCATCACAGCAGTTCCTCCATTAGCTGGTCTGTCTCTTCCTCGTCATCATCGGTGATCTTTGCAATGGCAACACCTGCATGCACCATCACATAATCCCCCGGCTCCAGGTCTCCCAGGAGCTGGGCGGAAACCTCTCTCTTTGCGCCGCCTGCATCCACCACTGCTGTTCCGTCACTGATCTTTACTACTTTTGCTGATAATCCTACACACATATCTGTGCCTCCCATCCTGCATTTCTGCTGTATGCTCCATGCGTTATCATAAAACATTTATGATCCGTATCTGCATGATCTCGTCTATATTTATCTGTGCCGCTGCACATAAGCCATCCCATACACCGCCTGTCCCAGTGCGATCCCTCCGTCATTCGGCGGGATCAGGCTGTGCTTCAGAACTTTAAACCCCATTTCCGTAAGGCCGTCATCTACCAGCTCCAGAAGCAGCCGGTTCTGAAAGACACCGCCACTTAATGCCACTTTCCGGATTCCGGTCTGCCGCTCTGCTTCCTCACAGGCTGCAAGGATCTCATCTGCCAGTGCCCGGTGAAATCCATAAGCCAGCTTCCCGGGATCCTCTCCTGCAAGCCTTGCCCGGACCAGATATGCAACGATCTCACCTGTATTTAAAATAAATTTTCGTTCATCTTCAGACGCTTCTGAGATGCCTGTGCCTTCCGGAATGTCTTCCTTTTCTGACATCCGTATCTTCAGATTTTCTTCCGGATTTTTCTTCTGCATCTCCCGCTGCTTTCTCCAGGCCTCCGCCGCAAATTCCAGTGCTGTGGACGCTTCTCCCTCAAAGGTGGACGCTCTCCGGATCCCCAGGATCGCACTAACTCCGTCAAAAAGTCTTCCTGCACTGGTGGAAGTCACGGCATTGATCTTCCGCTGTGCCATAGTCACCAGTACCTTTGCTTCCTGGTCTGTGCAAAGTCCCAGTTTACGGACAGTGTTCAGGGTTCTTTCCAGATCTCCCGTATTCTGCCAGATCAGGGAAACGGCGATCCGCCAGCCTTCTTTTGCAGAAATATCTCCGCCAACCTGGACAAAGGGTTCTATACTTCCAAACCTTGTAAATCCCTGACCATCTGCGGTCAGGATCTCTCCGCCCCAGATGGTTCCATCGGTTCCATAGCCTGTTCCGTCAAAGGAAACCCCTATCACCTTTTCTTTGCAGTCATTTTCTGCCATGCAGGATAAAATGTGTGCATAATGATGCTGCACCCTCAGAACAGGAAGCCCAAGCTCCTCTGCCACTACTGTGGAATTATATTTAGGGTGAAGATCACAGACCACTATCTCCGGCTGCACCTCCAGAAGTGTTTCCAGCCGCCCAATCGTCTCCTTCAGGGCTTTTACCGTTCGAAGATCCTCAAGATCTCCCACATAAGGGGAGGGATAAAAACGGTTATCCACACCAATGCAGAAGGTGTTCTTAAGTTCTCCACCTGCTGCGATCACCTGGCCCTTCCAGGGTGTGGAGACCATAAACGGCAGAGGTGCATACCCGCGGGAACGGCGGATCATATAGGGTTCACCCTTATAGAAATCCATCACCGAATCGTCGGCCCGGATACGTATCTTCCTGTTGTGGGAAAGGATGCAGTCACAGAGATGGGAAAGCTCCTCTGCCGCCTCCTCATCATCTCTGCAGATAGGCGCCCCGGAAGTATTTCCACTGGTCATTACCAGAAGCCCGGGCATCCGGATCCCATCATCATAATGAAAAAGAAGCAGCTGAACCGGTGCATAGGGAAGCATGACACCCACCTTGGGATTCCCGGGTGCAATGCTCTCACAAAGCCTCGTTTCTCCCGGCAGCTTATCCAATAGCAGGATCGGCTTCTGATGCCCGGTAAGGATCTTCTCCTGCTCCTCACTGACCTGACAGATCTCCTTCACAGCTTCCATATCCTGTGCCATCACTGCAAAAGGCTTCACCGGACGCCGTTTCCGCTGCCGCAGCCGCTGTACTGCCTCCTCACTGGTAGCATCACAGCAAAGGTGAAAACCACCGATCCCCTTGATGGCCACGATTCCGCCGGAAGCAATGATCTTCCTTGTATAAGTGATAGCCTCCCGGCCCCGTTCCTCTCTTCCCGCCAGGTATACCTCCGGGCCGCAGTCATTGCAGCACACCGGCTGGGCATCATAACGTCTGGTATCCGGGTTATGGTACTCATCTGCACAGGAGGGACACATGGGAAATTCCTTCATACTGGTCCGTTCACGGTCATAAGGAAGCGAATCCAGGATCGTCAGTCTGGGACCGCAGCAGGTACAGTTGATAAAGGGATGCAGATACCGCCTGTTTTCCGGATCAAACATCTCCGCCTTACATTCATCGCAGATCGCGATATCCGGGGAGACAAAGATCTCCCCCTTTGTCTTCTCACTTTCGATGATATCAAACTGTGTAAATTTCTCCGGCTCCTCCACCGGTTCTTCAAGAAGCTTCAGGATAGCGGAACGCTTCGGTGGCTTATTCCCGATATCTGCGATAAAGGCATCCACATCCTGCTGCTTACCCTGAGCAAAAATCTCCACATAGGGTCCTTTATTGGACACACTGCCACGGATTCCTCTTGCCATAGCATGACGACTCACCGTAGGGCGAAATCCCACTCCCTGTACGATCCCGTAAACACGGATCATTTTCGTAATTTCCCGCTCCATATGTTTCTCCATTCCCTGCAGCTTTTTCCACTGATCCGGCTGCAGCATGCATGTAACTTTATGTCCTTCCCTTATGGTCTACCTGCATTTTCCGGATACTGCAAAATGCACTGTATCCACAAACACTCCTGAAAAAGCCTTTGTCATCCGCTTCATACATGGATCTGCAAAGATCACGTCATATCCGCCCTTCTCTGCCAGTTCCATGTGATCTTCCTCATCCCTTAATGACACATCGCCCTCCTCCAGGAGATCTTTTTCCATGGAAAACCAGCTTGCCACGGTGATCTCTCCGTCCGCACCACGTTTCCGTAGCTCCTCTCTTATGGAACCGGCCATCACCTGCTGCTGCACGATGAGAATCTTTTTTCCTGTATAATCCATATCAGGAACCAGCTCTTCCGCCAGAGGATATCCCACCTCATAAGGTGTTCCGAAGGTTTTCTCCAGATATCTGGCACATTCCAGTGCCGCAGGAGAAACCACGATATTTTTTTCCGCAGAGGAGGCTTTTTTTACCTCATCAAGCCCGTCTCCCATTCCGTAGCAGACTGCTCTCTGTCCTCTGGCACGGAATTTTTCACGGATCTTGTCTGCTGCTTTCAGGTCACTGACATCCTGAGGTGTCATTCCGAGAACTCCTGTCTTACCAGCCTCCACAGGCAGCTTTTCCCGGGCAAAGGCTTTAAAAAGCTCCAGATAAGCCTTCCGCTCTCCCGCATCATAAAGCTCCATTCCGTTGGTATTTACTGCAAGCACCGGAAGATCTGTTTTCTTCTCGCACATCCGCCGCAGTGCCTGATGATCCGTTCCGATCACAGCAGGTACCGGTGTTCCGATAATGGCTGCAAAGCCTGCCTCCACCTTTTCTGCTGCATCCACAAGCTTGGCAACCAGGCGGTCATCCCGTCCCAGGATGGCATCCATATCCCGAAGTCCTGCGCTGAATACCGCACTTTTCTGTTCAAACCATCTTGGTTCATCAAAGCCGCAGACATTTCCCGCACATCCTCCTGCATCACAGATCACGATGATCCCACCAAGCTCATACAGCACTGACACGGCTCCGGACTGATCCGGTGCAAAGGGTGTCAGATATTTCCGAAGTCCTCTCATACCTTTTCTCCCTTCTGCAAAACTTTCTCTGTCAGTGTTTCAAACAGCCTGCGTACCCCCGCATAGCCATAGGGCTGCCGGTCCTGATTCCACACGGCATTTGGCTGATCCCGGTGATAATATCCTGCATCCTTTCCTATGGTAAGGTTCACTTCGCTCCCGGACGGATCGTAATACAGCATGGTGGGTTCCATATTGGAAAAAACCTTTGTATCCGGACTCAATTCCGCAAGATGCCGTATGTATACAAAATTCTCGGCTGTGATAGTTCCGTAGATCTCCGGCACCCGGAAACCATACCGCACCAGGGCCAGGGCCAGCTCAAAGGGATCTCCGTTCATGCACTCCCCTACAGCAAAAGACGCATCCGGACAGACCTCCCGGAATCGCTCCACTGCCTCTTCTGCTGCTTTTTTATACACTTCCTGATCAAAAGAGACTCCAAGAACCTGTCCCAAGGCACGATACTGATTTTCGATCTTATCTGTCTGGTAGAGCCTCCGAAGCTCAATAAAAGGAATCTTCAGCCGGTCATGAAAATCCTCCGCTGCAAACCTTGCTTCCGGATGAAGCACCAGATTAAAATTGGCCTGTGACATGGTCTGATATTCTTCATAATCCTTACATCTTGAGATCTCATGGATGGTCTTTACGCCTGCCTGCTGCAGCAGCTCATACATCTCGCAGTCATCAACCAGCGGCGAAAAAAATCCCAGAAGATTGACCACATTTCCCTTTTTCTTCTGTGGCTCAAGGAGGGAGTATAAGGACTGGCGCACATGGACCATAGGCGGCTTTCTGCCCTCACGTGTCAGTGCGTACATGTAACAGGGACGCACCGGAATATCCACCTTTTCCTCTGCCTTCCGGCAGACACGTTCCATATCCGTTCCCAGAAGTGCATCCACACAGGTGATACAGATCATCACCACAGACGGCTTCTTCTCACAGCAGTCGCAGATCTCTTTTACCGCTTTCGGGATCTTTTTCAGGTGACGGCCTGTAACAATATCCGTCTCGTCCATCATCAGATAAAAAAATCGATCATTGTACTCCGGCATGGAGCTGATAAGAGAAGTATTTCTTCCGCAGCATCCCGGTGCCACGATCAGCATAATGGAATCCGGCACTGCAAGCCCGGCCCGCTTTACGCCAAAGCCCTCCGCTCCCGGAGAGTTAAATGCCAGAGTTGCAGGAGAGCTGTAGATCAGATGCTTCCCGGAGATCATCTGCGGAGGGATCGCTTCCAGCCCACCCCGGGCCAGCTCTTCTGCAGTTGCAAAATATGCTTCCTTTTTCATATATCCTCCTTCTCCGTTTCTTCACTTTCCAGTAGCTTCCTCGCCAGTGCAAAAAATTTCTCACTGATCTCAGAATTCTCGTCTCCCTCGATCACTGTTTTGCCCTGATCCTCCCATCGGATGATCTCGTCACTTCTCGGGATCTCACCCACGATCGGGATATTGTTTTTTTCTGCAAAAGCATTTACTTTTTCCGTTTCATTCTCCACATTCCTGTGATTCAGCACGATCCCAAAGATCCTCGCATAGCTTCGATCCTCAAAATTCCGCACAGCGCTGGAAATATTATTGGCTGCATAGAGCGCCATTTTCTCTCCGGATGTAACAATGAGTACTTTTTCCGCATAGCCCTCTCGGATCGGTGCCGCAAAACCGCCGCATACCACATCCCCAAGAACATCGTAAAGCACTACATCCGGCTTCCAGGTCTCAAAAAGCTTCAGATCCTCCAGAAGCTGAAAGGTTGCGATGATACCTCTGCCTGCACAGCCAAGTCCCGGCGTGGGGCCGCCGGTCTCAATGCAGAGGACTCCACCAAAGCCCTCCTTTGAAATATCCTCCAGCTTTTCCGGCTCCTCATCCTCTTCCCGCATATAATTCATTACCGGCCGTAGAGGTTCTCCCCCAAGAAGATTGATGGTGGAATCCGCCTTGGGATCACAACCGATCTGGATCACTCTCTTCCCCATGGCTGCAAAAGCCGCCGCCAGGTTGGACGTCACTGTAGACTTTCCGATACCGCCCTTTCCGTATACTGCTACCTTCAGCATAAAATCCTCCCTAATTCATTCTGTCCGCTCCCGCAGGTATTTTTCATAAAAAAAGCTCTTTCACGCACAAGGTGAAAGAGTCCCGTATTCCGCTCACAAAACATAGTCAGGCGGATATTCGCGATCCGCATTTGCTGCTTGTTCATAACCGAATAACTGGCTTCGCAGTTGATTCGGTTAAGCTGTGCCGGATGAACAACGATTCCTGCTCGGATATTCCTTGCCGTCAAAGTCTGTTTCCTGCTGTATTTTGTTTTAATGCCTCATCCGGATAGAAAGAAAATCTTTCATTCCGTCTGAATTTTTCTGTTTTTATTATACAATGGTGTACATTAGTGAGTCAATTGCAACTCTGACTTTTTATACAAAAAAAGACCCCCAGGCGAAATATTTTTAAGCATTTCGCCGAGAAGTCTCTTCTCTGATCTGCCGGCTCAGAAGCCGCGGCAAAGTTATTCTTATGATAAAGCTTTACTGGATAGAAACTACGTGATATCCTCTGTCTTCCACTACCTTCTTAAGCTCTTCGTTGGAGATCTCTCTGTCATAGGAAACCACTGCCTCACCTTTTTTCAGGCTTACTTTTGCTGCCGCACCGTCAATGCGGTTGATCGCTCTTGTGACGCTGGCCACACAGTTCTCACAGTGCATGCCTGTGATCTTCATGGTTTTCTCACCCAGCTTGGTTCCATCCAGCTTCTTCTTCGGAATCTCCGGCTTGCTGCCGCCTCCGCAGCAGGCGCCTTCGCCCTTCAGATGTTTATATGCGCCTTTTCCGGCAAACAGCATAATGATGATAACAACGATGACAACAATTGCATTTGCCATGATTTCTTTCCCTCCTGGTTACTTATGCATTCCACTGCAGCCGGAGCAGCCGGAACAATGACCGGAGCAGCTGCCGCCACAGCCTCCTGTACGTGTGTTACCGGCACAGCCGACACAGCTGAGCCCCTGTTTCTTTCTTGAATAGAGATAACTGATCACAAATACGCCATATGCGATCACCAGTGCCAGTACAATAATATCCGCTATCATACTCATATCTGTCACCCTTTCTTTCGCTGTACAGCCTATGAACTGCTGCCAGCCTCTGATGAATACTTTTGTAAAAAAACTTCCATATTTCTTCAGGCTTATTATAGCACAGAAGACCAGGTATTTACATCCCCGGTCTCCTGCATTTCTTATCATTTCAGCTGTTCTTACAGCATCATTTCAAAGCTATCATATGTACCGGATCGTTACTGTATGACCGGTTTTCAATTACTCTGCTGCCTGTACAGATCTCTTTGTAACATCGTTCTGGTTCTTGTACGGATCTGGTCTGAACAGAAGGAAGAGCAGGATCGCTGCAAGAATCAGCGCTACGATCGTTCCAATTCCGAAGGAACCGGCACCTGTGACAACAAGACCGATCTGGTATACACAAAGTGTTACAACATAAGCAAAAATGTTCTGGAAGAGAATTGCAAACCAGAACCATTTTCTGGACTGCATCTCATGTGCCATTGTAGAAATAGCTGCAAGGCACGGAGAATCAAGCAGGTTGAACAGCAGGAAAGAAAATGCTGCTACTGCTGTCGGGAACCATGCTTTGATTGCTGCACCAACGATCATGGTATCCTCTGCATCATCACCAGCTACGTTTGCAAGAACACCCATTGTACTTACGATGGACTCTTTTGCGGAGAATCCGGAGATGGAGGCTGCAACCGGCTGCCATTTGCCAAATCCAAGAGGAGCAAAGATCGGAGCAAGGATACCGCCAAGGATAGCCATGATACTGTCGTTGCTGTCCTCAACAAATCCGATTCCGCTTCCTGTATTTCCGATACTGGAAAGGATCCACATGATAACGGTTGCAAGGAAAAGAATGGTACCGGCTTTGATGATGAAGCCTTTCAGTCTCTCCCAAACATGAAGCAGAACTGTCTTTACAGACGGAATGTGATACTGTGGAAGCTCCATTACGAACGGAGCAGGTTTACCGGAGAAAGGTTTTGTTTTCTTCAGGATGATCGCAGATACAAGAACTGCTACAACACCGATAAAGTACATCAGTGGTGTGATGAAACCAGCAGCTACGTAGTCACCGGTTACATAAGCTGTCATGATACCACCCATAAGAGCGATAACAGGAAGCTTGGCACCACATGGAATAAATGTTGCTGTCATGATCGTCAGACGACGGTCATTATCTGCCTCGATCGTTTTGGAAGCCATGATTCCAGGGATTCCACAGCCGGAGGAGATAAGAAGCGGGATAAAGCTCTTTCCGGAAAGTCCGAAATGACGGAATACACGGTCCATGACGAATGCGATACGAACCATGTAACCGCAATCCTCAAGGATGGAAAGGAACAGGAACAGGATTGCCATCTGCGGAACGAATCCAAGCACTGCACCAAGACCACCGATGATACCATCTGATACAAGGCTTACCAGCCAGTCCGCAACGCCGGCATTGCCGAGTCCATCCGATACAACACCCTGGATGGTTCCCACAAAGCTGTCGTTTGTCCAGTCTGTTACCATGGTACCAACTGTTGTTACCGATACATAATAAACGATGAACATGGTAAGGATAAAGATCGGAAGACCGAGAACACGGTTTGTTACGATACGGTCGATCTTATCGGAAACTGTCATCTTATTTCCGCTTCTCTTAACGTTTGCAGAAACAACCTTCTGGATGTACTGATATCTTCCATCCGTTACGATACTCTCTGTATCATCATCCTCTGCCTTCTCAAGGCCAGAAGCAATCTCCTCGATCCTGGACTGTGCAGAAGCCGGAAGGTTCAGACCTTCTTTTACCTTGCTGTCTCTCTCAAGAAGCTTTACTGCATACCATCTCTTGTTCTCCTCAGCGATGTTTGCAGGAACAAATCCCTCGATCTCATTTACAGCTTTTTCTACTGCTTTCGGAAATTCCATCTGCTTAGATGGTACTCTGTGCTGGTTCGCACATTTGATTGCCTCATCAACAACCTCTTTAAGGCCTGTTCCTTTAAGAGCAGAGGTCTCAACGATCGGGCATCCAAGCGCGGAGCTTAAGCCTTTTACATTGATATGGATGTTGTTCTTTTTCAGAAGATCCACCATATTAAGAGCGATAACAACCGGGATACCGATTTCAAGAAGCTGAGTTGCAAGATACAGGTTTCTCTCGATGTTTGTTGCATCCACAAGATCGATGATCACATCCGGTTTCTCTTTCAGAAGGTAATCACGGCTGACAACCTCCTCAAGTGTATACGGGGAAAGTGAATAGATACCCGGAAGGTCTGTTACCGTTACATCCTTCTGGTTTTTCAGCTTGCCCTCTTTTTTCTCTACAGTAACACCTGGCCAGTTACCAACGTACTGGTTTGCGCCTGTAAGAGCATTGAACATTGTAGTCTTACCACAGTTCGGGTTTCCGGCAAGAGCTATTGTTACAGACATTTTGCATCCTCCTTTTTTCAGGTCAGAGCCTGACGCTCTGTCATTTTTCGAAGCTTATTTACTTTACTTCCACACATGCTGCGTCATGCTTACGCAGGGAAAGCTCATAACCTCTGATGGTGATCTCAACCGGATCTCCAAGAGGAGCTACCTTTCGGATATAAACCTCGCTGCCTTTTGTGATTCCCATATCCATGATACGACGCTTGTAAGCCGGGTCGCCGGTGATCTTGGAAACAACTACTGTAGAACCTACTGCTGCATCACGTAAAGTCATTTCTCTTTTCCTCCCTGTTCATATTCCAATTCCTAATCTATCCTCAACTGCGCCTTCCGCAGTTTGGGGCAAATTCACTACCGGTCACTGCCTCGCAGTCCGGTCACACCATAATGTGTCTGGCCATTTCCTTATTGACTGCTACTCTGGAATCCTTGACATTTACGATCAGATTGCCGTCAAACTGAGAAATAACTGTCACTTCCGCATTCTCAACAAAACCAAGGCCTGCAAGAAATCTTCTTGTATCCTCCGCTCCGGAAATACGCTTGATCGTGCCAGTATCACCTGACTGTAAAAATAAAATCGGCTGCATGGAATCCCTCCGTTTCTTTCTATTAATTAACTCAGTCTAATTAGTCAGCCCTAACTCATAGGTTAGTTTATACTAAGTTTTTTCGAATGTCAATCCCCTAAATGAAAAAAGTTAATCAAGATTAAGTTTTTATAAACAAAATATAAAAAAAGTTCCTGCATTCTGAGGTATTTCTGTCTGGCAGAAGGTTACCTCAGAATGCAGGAACTCTGTTCTGATTCTTTTTCTGTTTGCAGCCTGTTAAGCTAAAAACCCCTTCCGGAACTTTTTCTTTCTTCCGTGCTGCTCATATTTTTATCTCTTAGTGGATCTGATCATTCAAAAGCTTCAGGATCAGATTCTCCGTTTCATTGATTCCGTAGCTTGCACTGTTGATACAAAGATCGTAGTTATCCGGCTTGCCCCACTGAGCTCCGCCGTAAAAATTGTAATACCGTCTGTGCTGGCTGTCCATCTTCTTCAGGAAACGGACTGCCTGCTTCATATTCATCTTCCTTACATCCATAACATGCTGCACACGGATAGCAAAAGGAGCTGTGATAAACAGACTGATATGCGGAATGTGATTGTTCTTGAGGATCGCATCCGCACACCTTCCCATAATGATGCAGTCCTCTTTTGAGGCCAGATCGCAGATCAGGTCACTCATGTTAAAGAATACCGCATCCTGTTTCGGAAGACCATGGTAACGGTTGAATTCCCGGAACCAGCCCTTGGGATCAAATTTATGCTTCTTCTCATATTTATTGAAATCCGCAAAATATTCCGCATCGTTGACCGCGCCCTTTTCCGCCTCAAGACGCCTTAATACCTGATCAAAGATCTCCACATCATAATAGTTGATCCGAAGCTTGTCTGCCAGTCCGAAACCGATATCATTACCGGCACTTCCCTGTGTACGGCTGATGCAGATGACCAGATGGTCATTCTCAGAGATTTTTTCCCTCCGCTTGATCATATGATTCAGTGCCACACGTTCCTTATCCATGATATCCGTAGCAACAAAAGTCTCTGGCAGCGTCAGGATCTCCTGAAAGATCTCATCATATTTCTTCATGAGACGGCTTTTTTCTTCTTTATCCTTGATGGTCCTGGCCATGTTGCTGATCAGTGCCATCTCGCTTCGAAGAAGATGTCCGTCCGGTTTGGTATACATCAGAGCACTTAAGTTCCGGATAGTGCCTTCTCTGTCACCGGTGAAGGTACGTCCAAGGGAAGATCCTACGCTTTCATAAACCTCGCCATCCAGTTCATAAAGCCTGGTGGCAAGTTCTCTGCATTTCTCTCGAATGTTATTATCCTGCATATTGATCCTCCTCCCTTATAAAAAGAATACCAGCATATCGATGATGAACACCGGTACCAGGAAACAAATGGACCATGCCATATATCCGAAGAAGGACGGCATGTTGATACCATTTTCGTCAGAAAGTGTCTTGACCATAAAGTTCGGAGCATTGCCGATATATGTATTGGCGCCCATAAATACAGCACCGCAGGAAATCGCAGAAAGCAGCTTTACAGGAACCGTTCCCAGCGTTGTTGCGATTCCGTTTGTAAATCCAAGAGTTCCTGCTGTTGTCAGAAATACCAGATAGGTCGGCGTATTATCCAGGAAGCTGGACAAAGCTCCGGTCGCCCAGAACATCTGGTATGGCTCGGTGATACCGAGATTCGGTCCTACTGCTTTCAGAAGCATCAGGGCCGGCTGCATGGTAATAAAAATACCGATGAAAAGTACTGCAACCTCCTTGATCGCACCCCAGGTAAAATGGTTCCGCACACGGATCCTTTTATCCGTTGTTTTAAAGGACAGAAATGCAGCTGCCAGGATCAGGACGATCTCAATGATCGACGGGAAGCTTAAAGTAACCTCACCGAAAATATGAATCCCCTTTACATTTCCGGCTGCATCCTGGAATACAGGCATACCTGGAAGCATTCCGCTTAAGATAACACCCACAACGATCATCACAAGGAAGATGATATTATGAAGACCCTCGATCTTAAACTCGGTACCCGGTTTGCTGATATCCGGTTTACGTCCCTCTGCGATATCCTTCTTGTAAGAGCGCATATCCAGATGATAGAACACAAACAGAAGAATCACCATATTAAAGATCAGTACCGGAAAAAGATGCAGGCTCCAGAAGAACGGAACTCCTCGCATGAAGCCCATCAGAAGCGGCGGATCACCGATCGGTGTCAGGCAGCCACCCATGTTGGATACCATAAAGATGAAAAAGATCATGATATGACCCTTTCTCTTTCTCCAGGAATTCATTTTGATCACCGGACGGACCATCAGCATGCTGGCTCCGGTAGTTCCGATACAGCTGGAAAGCAGGGTCCCCAGTGCAAGAAGTCCTACATTTACTCTTGGTGAACCCGCAAAATCACCCTCAACTGTAATGTTACCGGATACACAGAACAGTCCGAATAACAGGATGATAAATGTAAGATAGTCATTGATCACGCACTCAAGTACTGTTTCCGCAGTTTTTCCGGCACCGTAAACAACTGCAAACGGAAGGATCATAAGAATGATCCAGAATGCAACCACAACGGGCTGATGTGACTCCCACCACTCACCCTTTACCAGCGGCATCACTGCAACACACAGAAGAAGGCCCGCAAAAGGGATACAAAGCCACAACGGCACACCAGATCCTGTCCCACCGTTTCCGGCTGCCCATACACCCACAGGACATGCCAGAAATACTGTCAGAAAAGTACACATGACGGTTAATAATTTTTTCAAAATTCTCACCCCTCACATAAATTTTTTTACCAGTGAAATTATAACATATGGCGTTCTAAAATCAACTGTGTAGATGTGCAATTTATACTCGAACCCGCTCTCTTTTTTGTGCATTTTGTCGGTGTATCATAGCAGTTTTTGTTTGTTTTCAAACACACGACCAGATTTTCGGATACTGTTTTCTATATCTGTTATATAATTTATATACATTTTCTCTCTGACAAAAAAGCAGCCGTATTCTCCATCGGCACACTACCCTTTCCGGAAAATACTGCTGCTTTTGTATCTGTTATTTTTTTATTATTCCATACACTCGTCAAGGATCTCTGCCATCTTGTCGATATCCTCTTTTGTGATCACAAGAGGAGGAACAAGGCGGAGAACATCACTTCCTGCTGAGATCACCAGAAGGCCATTTGCAAGAGCTTTTTTCACCACGTCTCCTACCGGACGCCCCTTGATCACGATACCCTGCATGAAACCTTTGCCTCTTCTTGTTTCTGCACAGTCATGCTTTGCAACCAGTTCGTCCAGCTTCTCCTCAAAATACGGAGTAAGTCCCTGCACATGGGAAAGGATCTGATCTTTTTCAAAAATGTCAAATACCTTGCTGACTGCTGCACATACGAAGGGATTTCCACCGTAAGTGGTTCCGTGGTCGCCTGGCTTCAGGGAGGCTGCAGCTGCTTTTTTGTTCAGCACAAAAGCACCTACCGGAACACCACAGCCAAGTGCTTTGGCACAGGTCATGATATCCGGCTGTACTCCATATGCCTGCCATGCAAAATAATGTCCGGTACGTCCCATACCGCACTGGATCTCGTCCAGGATCAGGATGATATCCTTCTCATCACAAAGCTTACGTAAGCCTTCCAGGAACTCTTTTGTAGCCGGATAAATACCTCCTTCTCCCTGTACGGTCTCGGTGATGATGGCACAGGTCTTATCTGTGATCTGAGCCTTTACACTCTCAAGATCATTGAAATCCGCAAATTTCACCCCACCCATCAGAGGCTCAAAGGGCTCTCTGTAATGTGCATTGCCTGTCACGGAAAGAGCGCCGATGCTGCGGCCGTGGAAGGAATGGTTCATGGCAATGATCTCATGGTCTGCATGGCCATCTCTTTCGTAGGCATATTTCTTGGCAGCCTTCAGAGCACCCTCAATGGCCTCTGTACCACTGTTTGTGAAGAAAGCCTTTTCCATATGGCTTGCCTGTACAAGTTTGGCACCTGCCTCAATGATCGGCTCATTGTAGTACAGGTTGGAAATATGCATCAGCTTGTCGATCTGGGATTTCAGTGCTTCGTCATAGCCCGGATAATGATAGCCCAGGGCATTTACTGCGATACCTGCCGCAAAATCCAGATATTCCTTTCCTTCGGAATCATAGAGGTAACAGCCATCGCCTTTTTCAAAAACTACCGGAAAACGGTTATATGTATGAAGAATACTGGCTTCAGATTCTTCCATCTGTTCATTCATGCTCATTGTAATATTTCTCCCCATCATCTTTTAAAATTGCAGTACCAATACCTTTGTTTGTAAAGATCTCAAGCAATAAGCTGTGCGGGATCCTTCCATCCAGGATATGGACTCTGTTTACACCATGCTCGATAGCGTCGATACAGTTTTTCAGCTTCGGGATCATACCGCCGCCCACAGTACCATCTGAGATCAGATTCTCAGCCTCATCTACACGAAGCTCGGAGATCAGAGTGGAGGGATCATCTGCATCCCTGTAAACGCCCTCAATATCGGACAGGAAGGCAAGCTTCTCTGCCTCAACTGCCTCTGCAATGGCGCAGGCTGCATCGTCCGCATTGATATTGTAGGAATCAAAATTTTCATCAAAGCCGATCGGGAATACGATCGGAAGGAAATCTCTTTCCAGAAGGTCCTGGAGGATCTTCGGATTAACCTTTGTAACCTCACCTACGTAGCCGATGTCTTCGCCTTTGGAAAGCTTCTTTTTGCACTGGAGAAGACCGCCGTCCTTACCGCTGACACCTACAGCCTGTACGCCGAGAGATTCTACCAGAGTAACAAGCTCTTTGTTTACTTTTGCAAGAACCATCTCTGCGATCTCCATAGTGTCTTTGTCCGTTACACGGAGACCGTTTACAAAATGCGGCTCCATGCCGACTTTACCGACCCAGCGGCTGATTTCCTTGCCGCCGCCGTGAACAATGATCGGTTTGAAACCGACTAATTTCAGAAGGACTGCGTCCTTGATGACGTTACGCTTTAATTCTTCATCAAGCATGGCGCTTCCGCCGTATTTGATGACTACGATCTTGCGGTTGAACCGCTGGATGTATGGCAGGGCTTCTATGAGAACCTCTGCTTTGTCAAGATATTTCTGATTTACCATGTGGGTGTCTCCTTTTTTTGAAAAATGATATGGATTGAAAAAGGTTTTGTTGTTGTATGTTGGAGGGATTTCTTTTTTATTATAATTTTGTCTCAGCTAACAGCTGTGGGATTTGCGAGGAGGGGAGGCACTCGGAGTTCCGAAGGCCGTTTCCCCTCCTCGCGCTCCTCCCCTCCGGCCACGGGAAACGGGCTGTTGCCCGCGTTGCGGGCAAAGCGCTTGCTGCGGACAGGCTGCTGTAGGCAACAGCCTCCGACGCGCTTTCGCCGAAGGCGAATAGCTCGTCAGTCTGCCTTCGGCGACTGACGTTTAACCCGACATAACTTCCGGGCTCCCGCTCTGAGGTTCCTCACGTTCGTCACTCAGTTTTCATCGACTGAAGTTCAACACGCCTCAACTTCCGGGCTCCCGCACTGCGGGTTCTCACGTTCGTCACTCAGTCTTCGTCGACTGAAGTTCTACATGCCACAGCCAAGCGTGCCCAACGGAGGGGGTTCTTAGGGGGAGCGTGCGGGCTTCGCAACTTTGAGCTCGCTCCCCCTAAGGGTTTTCTCAGCTTACAAACTGAAACAAAATCGCAACCAAAATCCAACACAAAAAACATTCTACAAAGCTCTTACATCAAGAACGATAATCCGCATTGATCTTTATGTAATCATAGGTGAGGTCGCATCCCCACGCAGTTGCGGATGCATCTCCCATCTTCATATCCGCGATGGCTGTCACTGCCTCTTCTGAGAGGATCTTAGTTGCTTCCTCTTCGCTGTAGCCTGTAGAAACTCCATTTTCAATGATCTTGATCTTTCCTGCTTTGCTCTCAAAGTAGAGATCTACCTTTTCCGGATCGAACTGGACGCCGGAGTAGCCGAGGGCGCAGAGGATTCTTCCCCAGTTTGCGTCGTGGCCGTAAATGGCTGCCTTTGTTAAGGAAGAGGTTACTACGGATTTACTTAAGGTTACGGCTTCTGCCTTGGTGGCTGCGCCGATGACCTTGACCTCGAAGAGTGCAGTTGCGCCTTCTCCGTCACCTGCGATCTTTTTGGCAAGGGTTGTGTTTACGTAATTAAGAGCTTTTTTGAACTCTTCATAATCTGCGTTTTTCTCTGTGATCTTCGGATTGCCGGCCTGTCCGTTTGCAAGGAGGAGGACGGTATCGTTTGTGGAGGTATCTCCGTCAACGGATACCATGTTGTAGGTGTCCTTGATATCCTCGCTGAGTGCTTCCTGAAGAAGCTCCTTGGAGATATCCACATCACTGGTGATAAATCCAAGCATCGTGCACATATTGGGGTGGATCATTCCGGAGCCCTTGCACATACCGCCTACCGTTACGGTTTTTCCACCGATCTCGATTTCTACCGCTGCCTCTTTCTTCTCGGTATCTGTTGTCATGATGGCTTTTGCTGCCTCAAGGCCTGCCTCGCGGCTTCCCGCAAGCTTCGGTGCCATGGCTTTTACTCCGTTTGCGATACGGTCGATCGGAAGCTGCATTCCAATGACACCTGTGGATGCTACCAGTACGCTGTCTTCCGGGATCCCAAGGCTTTCGGATGCTGCCTTAGCTGTTTCCCTGCAATAGCCGAATCCTTCCTCACCGGTACATGCGTTGGCGATTCCGCTGTTGCAGATCACAGCTCTTGCACCCGGGTGATTATATACAATGTCCTGATCCCATCTTACAGGAGCTGCTTTTACCACATTGGTCGTGAAGGTTCCTGCAGCCACACAGGGAACCTCACTGAATACCATGGCCATATCGGTACGGCCTTTATATTTGATCTCTGCTGCAGTTGACGCTGCCTTAAAACCTTTTGCGGCTGTAACGCCGCCGTCGATGATCTTCATATTATATATCTCCTCTCAATGGTGATGCCAGATCGAATATCGCCGTTCATTCGTTTAAAGTCCTTCGGCATCTCCCATATTTTATTTGTGATCTGCCTGTTTTACGGACACATCGGAATCTGTTTCAGTCCTTCGTTCTCGTCAAATCCAAACATCAGGTTCATGTTCTGAACAGCCTGTCCTGCTGCACCCTTTACCAGGTTGTCGATAGCGCCCATCATGATGACTCTCTTTGTTCTCGGATCGATCTTGAAGTTCACGTCCACAAAATTGCTGCCTTCTACATTTCTTGTCTGCGGGCATACATCCTTGTTCAGGACACGTACAAAGAACTCGTCTTTATAATATTTGTCATAGGCTGCTTTTACTTCCTCGTAGGTAACATCCTTGGTCAGGGAGGCATATGCTGTTACCAGGATTCCACGGTTCATCGGAACAAGATGCGGGGTAAAGTTGATCATCACTTCCTGTCCGCATGCATATCCAAGCTGATCCTCGATCTCCGGTGTATGTCTGTGTGTGGCAACACCGTAAGCTTTGATGCTCTCGTTTACCTCACAGTAGAGATTCGGAACCTTGGCTCCTCTTCCTGCTCCGGAGGTTCCGGACTTGGCATCAATGATAATGGTATTCGGATCAATGAGGCCTTCCTTTAACAGCGGATAAATAGACAGTGTGGAGCATGTCGGATAGCATCCCGGGTTGGCGATCAGCCTTGCCTTTTTAATATCCTCACGGTTGATCTCGCAGAGACCATAAACAGCTTCCTCGATAAACTGCGGAGCCTTGTGCTCGATCCCATACCACTTCTCATATTTTTTTACATCTTTAATACGGAAATCTGCGCTTAAGTCGATCACCTTACATTTGGAAAGGATTTCTTCATTAATAAGGGATGCACAAAGGCCCTGTGGTGTTGCGGTAAAGATCACATCCACCTCATCTGCAAGTGCAGCCATGTTGTCATCCATACATTTGGCATCCACCAGCCTGAAAAAGTTCTGATAAATATCTGCATACTGCTGATCTATGTAGCTTCGGGAGCCGAACCATTTGATCTCAACGTCCTTGTGTCCAAGAAGAAGTCTTACGATCTCATTTCCTGCGTATCCTGTCGCACCGATAATTCCTGCTTTAATCATCTTTCACATTCCTCCTCTGCCATTTTCCTACGGCTTAATACACCCTGCAGAAGCGCTTGCTATTCTTATTTATGCCTCTTTTTTATGTCTTCTGATATCTGAACCTTCTGCACAGGTCAGACGGACATCTTAAACCTGTCTGTACTGCCAGCTCATATGTCCATCTTATCAATGGATAGATTATACATCTTCTCTGCATATTATGCAATAGTCATTTTCTTTGATTTTTCACGGTCTTTTCTGTTTTTCCTGTATTTTCTTATAATATCGCCTACTTTTAGATGTATTTTTATGCAAAATTTTTTTCATATTTTTCAAATTATCTCTTGCATATTTATAAAATCTGGTGTATATTAAGCCATGTCGACAGGACAGCCGAAAATTTTGTTTTGTTGTACATGAATATTTATTCACTCTGGTAAAGTTATAAAACAGCATAATTTTTTTCCAGATAACGTAAAAAAATTCACCGTCCCGGAAATGTCCGGAGCGATACAAAATCAAAAAAATCCCAGGAGGACATATATTATGAAAGAAAAAGTTGTTTTAGCGTATTCCGGTGGTCTTGATACCACAGCCCTGATCCCGTGGCTGAAAGAAACCTTTGATTATGACGTTGTCTGCTGCTGTGTAAACTGCGGACAGGGAAACGAGCTGGACGGTCTTGAAGAGAGAGCAAAAATGTCCGGTGCTTCCAAATTATATATCGAGGATATCGTCGATGAGTTCTGCGATGATTTCATCATGCCGTGTGTAGAGGCTGGTGCTGTATACGAGCATTCCTATCTTCTCGGAACTTCCATGGCTCGTCCGGTCATTGCCAAGAAGCTGGTTGAGATCGCACGTAAAGAGGGTGCCGTTGCTATCTGCCATGGTGCTACCGGTAAAGGAAATGACCAGATCCGTTTCGAGCTTGGCATCAAGGCTCTCGCTCCGGACATCAAGATCATTGCTCCATGGCGTATGACAGATCTGTGGACCATGCAGTCCCGTGAAGATGAGATCGAGTTCTGTAAGGCTCATGGCATCACTCTTCCATTTGATGCAAACCACAGCTACAGCCGTGACAGAAACCTCTGGCACATCAGCCATGAGGGACTTGAGCTTGAGGATCCATCCCAGGCTCCGAACTATGATGACATGCTTGTATTAAGTGTAACACCTGAGAAGGCTCCGGATAAAGAAACTGAGATCACCATGACATTCGAGCAGGGTGTTCCGAAAACACTCAACGGAAAAGCAATGAAGGTTTCCGAGATCATCACAGAGCTGAACAAGCTTGGCGGTGAGAACGGCATCGGTATCGTTGACATTGTTGAGAACCGTGTTGTTGGTATGAAATCCCGTGGCGTTTATGAAACTCCTGGCGGAACGATCCTGATGGCAGCACATGACCAGCTTGAGGAGCTGATCCTTGACCGTGAGACAATGGAAGCCAAGAAAAAGCTTGGCAGCCAGTTTGCACAGGTTGTTTACGAAGGAAAATGGTACACACCTCTCCGTGAGGCTATCCAGGCATTTGTTGAGTCCACTCAGAAATATGTTACCGGTGAGGTTAAATTCAAGCTTTACAAAGGAAACATCATCAAGAATGGTACAACCTCTCCGTACAGCCTTTACAATGAGTCTCTTGCTTCCTTCACAACCGGTGATATGTATGATCATCATGATGCAGACGGATTCATCACTCTGTTCGGTCTGCCGCTGAAGGTTCGTGCCATGAAGCTTGCAGAAGTTAAGAATAACCAGAATCAGAACTAATTTTGTTGAACATTGTTCCGACAGATCATAAAAATGCCCCGGGAAGCTATATAAGTTCCCCGGGGTCTTTTGTTATATACTGCTTTGATCACATAATACCTAATAAACGAAAGGATTTTTTATCATGAACTCACAGAAAATGCCTCTGAAAAATTCTCTCTGCCTGCTTCTGGCCGCAACGATCTGGGGAATCGCCTTTGTTGCCCAGAGTGTGGGCATGGAATATGTCGGCCCCTTCACCTTCAACGGCGTCCGTTCCCTGATCGGCGCCGCTGTCCTGGTTCCGGTGCTCTTTATCCTGAACCGTTCCGGAAATAAATCCTCTGCTGCCACAGACTCCGCAATACCGGAATCCTCATCAACACCTTCAGAAAAAGCTGTATCCCCCACGCCATATAACAGCCGTGACCTGTGGCTGGGCGGCATTGCCTGCGGATTTGCTCTTTTTGCTGCCAGCAACTTCCAGCAGTTTGGCATCCAGTACACAACAGTAGGAAAAGCCGGCTTCATCACCGCCTGTTACATTGTCATCGTCCCGATCATTGGAATTTTCCTGAAAAAGAAATGCAGTCCCTTTATATGGGCAGCCGTTGTCATGGCACTGGTCGGACTTTATCTTCTCTGCATCACAGACGGATTTTCCATTGGCCTCGGAGATATTCTGGTGCTGGTATGTGCTTTTCTCTTTTCCCTGCACATTCTGGTGATTGACTATTTTTCCCCGAAGGCAGACGGTGTAAAGCTTTCCTGTATCCAGTTTCTTGTCTGCGGGATCCTGTCCATGATCCCGGCACTTATTCTGGAACATCCGCAGATTTCTTCCATTCTCACTGCCTGGCTGCCGATCCTGTATGCCGGTGTGATGTCCTGCGGTGTTGCCTACACCCTGCAGGTCGTAGGCCAGAAAAATGTGAATCCCACCGTTGCTTCTCTGATCCTTTCTCTTGAATCCTGCATCTCCGTGCTTGCAGGCTGGGTGCTCCTGGATCAAAAGCTTTCCATAAAAGAGCTTCTTGGATGTGTCATCATGTTTGCAGCCATCATCCTGGCCCAGCTGCCAGAAAAAGAAAAAGATAATAAATAAAAAACAGGCAGCCGGTTTGGTATTTTACCTTCCGGCTGCCTGTCTGCATGTTTCTTATTCTGCTGCTTCTTCTTTCTTAATGAAGTTATTATAATGTGCCTTGATCTTCTCAAAGCTCTCCTGACTGATGTCGTGCTCCATCTTGCAGGCATCCTCCATTGCGATCTCTGCCGGAACCCCAAGTCCCTCCAGCATCCTGGCAAGAACAATGTGACGCTCATAAATCTGATTGGCGATCTCCGCCCCCTTCTCCAGAAGTGTCACGGTACCGTAACGGTCCATGGCAATATAACCATCCTCACGAAGAAGCTTCATTGCGTGACTGACGCTTGGCTTGGAAACACCAAGTCTGGTCGCAATATCAATGGAACGAACTCCTCCTCCTTTTTTGGATAAAACCAGAATTGATTCAAGATAATCCTCCGCTGACTGTCTGATCTCCATATAAAATCCTCCCTGCAAAAATTTAACTCTATATAGACCCTCTAAAGGGACCTGAAGCCCATTCTTTCCCTGTTCTACAGGCGAATATTAACTTTTAATATACCGCTTAAAGGATGTTGTGTCAAGCATTTCGCACATGTTTATCTTGACATTAAAAATAATTTCCCCGATAATAGTAGCTGAACAATATATCTGTTCTATAGCAGCCCGGAATCCTTTCCAGTAGTGCTGTCTTTTGAACAGTAAAGAAAGGAGATTTTTTATGCTCAAAACCCTTCTGGCCCAGGTCAGGGAGTTTAAAAAGGCATCGTTTCTCACGCCTTTTTTCATGATCCTGGAAGTTCTCTTTGAGACTCTGATCCCCCTGGCCATGGCTTCCATCATTGATAAGGGTGTGGAAGCCGGAAATATCGGCCATATCTATCGGATGGGTGCAGTTATGGTAGCTCTTGCCCTGTGCGGACTCTGGTCCGGCGTCATGGGAGGAAAATACGGAGCACTGGCCTCCACAGGCTTTGCCAGAAACCTCCGAAAAGCCATGTACACCAACATCCAGACCTTTTCTTTTTCCAACATCGACAAATACAGCACTGCCGGCCTGATCACCCGTCTTACCACAGATGTGACCAACCTGCAGAACGCCTATCAGATGATCCTTCGTATGTGTACCCGTGCACCGGCCAGTCTGATCTGTGCCATGGTCATGGCATTTCTTATCAACGCAAAGCTTGCAAGCATCTACCTTGTCGCTGTTATCTTCCTGGGAGGCTGTCTGATCTTTATCATGCAGAAGGCCACTGTATACTTCCAGGCCGTATTCCGTAAATACGACGACCTGAACGCAAGTGTCCAGGAAAACATCGGCGCTGTACGCGTTGTCAAGGCCTATGTCCGCGAAGACTACGAGATCAGCAAATTCCAGAAAGCCTGCAACAAAGTATACGAAATGTTCTTAAGTGCTGAGAAGATCGTTGTCATGAACATGCCCCTGATGCAGTTTACCGTTTATGCCTGTATCCTGGGGATCAGCTGGCTCGGCGCCAAAATGATCGTAGGCAGCTCCCTTACTACCGGTGAGCTTATGAGCCTTCTCACCTACTGCATGAACATTCTCATGAGCCTTATGATGCTTTCCATGGTTTTTGTTATGGTGACAATGAGTATTGCCAGCGCAGAGCGTGTTACGGAAGTCATCAATGATACTGCTGACATCACAGATCCGGAGGATCCGGTAACAGATGTCCCAGACGGAAGTATCGTCTTCGATCATGTAAATTTCAGCTATAAGAAAGACAGTCAGGAACCCGTTCTGAAGGATATCAATCTCTCGATCCGCTCCGGCGAGACCATAGGGATCATCGGCGGTACCGGAAGTGCAAAATCCAGCCTTGTCAACCTGATCAGCCGTCTTTATGACGTAACGGATGGTTCTGTTTCCGTAGGAGGCATCGATGTCCGTAAATACCATCTGGAATCTCTCAGAAATCAGGTTTCCGTTGTTCTTCAGAAGAATGTACTCTTCTCAGGAACCATTCTGGAAAACCTCCGATGGGGTGACAAAAATGCCACTGAGGAGGAATGCCGCCGCGCATGCCAGCTTGCCTGTGCCGATGATTTCATCGAAAAAATGCCAGACAAATACAATACCTTCATTGAACAGGGCGGCTCCAATGTTTCCGGAGGCCAGAAGCAGCGTCTCTGTATTGCCCGCGCTCTTCTGAAGAAGCCGAAGATACTGATCCTGGATGACTCCACCAGTGCAGTAGATACTGCCACAGATGCAAGGATCCGCCGCGCTTTTGCTGAGGAGATCCCGGATACCACCAAGCTGATCATCGCACAGCGTGTTTCCAGCATCCAGAACGCGGACCGGATCATCGTTATGGATAACGGTGAGATCAACGGTTTTGGTACCCACGAGGAGCTTCTTAAGACCAACGCCATTTATCAGGAAGTATTTCATTCACAAACCGGCGGCGCCGGTGATTTTGACGAGGGAGGTGAGCCGGCTTGAAAAAACAGAACATGAAAGGCCCGGGCGGTCCTGGCCCAAGGGGTATGGGAACACCGGAGCAGCCGGGAAAGCTTCTGGGACGCCTTGCCCGTTATATCTTTAAAAACTACAGTATCCATATCGTGATCGTGGTGATCTGCATTTTTGTCAGTGTTCTTGCCAATGTACAGGGAACCATGTTCATGAAAACCCTGATCGACCAGTATATCACACCGCTTCTCTCAGCAGATACACCGGATTTCGGGCCTCTGGCTGCAGCCATCGCACGTGTGGCATGCTTTTACGCCATTGGTGTTATTGCCACCTATACTTATAACCGTATCATGATCAATGTTTCCCAGGGAACCTTACGTAACCTCCGAAACGATATGTTTGCAACGATGGAAACGCTTCCCATCAAATATTTTGACACTCACGCACACGGCGATATCATGTCCATCTACACCAACGACATTGATACCCTGCGCCAGATGATCAGCCAGAGCTTTCCGCAGCTGCTTTCCAGTGTGATCACCATCGTCAGTGTTCTTGTAAGTATGCTGATCCTGAATGTTCCGTTTACTGTAGTTACCTTGCTTATGGTTGCCATTATGATGACTGCCAGCCGGAAGCTTGCGGGCTTAAGCGGAAAATATTTCCTGGAGCAGCAGACCAACCTTGGTATTGTCAATGGTTATATCGAAGAGATGATGGAGGGTCAGAAGGTTGTCAAGGTCTTCTGCCATGAGGACGAAAGCATCCGGAAATTCGATGAACTGAACGACCAGCTTTTCACCAGCGCAGACAATGCAAACCGTTTTGCCAACATCCTGATGCCTGTGGTCGCACAGCTTGGAAATGTCAGCTATGTGATCTGCGCCATGGCGGGCGGTATCCTTGCTATCAACGGCATCGGCAGCTTCACACTTGGCGGGCTTGCCAGCTTCCTGACCTTCAATAAGAGCTTCAACATGCCTATCAACCAGGTCAGCCAGCAGTTCAACAGTATTGTTATGGCTCTTGCAGGTGCAAAACGTATCTTTGATCTTCTGGATGAAAAACCGGAAGTGGATGAAGGCTACGTTACTCTCGTCAATGCAAAAGAGGAAAACGGTGTTCTTACCGAATCCGACAAACGTACCGGCCGCTGGGCATGGAAGCATTTCCACAAAGCTGAGGGTACCACTGATTATATCGAGCTGAAGGGTGATATGGTCCTGGAGGATGTAGACTTTGGTTATAATTCCAACAAGATCGTTCTCCATGACATCAACATGTATGCACAGCCAGGCCAGAAGATCGCTTTTGTAGGCTCCACCGGCGCCGGAAAAACCACCATTACCAATCTTCTGAACCGTTTTTACGACATTCAGAAGGGTAAGATCCGTTATGACGGCATCAACATCACCAAGATCAAAAAAGATGATCTCAGACGCTCCATGGGCATCGTTCTTCAGGATACCAACCTGTTCACAGCAACCGTTATGGAAAATATCCGCTACGGAAAGCTGGATGCCACAGATGAGGAGGTTATCGCAGCAGCAAAGCTTGCCAACGCCGACGGTTTCATCCGCAGGCTTCCGCAGGGTTATAATACCCTTCTCCGCGGAAACGGTGCAAACTTAAGTCAGAGCCAGCGACAGCTTCTCTCCATTGCCCGTGCAGCCGTTGCAGACCCGCCCGTCCTGATCCTGGACGAGGCCACCAGCTCCATTGATACCCGTACCGAAAAGCTTGTACAGGATGGTATGGATAAGCTGATGGAAGGCAGGACGACCTTTGTGATCGCCCACAGACTTTCCACAGTACGCAACAGTGACTGCATCATGGTCCTGGAGCAGGGACACATCATCGAGCGTGGTTCCCACGAGGAGCTGCTTGCACAGAAGGGCCGGTATTATCAGCTGTATAACGGCTGATCCAGGCTCACAGTTATTTTCGATCTAAAATATTCAATACCAAAAACATGCAGGGTGTATCTTTTCTGATAGTCCTGCATGTTTTTTTATGCTATAATCTTTGATTGAAATCTATTTTTCCGGAAAGGAGTCTCCGTATTTTTATATATGAAACAAACTGAAGAATATTACTACGGCAAAATGTCGAAAGATAAACAAAACGTGTACCGTGCAATGCTTCACGGGCTTATGGAGCTTTCCGACGAGTTCCTGATCCCGCAGGTACCAACCACCGATGGAAACTGGCTCTATGATGTATTTTTCCAGCTTCGTCTGGATCACCCGGAGATTTTCTGGGCTGTGGGGTTTAAATACCGTTATTACAAGGACTCGCCAAATCTGATACTGATTCCTGAATATATCTTCGACAAAAATAAAATCCGGGAGCATCAGAAAGCCCTGGGAGCCCGCGTAGACAAGCTTGTGCGCACCGCCATGAAGTTTTCCGAGTGGGATAAGGAAAAATATGTCCATGACTTCATCTGCGAAAATATCCGCTACGACAAACTGAAAAAGCCATATTCCCACGAGATCATCGGGCCTCTGGGCCATGGTGTCGGTGTCTGCGAGGGAATCGCCAAATCCGTAAAGGTCCTCTGTGATGCCCTTGGTGTATGGTGTATTATCGCCATCTGCGGGAACAATCCGGAAAAAGGGATCAAATACCGTCATACCTGGAACATCGTCCGGATCAACGGACAGTACTATCATCTGGATGCCACCTTCGATAATACTCTGGGCAAAAACGAAGACGGCTTAACCAGTATCCGTTACGATTATTTTAATCTGGATGACAAAAACATCTTCCGTGACCATGAACCACTGATCGCTCCGGCACCTCCCTGCCCGGATGGAAACCACTTTTATTACCGTGAGAAAAAGCTATCCTTCACCAAATTGGAAGACGTATACAAACGTGCCCTCCAGGCCGCAAAAAAAGGCCGCGAATTCACCTTCCACTGGCGAGGCGGATATCTCACCCGTGAAGTCCTCGCAGACCTTGTAGATCAGATCCAGGCCGCAGGAAAGACACGGGACAAAAAAGCCATCATCACACTCAACTGGCCTCAGGCTGTACTTCGATTTCATTTTGTGGAACAGCAGGCGGAAGGGAAGGTGTTTATTGAGGAAGTGAATGAAGGGGAGAAACTGTAGGGTCATTTATCAGGCGGTTATTCTGATTCAATGTAGATGACAGCTTGATTCAGTTAAAAATTTCTATAGTAAGAATGCTACAGACATATTGCTCATGATCTGTAGCATTTCTGTCCTGGATGTTACATAAGTGTCCATAATAAAAAAGACCTTCCATAAATTCAAAATTTACAGAAAGTCTCTCTCTTTTCTAATGCGGATAACAGGACTTGAACCTGCACGGTTGCCCACTGGTACCTAAAACCAGCGCGTCTGCCAATTCCGCCATATCCGCATATTCAATTATATTTTCATCCTGTCTGATGATAAAAAAATAACGGAAAGCAAATGCTTTCCGCTAATGAGGCATCGGGGATTCGAACCCCGGACAACTTGATTAAAAGTCAAGTGCTCTACCGACTGAGCTAATACCCCATAAAAAGGACTGGGCTAGCTGGATTCGAACCAGCGAATGCAGCAGTCAAAGTGCTGTGCCTTACCGCTTGGCGATAGCCCAATGGGCGAAGGGTGGATACAGGGATTCGAACCCTGGGCCTCCAGAGCCACAATCTGGCGCGCTAACCAACTGCGCTATACCCACCACAACGTGCCTGAAGGGATTCGAACCCCCGACCCACGGCTTAGAAGGCCGTTGCTCTATCCAGCTGAGCTACAGACACATGCTCTCTTCTCAGAGAAGCGGGTGATGGGAATCGAACCCACGTATCCAGCTTGGAAGGCTGGTGTTCTACCATTGAACTACACCCGCATGCTTGCGGTAATAAGTTTACAGCAGTCGGGGTGACAGGATTCGAACCTGCGGCCTCCTGGTCCCAAACCAGGCGCTCTAGCCAAGCTGAGCCACACCCCGATGTACCATTTACTTATGGTTTTTATTAAGTTGTTGTCGTCTTCGTTTGTGTTTCGTTTTCGTTTCCTGCCTGACGACAAGTGATATTATATTATAGCAATCTACAAATGTCAACACCTTTTTTGAATTTTTTTAAAAAAACTTTTTTTCACGTTTTTTCCGCCTATTTAAAGGTTTTCTTGTCATTTGCGACTGGCTTATGGTATCATGAAACCATAATTAAAGTCAAGAAAAAAAGCAAATAATAAGGAGATGTTTTTACATGGATATAAAATTATTTCAGCAGAAGCTTAATGACATCTGTGCCATCGCTGAGGAAAACAATAAGCAGCTCTCCCAGCAGCAGATCCGTGACCATTTCGATGAATCGGATCTGAGCACTTCACAGCTTGTAAAGATCCTGCAGTATCTCAAATTAAAGGGGATCACCATCGAAGGCGCCGATGAAGCTGCCAGCGCTGCCAGAGCAGATGCTGTTTCATCCGAATCCAGCGACAAGGACGAGCTTCCGGGTACCCGTGCTGCTCTTACTGCCGAGGAACAGGCTTATCTCAGTGACTATATGGAAAGCTTTTCCCCGGAAGGACTTGATCCGGATGATCTTGCGTCCCTCTTTCAGGCCTTTGCAAAGGGAGACACTGTTGCCGAAGGTGCACTGACACAGTTCTACATGGCTCAGGCAGCCCAGATGGCCGCTGAACTGAACTGTGAGGAAATCCACCTGGCCGATCTCATTCAGGAGGCAAATCTGGCCCTTCTGGCGTCTCTCAAAGAGACTGACCCACAGGAAAAAAACGATACCTGGATGCGTGGTCGTATCCGCAGTGGGATCCTTCATGCCATCGAGGAACAGACACAGCAGAAATTCCGTGACGACTATCTGGTATCCAAGGTAGAAAACCTGGAGGCTGCGGTTAAAGAACTCACAGACGATGATGACGCCACCAAATTCACCATTGATGAGCTTGCCGTGATCCTGGATATGAATGTGGATGAGATCCGGGATGTACTTCGCCTTACCGGAGATGATAAATAAAGCTTTCTTCATATTCTTCACAAAAACGGGTCTGACATAGCTTGTCAGACCCGTAATCTTAATATTCTTTATGCTTTTTCTTCCCGTTTCAACTCCGCCGGTTCTGCCAGATGGATCTTTCCTTCCCGAAATATGTGGATAAATACCTCCGCCATATCCGGATCGAACTGTTTTCCTTCCTCTTCTCTTATGATCCGAAGAGCTTTTTCCGCTGGCATCAGTTCTTTATAACAACGTTTGGATGTCATGGCATCAAAGGAATCTGCGATGCAGAGGATCCTTGCAGATGCCGGGATATCTTCTCCCGCGATCCTCCTTGGATAGCCGTTTCCGTCATAACGTTCGTGATGACCGATAACCGCAGGGATAACATAATCCAGCGACGGAAGGTGACGGATGATCCCGATGGACGCTTCCACATGACCTTTCATGATCTCATACTCTTCATCCGTAAGCTTGCCTTCTTTATTCAGGATATGCTCCGGGATCCCGATCTTTCCAACATCATGAAGAAGCGCCGCCTGACGGATGATCTCCACCATTTCCGTTGTATAGTTCAGCGCCTTCGCAAGACTTGTTGCGTAATAAGCCACATTGTTGGAATGTCCGAAGGTATAATGATCTTTGGTATCAATGGCTGCAGTCAGCGCATAGATCGTGGATTCATAGGACTGATAAATATGTTCATGATCGGATTTCTTACCAGCATTTTCTTCATCCAGGCTTTCCTTCAGCATGGTGTCAAAAATCTCGATGCCGTTTTTACCGCTGCGCTTTACATGATATACTGCCAGATCCGCATTATCCAGGAGCTCCTTTGCTGAGCGTGCCGCATAAGGCGCCGCACTGATCCCCACGCTTACCGTAAGGATCTTCAGCTTGTAGTCTGCAGAATCGTTGCGCATATGCAGGATCTGCTTCTGTATGGATTCTGCCAGATTTCTGGCGGAAAAAATATCGTAATTTGGCATCAGGACCGCAAATTCCTTGGCACTGTGACGTGCCACATATCCCTGTTCTCCCACACTTGCCTGGATGATATCTGCCACCTTTCGAAGTGCAACATCTCCCTGCTGATTTCCGTACAGCTGATTGTACAGCTTGAAATCATCAATATTGAACAGGATCAATGCAAGCGAACCCTCTTTATTTTTTTCGTATTCCTCATCCAGGATCTCATAAAAATATTTCCGGTTCAGAAGGCCCGTCAGTTCATCGGTCCTTGCCTCAGTCCATGCCGCCTCATAAAGTCTGGCATTTTTGATGGCAATGGAAGCTACTGAGCTGACCGAAGACAGCATGGCAAGGTCATTATGGTTCAGATTCCTGTGTCCGTCACCGGAAATCGCAATGATCCCGGCCAGATCATCATTTTGTCGAAGACCTGCACAGTATTCGATACCCAGCTCTGAAAACATATGTTTTTCCGACTCCCACATGGATTTGTAGGCTGTGGAAGAACGAAAATCCCGGATCACCACACAGTCCTCATTTCTGGTAAGCCAGGTGACCACCGGATTATCTGCTTTCAGTGAAAAGGCCAGATCATTTAATGGACGGTCACTGTAAACTGCCTGATATTCCCCTGATTTTTTGTCCTTCAGACAAATATAGATCCGTCCTGCATTGGTAGTTTCCTTCAGCACATTTACCGTATTGCGCAGGATCTCTCCTACCCGGAGTGTCCTGGAAACCGACTGGCTGAAATCTTTCAGCTCCTGAGACTGCTGGATCTCTTTTTTGATAAAAACATTGTTCATCAGACATTTCCACAGCACGGTGACCAGCCATGCAGATATGAGAAAAACAAAAGAAAAGATCAGCACATGATACTCACTGGCTGCAGGGAGCAGCATTCGGATATAGCTCATCAGGTACGGTGAAAGATTGATAAACAGTACTACCGTCAGGACCACGCCCACACCAAAGCAAACCCCATCTGACGCAAGACGGCGCATCTGGAACAGCCGTCTTCTGGTCAGTGCATAAAGCATCAGGACAGCATTGATCAGGCCGCTGACAATATCGATGGGGAATCCGGAAAATGCCGGCACTGCCAGCGCAAGGTTTCCCACAAAAATGATCAGTATCCCCACAAGGATCGGTTCGATCTGTTTGCGGTATCCGGGATGTCTCCGGCATCCGCGGTACATGGTGATAAAGATCTGGATAATGGTGATCCCTGCCACCACAAAGAACAGAAGGAACCAGGGTGTGATCTTATAAACAAAATGCGCACCACCGTTTTTACGGATCAGATCCGGCCAGCGCAGGATGATCCCGCCCGGGATATTGATCGCAAAAAGCAGCATCATCAAAAACAATGGGATCTTGCTTTTTCTGCCCATACGCACTCCCATGAATTCGCTGATGAACACATAGTAAAAATATGGCAGAAACAGGATTCCTGCCAGAGACACATAATACCACAGGATGTAAGAGGGGCCTGCTTCCATACGCATCAGAAAAGAGCCCAGCGTCCAGCAGAGCATTCCTCCCAGCACACACATGAAACTGTTGATGATCCGGCTGCGCTTACCAGCCAGAAGAGTCAGTATCATAAATGTATAGAAAAAAACTGAAATGATTGAAAATGATATATAGCTTTCCATAGTTACTTCCTCATATTCCCGAATCCGATCTCATCCTGCAGTCTCAAAAGTTCCGCCACCTCATAATAAGGAGTGCTCATATGCCGTGGTTTCCGTCCTTTTCTGGACTCATACAGATGAAAGGTACCACAGCGCAGGATGGTCACCACAAGGGGATCCATTCCCAGGATTTTCTTCAGATCCCGGTAATCCTGATCGATATATTTGAAATACGTGGTCAGAAGTTCTTTCAGAATATCCGTGCTCATAGCCTGATACATCAGCGCTTCTTTTTTTACTTCTATATAAAGATGCAGATATGGGCGTTTTTTCTCATTATATTCTTTCACTGCGATCCAATCCGTAACCGGCTGCCCGGACAGCTGGATCACACTTTTGATACCGTTTTCCGAAATCCTGGTAAAGCCTGCGATATCAATGATCCACGGAACACGGTCTATGTACTCAAATCTTGGGATCTGTGTCCGATCCTCCTGGTTGGTAAGACCCACGCACCGATACATATCTCCCACACGGTACCTGGCAAAGGCTCCGCCCTTCAACACAGTGATCACAAGCTCATATTTCTCCCCGGGAACAACCTCATCCATAAGATAGGTCGGAGGAGTGAACGTGGGATCCTCATAATTATGGAGCATATCCTTTTCGGTGATAAATTCATAAAAGCAGGTATCCGGGAAAAAGTACATTCCGTTCCTGGTCCAGGTCTCGGTTCCTATAATGGAAGGTTCCGTTCCTGCAAAAAGCTCCATGGGCCGAACTCCCCACATTTCCTCCAGATCATCCTTATAGCACTGGTTGTCGGTTCCTGCCACCATAAATCCCTTCAGTTGAAAAAGGTCTTTCGGAAGAAGCTCCCGTTTCTCCTTCTTACAGATCTTTTTGGCATTCAGAATCCTTTTCAGCATCTTTGGTTTATACTGTAGAAGTTCCGAAAAGGAGATTTTGCTTTTTCCTGATGATACGCTTCCGGTGAGGCTCTGGCTTACTGCATAGGCCACACTTCCAAGTCCGAAGAAAAATTCCACGTCCTGTTTCATGGCCATCTTGAAGCCCTCTTTATTCCGCTCACCAAAGCTCATATTTACCGCATCTTCCACTTCCGGAAGAAAACGGATGTCGATATCTTCTTTCAGCGCCAGTGGAAAAAGGCCGGTAGCAAAAGGCAGCGGTGCCAGTCCGTAAAGGATCTTGTCCGTTTCCTCCACATCAAATTTGCCCTTTTCACGGCTTGTAGCTAATATGAGGCAGGCAACTACATTGTTCCTGTAGGTATCCAGCATACTTCTTGTGTATGGTGCTACCTTTATCGGATGGCGTCCGCCTTCCCAGGTCGTCTGTATCCAGATGATCGGATTCCCCGGAAGAGTTTCACTTCTCTTCTGGAGGAGCATATCCGCATAATCCTCATAAGTGGTAAGAGGTACCAGCCGACGGAACTCGTCGATCCCGGATGGTCTCCTGCCCTTCAGAATGCTTTTGCCCAGTTCACAGTCTGACCAGAGCTGGATCTGCTCTTCCATCAGGCGATTCTGGATCTTCATGTAATCCTGCATTGTCAGATCAAGAAATCCGCAATATTCTTTCCAGATAGCATCATACTGCTGTTTTCGAAGCTTTTCGCCAAGACTCACCGCCTTTTCCCCCCTTTTCGCCATGTTTTTATGCAGGCAGCTGTACTGTTTCGGTCTGGGATCAGAAAGGGAGTTGTCTGCTGATACGCTCCGTAATTACTGAATGTTTCCGGAAACACGATCCTGTCCTGGTAAAAAATGTACAATATGTTCCACACAATAAGGACCCCAAAAGCCCCCATTGCCTTCCCGGATCCCAGAAATCCGGCCAGGCAAAAATAAAATCCGGCGAACCACAGAACGCCAGGATGTCGGCAGAGTGCATAAACACCCTCTGTATAGGCCAGCCTTTCATGATTTTCTTTGACATATGTCTCATCAAAGGGCAGCGCAAAAAACAATGTATAGATCAACAGTCCCAGAAACAGGAGCGCTGCTGCCAGAAAAACAGCAGAAATAAAAAAAGAACTTCCCCGCCGCGGCCAGCAGTTCCGGATCACCAGACCTGTTGACACTGCGATCAGGAAACATCCTATGCTAAAAAACGGGTGGAGAAAGCTTTTTTTCAGTCGGATACTGTTATGATCATACAGGAAGCAGCATAAAAAGCCGATACTTCCTATAATAACCGCAGTCATGCGTATTTTCCCCCTTCATTTATGTAAAGCGGACCTTCTCATTCCGCTCTGCTGCATTCTCAGGAACGAGACCCATTCATGGTCAGTACCCTAAAGAATGCTCTATATTACTAGAAAACAACTACTTGTTCATTATATAGCACATAGCTGACTTTCGCAATCGTTTTTGACTAATATATGCTGAATATTGGCACAAATTTTATCAATTATGACAGTTTATTTGTTTTTTCTGCCGGAATCAGAGGTAACGGATCTCTACGTGCATTTCGCC
Source organism: Blautia sp. BCRC 81119 (assembly GCF_003184505.1). Classification (NCBI taxonomy): domain Bacteria; kingdom Bacillati; phylum Bacillota; class Clostridia; order Lachnospirales; family Lachnospiraceae; genus Blautia; species Blautia sp. BCRC 81119. Next base: position 52,768 of record NZ_QJHD01000017.1, on the reverse strand, counting down.
CTTTCCATCTGTCTCCATTACTGCATAGCTTGGACGGCGTCCCCGTTGTCTGGGATAAGCCAGACTTCCGGGATTTACCAGAAGCACACCTGCTTCCTTTTCAACAACCGGTACGTGGATATGTCCGAAAAAAGCCGCATTGCATCCCCTTGAGCGGGCAGCTTCTGCCAGCTGATCAAAGGCCATGGATACACCGTAGTAATGACCGTGAGTTACCAGGATCTTATTTCCCTCGACCTCGATCACATCTTCTCTCGGAAGATCCGAGAAAAAATCATTATTTCCGGACACAATACTGCAGGGACATTCTGCAAGGGCTTCGATATAAAATTCTCTGCCTTCCACGTCTCCGCAATGTACCAGCATGTCAAAAGGAGCCTCCCGATTTATCGCGATCTCCAGGTTTTCATCTCTTCCGTGAGTATCGCTTACGATCAGCACCTTCATACAAGCTCTTCCTTTATAAGGCAAAGAGCTTTTCCACGATGGCTGATCCTGTTCTTTTCTTCCATGGAAAGCTCTGCGGAAGTACAGCCATATTCCGGAAGATAAAAGATAGGGTCATAGCCAAAGCCATTCTCCCCTTTTTCCTCGTAGCCGATGCGGCCTTCCATGGCAGCACGGACTGTCTTTCTTCTGCCATCCGGGAAAGCTGCCGCAATAGCACATACAAAACGTGCAGTACGTTTCTCATCAGGTACACCTTCCAGACGCTGGATCAGGTTTGCGTTTTTAATATGATAAGAAGTATCCTCACCCATATAGCGTGCGGAATAGATTCCCGGCTCTTTGTTCAGATAGTCGATCTCCAGACCGGAATCATCTGCCAGAACGATCTCGCCAGTCATTTTACTGATTGCTTCTGCCTTGATCATGGCATTTTCTTCAAAGCTTTTTCCATTTTCATCAATATCCGCATGGATCCCTGCATCCTTCAGGGAAAGGATCTCCAGAGAAGGATCCGCAAGTATCCTTCGGATCTCCTTCATTTTATCCTCATTTCCGGTAGCAAAAATGATCTTTTTCATTCTTTAATACTTCCTTTCTTCGGCGGACGTGGTCCAAGAAACTGGTAATAGTAGGTTTTCATCATTCCATTATAGATCTTACGGTTTTTATCTGCCTTTCGGCCGATGTCATTCTCTGCCTTGTCATAGGCAGTGATCAGATACATGGACCAGCGATCCAGCCCCTTATAGCTTTCACCGATCTCACGGTACAATGCAGGGAGATTGGATTTTTCTTCGATCCGCTCACCATATGGCGGATTTGTCACGATAAAACCAAAGGGTTTGGAATGGCGGAGTTCACTGACCGGGCGCTGCTGGAAATGGATCAGTCTGTCCACTCCTGCCATTTTTGCGTTGGCGCGTGCTGCCTTGATGGCAGCTGCATCGATATCAAAGCCCTGGATATCGGTTTCAATATCAAGATTTACACGTTCTCTGGCTTCTTCTCTTGCATCCTCCCAGCATTCCTTCGGGATCAGATGCTCCCAGCTCTCGGCCAGAAAATGACGGTTCAGTCCCGGCGCCATATCCGCTGCCATCATTGCCGCCTCAATAGGAAAGGTGCCGCTTCCGCAGAACGGATCGACAAGAATACGATCCTTTTTCCAGGGGGTGAGCATCAAAAGAGCGCTGGCAAGCGTCTCGGTGATAGGTGCCTTGACAGTCATCTGGCGATACCCTCTCTTATGGAGGGATACTCCTGAAGTGTCGATTCCGATCAGAGCTACGTCTTTCATAAAGGCCACACGGATAGGAAATTCCGGACCGTCTTCCGGAAACCAGGAAATCCCGTAGATGCCTTTGAGACGCTCTACAATGGCTTTTTTCATAATGGACTGGATATCAGATGGACTGAAAAGCTTACTTTTGATGGAGTTTGCCTTGGCTACCCAGAATTTACCGTTTTTCGGTATGTAATTCTCCCATGGGAGAGCCTTGGTCTTTTCAAAAAGCTCATCAAAAGTCTCGGCCTTTACTTCGCCTACTTTCAGAAGCACACGTTCTGTGGTACGAAGGAATAGATTGGCGTCTGCCACACCCTGGGCATCAGCCTCAAAGGTTACTCTTCCGTCTTCCACCCTGGTCACTTCATAGCCAAGATCCAGTATTTCACGCTTCAGCACCGCCTCTGTTCCAAAATGACAGGGCGCCGTTAATTCCCACAGATTCATAAAGTGATCTCCCGTACTGTATTTCCTTCAAAATCTTTAATGGTAAAAATTCCGTTCTCAAGAATTGCATAGGTCGGCGGGTTACCTTCCTTTGGAATGGATACGGAACCTGGGTTCAGAAGGATATAATTCCCCATATTTTCTGCCTTCAGCACATGTGTATGACCGTGGATCAGAATGTCTCCGTCCATCATCGGCGGAAGATTATCCTTATTATAGATATGACCGTGTGTGGCGTACATCGTTTTTCCTTCGATGGCAAGGATACAGTAATCTGCCATAACCGGGAAGTCCAGGACCATCTGATCCACCTCTGCCTCACAGTTTCCGCGTACTGCATAGATCTGGTTTTTTCTCTCATTTAAAAGGCGGATGACTTCCTTTGGTGCGTATTCCTTCGGAAGGTCATTTCTTGGTCCGTGATAAAGCAGATCTCCCAGAAGCACCAGTCTCTCCGCCTTCTCCTTGTCATATGCTTCCAGCATTTTCCGGCAGTAATATGCCGAACCATGTACATCGGACGCAAACATATATTTCATAAGCTTTTCTCCTTGTAATTTGTATTGGTTTTTATCTCTGTTCTTTACATTATCATGATTTCCTTTAAAATACAAGATTTGTTACAGATATGCATTCGCAATCTGATTTGATATTGTCCGTTTTTTTTATCCGCGCACAAGATTTCTCCCTCTGTAGGCTGCAAATCCACCAATCACGGACCTGGTACGACAGCCCTGTCTTGCCAGGCTCCGGGCAGCCTGCATGCTGGCGCCGCCGCGGTCGCAGTAAAATATCAGCAGCTTATCTTTGGGAAAACGATATTTCTGATCCTGTTTTTTCTCAAGATATTCCTCCAGCTCTCTGTATGGAATATTTACCGCGTTCCGGACATGTCCCCTTCTGTAGGCGGCAGAATCCCGGAGATCTATGATAACAGCGTCGCTGCGCTCCACATAATAATCCAGCATTTTTGCAGAGATAGTTTCGATCTGAAACATGGAAAAAATCTCCTCTTTTTGGTATATTATATGGAAGCTTCCGGGTGAATGTTCCCTTATATGTATTTAAGCGGGAAAAGCCATCTCTGACTTTTCCCGCTTTTCTTATCCTTTAATATCTGTCAGAGCCTCTGTCCTTCTCAGAATCATATTCATCGGAAATTTTGTTTCCGTAGCTGCTTTTGGAACTGTTTCTGGAAGAATTTCCCGAACTGTTCTTAGAGCTGTTTTTCCCGCAGTTTCTGGAAGCACTTTCCCCGTGATTTTTTCCTGCATAATTAGACTCATTTCTGTCTGTTTCGTAATTTTTCGCCATTTGAATTACCTCCTGATGAAGTTGATTTTACGGCTTTCCCAAGCTTTCTGCCGCTTTTTATTACAGGAAATAGTATCCCAAAAAGTTTGGAGATTATTCGCCAAAATCATATTGCTTTTTTTTCCAGTTTATATTATAATCATTCTTGTAAAAAGAATTTACCCTTCAAAAATTTTTTTTACATAACCCCTTATTTAATTATTTATACTCCCCTCGAAACACCCGGTAGCTCCCCTACCGGGTGTTTCTCTATACAAAAACAAGCCGCCGGATGACGATCACAGTCGCTCCGGCAGCTTGTTTTTTTATCCGTTGATCGGATTTACATGCACCATACAGTGCTTTACATCTTTGAATTTATTCTCGATCGTATGATGTACATTTTCCGCAATATCATGTGCATCAAAAAGGGAAATACTTCCATCTGCTGCGATCTCGATATCCACATACATCTTAGATCCGAAAAGACGGGTTTTAAGAAGGTCTACTCTTCTGACGCCCGGTACCTTGAGGATCTCTCTCTTCATGGATTCCTCAGTTTTTGCATCACAGGAATGATCTACCATCTTATCAATGGCATCCCTGAAAATGTCGATCGATGCCTTGGCGATCATAACGCAGATCACGATACTGGCGATCGGGTCCAGGATCGGGTATCCCAGTCTTGCACCTAAAATACCGACAAACGCTCCGATAGAGGAAAGTGCATCTGAACGATGGTGCCATGCATCTGCCATCAGGGCTCCTGAATTGATCTTCTTTGCAGCACCTCTTGTATACCAGAACATCCACTCTTTTACCACAATGGATACCACTGCTGCAATCAGTGCAAGTGTTCCCGGAATGGCAATGGTTCCGCCGGATGTGCTTTTTACGATATCACGGGCACCGGTAATTCCGATCCCGAGACCAGTGACAAGCAGCATTCCTGCAAGGACAATGGAAGAAACACACTCCATTCTTTCATGTCCGTACTGGTGCTCTTTGTCCGATTTCTTTGTAGAAAGACGGACACCGATAATTACGATGAAGGTGCTTCCCACATCTGATGCAGAATGAATGGCATCCGAGATCATCGCTCCTGAATGTGCCACAATACCTGCGATCAGTTTAAATACAGATAATAAAAGGTTTACCAGAATACTGATCCCGGATACCTTCATTGCTGTCTGCTGTTCCCATGAAGCTGTTTTTTCTGTATCATGTATAATTGTTTTGTTTTCTGTGTGTTCCATAAACAGGACCTCCTTTTAAATATATGATCAGGTTCTTCTTATGGCACAACATTTTCCGTGAAAAAACCGGCGGTTCCTTCACTACTCGCTGCAGTGCGATTTTCCGCCGGTGTTCTTTCTTTTATATATATGGATACCTCAACTTCTACCATCTGTACCATCCATATTTTTGCAGTAAAAAAGACATACCTGCGAAACATACACTGTCCCGCAGATATGTCTGAAAGCAAAGTCACATTCCATATCCGCTGCCGCTTCCTGCGGCCCGGCCCCATGCCTTCGGATTAATATTTTCGATTCCGAAAAGCATCGCCTGCTCAGTTTGTACTGTTGATCTCGCATCCTGTTCGAATGTAATGCAGTGCAAAGAGAATTTTTACAGTCTTACTGGTCTCCCGCTTAACTTCTCAGAAAGGATACACCATATGTCCTTTGTTAGTCAAGCCAAAGTTTTTTATTTTACAGGTAGATATCTTCAACTTTCTGTTTATTCCATGTCTGGAAACATGCTTCGCACTGCACAGTTCTATATCAAATAATAAATCCTCAGTTGTTTGTCAAAAAACCGGGAGCGGATAAATCCGCTCCCGGTTAAGTCTACGATCTGTATTCAGTTGGAATGACTGATTATGCCTGCGGGCCAGCTGCAACGAGTGCTTTACCAGCTGCATTTCCTTCATATTTAGCAAAGTTCTTAACGAATCTTGCAGCAAGATCTTTAGCCTTTGTCTCCCACTCTGCAGCATCTGCATATGTGTCACGTGGGTCAAGGATTGCAGGATCTACGCCCGGAAGCTCTGTCGGAACCTCGAAGTTGAAGAATGGGATCTTCTTTGTCGGAGCTTTAAGGATAGATCCGTCAAGGATAGCATCGATGATACCACGAGTATCTTTGATGGAGATACGTTTTCCAGTTCCATTCCATCCTGTGTTAACGAGGTATGCTTTCGCACCACTCTTCTCCATTCTCTTAACGAGCTCCTCAGCATATTTTGTCGGATGAAGCTCAAGGAATGCCTGTCCGAAGCATGCGGAGAATGTAGGAGTAGGCTCTGTGATTCCACGCTCTGTACCAGCAAGCTTAGCTGTGAATCCGGAAAGGAAGTAGTACTGTGTCTGCTCCGGTGTCAGGATAGATACTGGAGGAAGTACGCCGAATGCATCTGCGGACAGGAAGATAACCTCTTTCGCTGCCGGTGCAGAAGATACAGGGCGAACAATGTTCTCGATGTGGTTGATCGGATAAGAAACACGTGTGTTCTCTGTTACGCTCTTGTCAGCGAAGTCGATCTTGCCCTCAGCATCAAGTGTTACGTTCTCAAGAAGAGCGTTTCTCTTGATCGCATTGTAGATGTCCGGCTCAGACTCTTTGTCAAGGTTGATAACCTTAGCGTAGCATCCACCCTCGAAGTTGAATACTCCGTTGTCATCCCAGCCATGCTCGTCATCACCGATCAGAAGACGCTTAGGATCTGTGGAAAGTGTTGTCTTACCTGTTCCGGAAAGACCGAAGAAGATTGCTGTGTTCTCTCCGTTAAGGTCTGTGTTTGCAGAGCAGTGCATGGAAGCGATGCCCTTCAGCGGCAGATAGTAGTTCATCATGGAGAACATACCTTTCTTCATCTCTCCGCCGTACCATGTATTAACGATAACCTGCTCACGGCTTGTAATGTTGAACATTACAGCTGTCTCAGAGTTAAGTCCTAATTCTTTGTAGTTCTCAACTTTAGCCTTGGATGCGTTGTAAACAACGAAATCCGGCTCAAAGTTCTCAAGCTCCTCAGCTGTCGGCTGAATGAACATGTTTGTTACGAAGTGTGCCTGCCATGCAACCTCAACGATGAAACGGATAGCCATACGTGTGTCTTTGTTAGCTCCGCAGAATGCATCTACTACGAAAAGTTTCTTGTTGGAAAGCTCCTTCTTGGCAAGATCTTTAACTGCATTCCATGCTTCCTGAGTTGCCGGATGGTTATCGTTCTTGTACTCATCGGATGTCCACCAAACTGTGTCCTTGGAGTTCTCATCCATAACGATATATTTGTCTTTAGGGGAACGTCCTGTGTAGATACCTGTCATTACATTGACAGCACCAAGCTCACTGACCTGACCCTTCTCAAATCCTTCAAGCTCCGGTTTGGTCTCTTCCTCAAATAATGTCTCGTAGGAAGGATTGTACACGATCTCAGTTGTTCCGGTAATACCATACTTTGTTAAATCGATTTTTGCCATCTTAACATTTACCTCTCTTCTTTAATAGTAATTATGATAGCCACCTACTGCTGCAGGTTTTTGTCATCCTGCCATAGGAATTGGTCATTCCAACATCCCTATCCACAATTATACATAAATTGTACGTAAAAGCAACCAAAAAAATTCATTTTCCGCAAAAAAATGATAAATCTTTAACAGTGACGTTTTGGTACTGTCAGATTTTACTCCATCTATACTTGACTTTTTCAGAATAATGGCTACAATATATCTGATTATAGTTATTATATATATTTATAATAGTAACTATATGATTTTAATATATAGAAAGAAGTGATTTCTATGTCAGATATTCTGATCAAACGTAATCATATGGAAATCCCTTGGCACAACTACGTAAGTACCAAGAACAGCCAGCCCATTACCGAAGCTTCTCTTTCCGAAAAAGCTTCCCTGATCGGCCGTACAGGCATGATGCTTCTCTCCTGTGGGACCGGTGCCTGGCGGGTACGGAGTTCCATGAATACATTGTCAGAAGCACTTGGTATCACCTGTTCCGCAGATATCGGACTGATGTCTATAAGCTACACCTGCTTTGACGGTGAGAGCAGTTTTTCCCATGCACTTAGTCTGACTACCACCGGCGTAAATACTTCCAGACTGAACAGGCTGGAACATTTTGTCAGTGATTTTCCTGCGGAGGGTATCCATATGAGCGGTGAAGCACTGCACAGTCAGTTAGATGAGATCGAGCGGATCCACGGGCTTTATTCCCCTGCCGCCCTGGGACTGGCTTCTGCACTGGCCTGTGGTGCATTTACTTTTCTTCTGGGCGGTGGCCCGCTGGAAATGATCCTGGCTTTTGCAGGCGCAGGCATCGGAAACGCCATCCGCTGCAAGCTTGGCAAGCATCATTTTACTCTGTTTATGTGCATTGCAGTTTCTGTTTCCTCCGCCTGTCTTGTATATGCAGGCTTCCTGAAGCTGGCAGAGCTTCTGTTCCACATTTCCGTCCAGCATGAGGCCGGGTACATCTGTTCCATGCTGTTTATCATTCCGGGCTTTCCGTTTATCACAAGCGGGATCGACCTTGCCAAGCTGGATATGCGTTCCGGTCTGGAACGACTGGCCTACGCCATTATTGTTGTAATGGTGGCTGCTGTCTCTGCCTGGCTGATGGCACTGCTTCTTCATCTGAAGCCTGTGGATTTCCTGCCTCTGGAGCTTTCGGCAGCTCAGAGGATCCTGTTCCGGCTTCTGGCAAGCTTCTGCGGGGTATTCGGCTTTTCGGTCATGTTCAACAGCCCTGTCCGTCTAGCCGCAGCTGCCGCCTTCATCGGCGCACTGTCCAACACTTTGCGTCTGGAGCTTGTTGATCTTGCCGGTTTCCCACCTGCTGCCGCGGCTTTTTTCGGAGCACTGACAGCCGGACTTCTGGCCTCCCTCATTAAAACCAAAGTGGGATATCCCAGGATTTCCATTACCGTGCCATCCATTGTGATCATGGTTCCCGGACTTTATCTCTACCGGGCAATCTACAATCTGGGGATCATGTCCCTGAATGTTTCCGCCTCCTGGTTTGCAGCTGCGATCCTGATCATCGTTGCTCTTCCCCTGGGCCTTATTTTCGCCAGGATCCTTACGGACAAAATGTTCCGCTACTGCACCTGACGGGCATACAAAAAGGACTGCTTTCTGTAGCTTCCGGTCATCAGCTATCCTTCTGATAACCGGAGCAATACAAAAGCAGTCCTTTTTTTGTACATTCTATTTCATTACGATCTCATCAGCAATCCCGATCATTTTTTCCAGGCGGTCCGCAAATTTATGGATGGGTAGAAAAACGCCCAGTCCGTCATAACGTTTGCCACCATCCTCCACAGAATCCTGCCCATAATACACAAAGGCTCTTGGAAGCTTCTTCTGAATTGCCATCATGATATCCCATACAGCCGCATAGGCCTGTGCCTCCGTTTCCTTTTCCTTTATGCTGTCCGGAAGCTCATACACCAGCAGCACACCGATATGTTCGCCCATTTTATACTCTTCAACTTCCATGGTAGCTTCATCATAGGAATGGCGCTTCCGATAGCCATACGCCAGATACATCTTTACACCAGGTTTCTCCCTGTATATCCTGCGGAACCGGTCGTAATCCCTGTCACTTACATGGATTCCCTTTTCCCGCAGAAAATTTCCGTTTTCATCTGTGAGAAACACCGGATTCTCCTGTCCATCTGCATTGAACCTGAACGGTGCCAGAAAAGAATTTCGCAGAAGATCAAACATACTGTTCTGGCAGATCGCCATAAGGAGAGCTGTCAGATCACGGTTTTTATATGCGTCCAGCAATGCATAGGCGAATTTTTCCGGAGGAAGATATCCGCATTCTATGTCTGTATCCGCATCCATGGATTCATAGAAGGTCTCCGTCAGCCGTCTGCACGCCTCCGGATCCTTCAGGATCTTTTCAAATAAAAGCTCCGCCTTTTCCTCTCTTGGGAATAATGTGCTGTTTTCCACAATTCCTCACCCTTTCTAATCTCTATGTTTACTGGAAAACATCAGAATAAAGCTGAGCAGAAGCAAAACATCCGATACCCAGATTGCCGGGATCCCCAGCCTCATGGACAGATTTCCTCCGCCGCCGGCTCCAATGGCAAAAAAGAAAATTATTCCGAAATAATAAAGAGCCTGCTTCAACTGTTCCGGACGTTTTTCACGACAATACACGGACAACGCCGCCGTGCCGCTTCGTAAATTTCCAATGCACATGGTGCTTGCATAGGAATAACCACCCACCTTCCGGAAGGTCTGTACCTGCATGGCGCAGGAAAAGGATACCAGTACGGTTGCCAGCATATCCAATTCTCCCGGCATAAATCCCACCGCAAAAAGGATCAGGATCTCGATCAGCAGGATCATCTGCCTCCAGTGAAGTTTTTTTGCATATTTAAAGGTACTCTGGATCCGCTCCGCCGCTACAACACCAATGGCAAAGGCTAAAACAGGGAACAGGTACCTTAAGCCCTCTCCCCACTGTCCTGTCATAAAATTTTGGCTCATCAGAACCACGTTGCCTGTCTGGGCGTTGGAAAACACCTCATCTCTTGTAAAGTATGTGTAGGCATCCTGAAATCCGCCGGACATTGCCAGAAATACACTTGTGATAAAAGCTTCTGACATCTGCCGGTCTGCGCTCTGCAGCTTTCTGCCTCCTGAAACCACTCTAAATCACTCCTGTCATTGATTTTTTTCCTCGGGTGTATTATAGTTTGCTCAGAAGCAAATGTAAAAAGTATTATTAATATCGTAAACATATTAAAATCATATCACAGGATGGAGACAATACATGATCACTTACGACTACTACCGGATCTTTTATTATGTAGCCCAGTATAAGAGCTTTACCAAGGCAGCAAGAGCTCTTCACAACAATCAGCCAAATATCACCCGCTGTATGAACAACCTGGAGCAGGAGCTGAAATGTACGCTCTTTCTCCGCTCCAACAAAGGAATCGCACTTACACCGGAAGGCCGCCAGCTTTATGAACACGTTGCCCTGGCTTTTGAGCAGCTGTCCCTAGGCGAGGAGGAGATCCGCCAGAACGGAGAGCTGGAGCATGGTCTGGTTTCCATCGGCGCCAGCGAAAATGCCCTGCGTCTGATCCTTCTGGAAAAGCTGGAGCTGTTCCGCGAGCAATATCCCCATGTTCGCCTGCGCCTCTTTAACCATTCTACTCCTCAGGCAGTACAGGCACTGAAAAATTATGCGGTGGATTTCGCTATTGTCACCACTCCGATCTCCATCCGCAAACCTTTACAGAAAAAAAGTCTCCTGCGTTACCGGGAGATCCTTGTATGCGGAAGCAAATATAAGGATCTGACCACTGCCCCTATCAGCATCCATGAGCTTCAGGATCTGCCCTTTGTAGGTCTTGCGGAAGGGACCAGCACCAGAGAAATGTATATGAATTACTTTATGGAAAACCGTGTTTCTTTTCATCCTGACATCGAGGCAGCAACTACAGACCAGGTCCTTCCCATGATCGTCCACAATCTGGGAATCGGCTTTTACCCCGAGCCCCTTGCACGGGAAGTGATCAATGACGGGAAGATTTTTGCCCTTCAGCTTAAGGAGCCGCTCCCTCAGAGAGAGGTCTGCTTAGTCACAAACAGCAGTACTGCCATGAGTACTGCTGTCAAAAAAGCTATTGAATTTATTGTGTAAATCCCTGAGGCGGATCAGCCATTTATATTTATTGCTCCACTGTCCGCTCAATATGCATGGCAAGATAACCAATCTCGATAGGGTCCAGCTTTTTCCCAAGGCTTTTGCCCAGACTCTCGCAGACATCCTCTGCGATCCTGTAGGATTCCGGATATTTTTCTTCTATATATTCATTCATATCCAGCTTCAGTGTCTCCCCTGTGGAGACACGGGCTACCATATATTTGATATGGTTCATCATACGGTTGTAGGACAGGGAGATCACATCGATCTTTCTTCCTGTGGCCATCTCGATCATGGCGATGCATTCCCGTACCGTTCTTGCTGTCTGCATGGCAACAGACACCTTTTCATCTCCAAGTGCTGAGTGAATATGAAGTGCCACATATCCCACCTCATGCTCGTCGATCTCAATATCCATCCGCTCCTTCAGGATCTTCTTCAATACCTCCGCCACCTTGAATTCGCTGTAAAAAAGCACCTTGATATCATCAGTCAGAGGATTGCTGATCTGCTCATGATTCCGGATACGTCCCACTGCAAAGGAAATATGATCAGCAAGGGGAAACAGGATCCTTCTGTCTATGGTATCCCCAAAGGTCTTCTCAGCTTCTCTCAATATCTCATCTGCGATCTCCAGAAATTCCGGTGCTACGCTCTTTGCCAGTTCTTTTGCTGAGCCACGTTCTGTCTCCTGAGCCAGCCTGTAAATAGTACAGTCTGCCGAAGCCTCAAAACGCTGGCTGACCTTCTTTCCAAATCCCACACCTTTTCCCAGAAGTACATATTCCTGGTTTTCTTCCATATTTATGGCAATGATGCCGTTATTGTTTAATACCTTGCTCACTCTGTACATCTTTTTCCCCACCATTTTTATATATCCTGCTGCTTTTCCACATTCCACCACTGTCTGCCCCGGATTTTCAGTCGACATTTTTGTCTGCAGCTGTTGATTTTCTTTATCGTAACAGAATCTTTCTTTTGTGTAAAGTCCTTCTGACAGACAGTTATTTTCTTTGCCACAGGAAAAGCGCGCCCGGGCATTAGGCGCGCTTTTCACAAAACCAATCTTCTATATTATTGCTGAAAAATTTCCTATTCTTCCACAGTCTCTACTGCGAACAGCGGCTCTCCTGCCTTGATCTCTCCATTGGCAAGAAGGCGTACTCTCTGATTATCCTCGATCTCTGTGCAAAGGATCGGAGAACATAAGGACGGAGCGTTTTCTGTAAGATACGGGATGTCAATCTTCATCAACGGCTCGCCTTTTTTTACATGCTGTCCCTGCTCTACCAGGATCTCGAAGCCTTTTCCTTCCAGCTTTACAGTGTCAATGCCGATATGGAGGAGCATAGGAAGATCTGTATCTGTCTGGAATCCGATGGCATGCTTTGTGTCAAAAATAAACTCTACCTCGCCGTCTTCCGGAGCACAGATCACCGGGTCCTTCGGTGTGACTACAGCACCCTCTCCCATCATTCCTTCCGCAAAGCCTTCATCCGGCGCTGTGGAAAGGTCTGCAGCGATACCGGTTACCGGGCTGTAGACAATCGCTGTTCTGAGAACCTTTTTCTCCGGCTGCATGTTGGCTTCGGATGTCGGAGCTGTGTTCTGAGCAGCCTCACCTGTACTTTCTGCTGTACGCTCTGTATCAGACTGAGCCTGATTTTCCGCATTGTCTGTTTCTTTCTCATTTGCACCTTCAAAATATTCATTCGGCGCTGTCTCCAGATAATCCTCCAGCTTGGATTTGATCACAGTTACCTGCGGACCGTAGATGATCTGCACGCCCTGGCCTTTTTTCACGATTCCTCTGGAGCCTGTTGTTTTCAGAATGTCGTCGTTAACTCTTGCTGCATCATGGACGGTGATACGGAGTCTTGTTGCACAGCAGTCCACATCACTGATGTTTTTCTTTCCGCCAAGACCGGCTGTGATGGCTTCACTTACCGGATCTGCGGATGTGCTTCCTGCTGCTTCACCGGCTTTTCCGGCTTCTTTTCTCGCGTTTACATCTGCTTTTGTATAAAGCTTTGTTTCTGTGTCGTCATCCTCACGTCCCGGAGTCTTGAAGTTGAACTTTTTGATCAGGAAGGTGAAGATCACATAATAGAGAATAAAGTAAATGATACCTACCGGGATAATCCTGAGCCAGCTTGTCTTTGCATTTCCCTGAAGGATCCCGAACAGGAACAGATCAAGGAAACCTCCGGAAAAGGTAAGTCCTACTGCAATGTTCAGCATATGTGCGATCATATAAGCCGCGCCTGCAAGAACAACCTGTACCGCAAACAATGCAGGAGCTACAAACAGGAAAGAGAACTCCAGTGGCTCTGTGATTCCTGTAAGCATACATGCAAGGGCTGCGGAAAGAAGAAGTCCGCCTGCTGCTTTTTTCTTCTCAGGCTTTGCACAGCGGTACATGGCAAGAGCTGCTCCCGGAAGACCGAAGATCATGAAAATGAACTCTCCGGAAAAATATCTTGTTGCATCTGCGCTGAAATGCGCTACATTTGCGGAATCTGCAAGCTGGGCGAAAAAGATGTTCTGTCCGCCCTGTACCATCTGGCCTGCAACCTCCATAGTCCCGCCAACGGCTGTCTGCCAGAATGGCATATAAAATACGTGATGAAGTCCGAAGGGGATCAGCGCACGTTTGATAATACCGAAGATCAGAGTTCCGATATAGCCGCTGCCTGTTACAAGACCGCCCAGAGCATAAATACCGTTCTGGACTGCCGGCCATACGAAATACATCAGGATTCCCACAAACATATATACAATGGTGGAAATGATGGGCACAAATCTGGAACCGCCGAAGAAGGAAAGTGCGTTTGGAAGCACGATCTTATGAAAACGGTTATGCAAAGCCGCAACACCAAGGCCGACGATGATACCGCCAAACACACCCATCTGTAAGGACTGGATGCCGCAGACAGAGGTTACAGTACCTTCCAGAACGCTTTTTGCGATCTGTCCGTCTGCTGTGATCTTACCATTTACTACCAGCATACCATTGATGGCTACATTCATAACGAAGTAAGCGATCAGTGCAGAAAGAGCTGCTACCTCTTTCTCTTTTTTTGCCATACCGATGGCCACACCTACTGCAAAGATCAGCGGCAGGTTATCAAATACCGCGCTTCCGACTTTGTTCATAATGATCAGGAGTGCATGTAAAATCGTTCCGTCTCCCAGAATCTTCTGAAGTCCGTAGGTTGCAATGGTTGTTTCATTTGTGAAGGAACTGCCGAATCCAAGAAGCAGGCCTGCCACAGGAAGGATTGCTATGGGAAGCATAAAGGAACGTCCCACTCGCTGCAAAACTCCGAAAATCTTGTCTTTCATGTTTTCTCTCCTTTTCTTTCGACGTTTTGGAGCGGGAGTCTTTTAAGTGGGCAACAAAAAAAGACACCAACCCCCATAAACGTCAAATAATAACATTTATGACTGGTTAATGCCTGCTTATCAGTTACACACCAAATCTGAAATACACTATACGGGTTTTGTTCTTCTGTGTCAAGGAGTAATTTAATTTTTTCCCAAAAAGATATCTCCTCATATCACGATCCGCTCCGTTGCCAGCAATCCCTCGCGGAATATTACCTGTGAACAGCAGCCATATAGCTTCTATTCTCAGAAAGTATGCAGAAACGAAACAGACCGGAAATTCACTTATCTTGACTTTATTCTTACTTATGATAAGATGAACATAGAATGTCCGGCAGCAATGTTTTTTGCCCAGACCACACTATACATTTCATAAAAACGGAGGTACTTTTCCGATGAATACCATCAAGAAATTCATCCACTACTACGGCCCGTACAAAGCGGTCTTTTTTATTGACCTGATCTGTGCAGCCGTTATCAGTCTGGTAGATCTTGCTTATCCCCAGATTCTTCGTACTATGACAAAAACTCTCTTTACACAGGATAAGGATATTATTCTTCATGCCCTCCCTGTGATTGCAGCTTCTCTTTTTGTTATGTACATTGTGCAGAGTCTCTGCAAATATTATGTAACCTATCAGGGACATATGATGGGTGCAAAGATGGAACGTGATATGCGCCGGGAGCTTTTTGACCATTACCAGGAGCTGTCTTTTTCCTATTACAGCAGGAATAATTCCGGTCAGATGATGAGCAAGCTGGTCAGTGACCTTTTTGACATTTCCGAGTTTGCACATCATGGTCCTGAGAATCTTTTTATCTCTCTGGTAAAGATCGTCGGTGCTTTTATCTTCTTGGTCTTTATCAACAAGAAGCTTGCACTGCCGCTGATCCTCCTGGTGATCGTAATGTTTGTGTTTTCCTTCCGCCAGAATGCAAAAATGCAGGAAACCTTCATGGAAAACCGTCGTAAGATCGGAGATGTAAATGCTAGTCTTCAGGATACGCTTTCCGGAATCCGCGTGGTGCAGTCCTTCGCAAACGAGGACATCGAACGTGCCAAATTTAAGAAAAGCAATGAAGCGTTCCTTGTTTCCAAAAGAGATAATTATCACTGCATGGGAAGCTTCATGAGTTCCAATCTTTTCTTCCAGGGCATGATGTACCTGGTAACTCTTGTTTACGGCGGCTATCTGATCGCTCAGGGTGAAATGCAGACTGCAGATCTTGCCATGTATGCCCTGTATATTGGAATCTTTATCAGCCCCATCCAGATCCTGGTGGAACTTGTGGAAATGATGCAGAAGGGTCTTTCCGGTTTCCGCCGTTTCCTGGATGTGATGGAAACAGAATCCGAGATCAGGGATGCAGACAACGCTGCGGAGCTTACGGACGTGAAAGGACATGTGCGTTACGACCATGTTTCTTTTCATTACAGCGATGATGAAACTCCTGTGCTTTCCGATATCTCTATTGATATCCCGGCTGGAAAATCCATTGCCCTGGTGGGACCTTCCGGAAGCGGAAAAACCACGATCTGCTCTCTCCTGCCCAGATTTTATGATGTGACCGGCGGTTCCATTACTGTAGACGGAAAGGATATCCGCGGGCTGACTCTTAAGAGCCTTCGAAGCCAGATCGGTATGGTACAGCAGGATGTCTATCTTTTTGATGGAACCATCAAGGATAATATTGCCTACGGAAAGCCCGGAACTTCCGATGAAGAGATCATCAAAGCCGCCAAATGTGCGAGTATCCATGACTTTATCATGGAGCTTCCGGATAAATACGACACTTATGTCGGAGAACGTGGCACACGCCTTTCCGGCGGACAGAAACAGCGGATTTCCATTGCACGTGTATTCCTTAAGAATCCTCCGATCCTGATCCTGGATGAGGCCACCAGCGCTCTGGATAACGAAAGCGAACGTTGGATCCAGAAGAGTCTGGAGGAGCTTTCAAAAAATCGTACTACCATTACGATCGCGCACCGGCTTTCTACGATCCGTGATGCGGATGAGATCATTGTGATCACGGAGGAGGGTATCGCCGAAAGAGGCACTCATGCTGAACTGCTTGAGAAGAATGGATTGTATGCTGCATATTACAATATGTAGAAAGATACGAGGGAGGCGCTTCGCTGTCCCACTGAGATTTTTATAGGGCAAAATAAAAGGCTGCTGTATACCTTATCAATAGTGATATAGATATATAGCAGTCTTTTTATTTGTCAATTACTATCTTTTCAAAAAATTCAATCAAAGATTACAGCAGATAAACCGGAAGCTCGTCTTTAATTCCTACTGGCTGGTTGTTGTCCGGCTCATCTTTCTTTGGGGTGAGGAATTTGGCCTGGAGTTCGTCGGCGTTTCCTCCGCTGATCACGTTCTGGGCTACAGTTCCTGTTGTTTCTGCTGCAGCTGTTTTCTTTGCTGCGGTTTTACGTGCTGTTGTTTTTCTGGTAGTGGTTTTCTTTGCTGTTGTTTTTGTTGCGGCTGCTTTCTTTGCTGTGGTCTTCTTTGCAGGAGCTTTGGCTGCTGTTTTCTTTGCTGTAGTTTTTTCTGCCGCTTTTTCAGCTGTTTCAGCTTTTACCTCTGACGGCTTCTCTGCTGCTTTAACCTCAGCCTCTTTTACCTCTGTTTTTGTTTCTGTTTTGGATGCTTTTTCTGCATTTACTGCTCTTGCGATGCTTGCTTTACCTACTGACACGATTCATTACCTCCTCTGCCAATGCTATGTACTCTTTTGCGCTGCGGCTGCTTTTTTTGAACTCCACAACTGGTTCACTGCTGTCCTGGGACCATTCGATGGAGCTGTCTACACGGATAAAAGATTCGAAAAGATAGATTCCTTCCATTTCTTTCAGTGTTTCCATAGTCTGTTTGAAATAATTCTTTCTGGCATCTGCCTTGGTTACTACGATTCCCAAAACCTTTAAATCCGGAGCGATCTCCCTGACTTCATTGAGGAAATCAAACATATTTGCAAGACCAAACATACCCCACGGACTTGCCTCTACCGGAACAAGAACATAATCGGATGCACATAAAATATTCATCACCCAGCCGCCAAGAGTAGGCGGTGCATCAATGAGAATGTAATCGTACACTCCGGAATCTTTAACCTTCTGCAGACATTTCCGCAGGATAAACTCTCTCTGCCATTTTGTAAAAAGCTCATATTCCACGGAGCTCATCAGCGTAGACGACGGAACCAGATCCAGATTCTCATACTTCGTATGCACGATAAAATCGCTGAGATCCGACTGATGACCGATAGCATAATAGAGATTCTTTTCCCCTGCTGCCATCTCAAGCACTTCTTCCTCCGAAAAAAAAGAAAGGGAAAGATTCAGCTGCATATCACCGTCTACCATCAGTACCTTCTTACCCATGCCGGCCAGTGCCGCTCCCACATTGGAACAGCTGGTGGACTTTCCGCTGCCGCCCTTATTATTTGCAAAACAGATCGTTACTGTATTTCCCATTACAGCCTCCCGACAACATAATTTCGTATTTTCTGTCACTTGCCCTTATTATAATATAACGTTCTCCTAAAAACAAGCACATCCCCCATAAAACCACGAAAACCGACAAAATAACCTCACATAAAACAACAGTATATACACCCAAAAACAGCAGGTTCCGGATCACTCCGAAAACCTGCTGTCCTGATTCGCTGACTATTATTATTTTACGATAAAAGATTTTCTCTTGCTGACAACATCGAAGATAACCGCTGCCAGAAGAACCATACCTTTAACAACCTTCTGGATATTCTGGTCAATACCCATGATACTCATGCCAAGATTCAGAACACCCATCAGAAGTGCACCAATGATAACACCAGGAACTGTACCGGTACCACCATAAGCAGAAGCACCACCAATAAGTCAATCACAGTCCTTCTCCTGTATGTTTTTCCTTACTGCTCGAATCTGCCCTTCATCTTCACTTCCTGCTCCCACACAGCGACCTTGCCGCGGGCAAACAGGCTGTTGATGTTGAGATTCTCATCCAGTACCAGAAGGTCTGCGTCTGCGCCTTCCGCTACACAGCCCTTGATTCCTTCTTTGCCAAGGAGTACGGCCGGAGTGCTGGTCAGAAGCTGTAAGGCATCCTCCAGCGGCATGCCCTCTCTTACCAGGATCTGGATGGTACGGTGCAGATACTTCGGGGACGCGTAGGTCAGGCCAATGCACTCGCCCTCTTCGTTGAAGCGCGGCTGGCTTCCGAACGCGTCACTGGACATGGTTACATGATCCAGGCTCACATCTTCGCGGTGCAACAGCTCATAGAGCTTCAGAGCATCGGATTCGACCTCCACATCATCGGCGCCGGCGGTGCAGTCAATGTAGCCGCCACGGCGCACCAGATCCGCGCCGGCATCAATCAGTCCAGGATTGCGTAAGATGTGGGTCGGCAGCAGGTTCTTGGCTGGAACGTCGGAATGATCCAGCACATAGAAAATCGGATCCAGTCTTCCCTCTCCGTCACCCATGTGCATGGTTACCAGGCCAGGGGTATTGCTGAGTAAGCCGGCTCTGCGCGCTGCAGTAGCCAGCGCGATCAGCTCTTCTCCGCCTGGGTTGGAGCTTCTGTGGTCCGATACCGCTACCTTCACACCGATCATCGGTGGAACCAGGATGATATCGCGCTCTACACTTCCGGTCAGGGTGGTCGGCGGGTAACCATAGGAACTGGTCAGAGTGTACACGGTCATGCCCTCTTCGGTCAGGGCGCGAGCTTTTGCGACCAGATTTTCCACACTGCGGGTTACGCCATCGGTTCCCAGAAGTCCGACTACCGTGGTAATACCATTTTTGAAGAATTCACTGAGCTGGGATTCCGGTACACGGGATGCCGGCCCCTGCTCTCCGCCGCCGCCTGTGATATGCACGTGCATGTCAATGTAAGCCGGAACAACGGTCTTTCCCTCCAGATCATAGGTTTCCACTCCCGGAAGTCCCTCATATCCCTCAATAGTATCCTGCATCAGAAGGATTTTTTCCCCCTCAATAAGGATATCTTTCTTTCCCAGTTTCTCCGGTGCGTACACATTCGCGTTTTTCAGTAACTTGATCATAATGTCAATTCTCCTGTCTCTTTCTTTTCCGCTTTTCTATTTCAAAGCTTCTGTCAGTCTGTCTCAAAGGTGCCTTTTACCAGTGCTTTTCCATACTCCACCATTTTCTGTCCACGGACAAATACCGTATCTACCAGAAATTCCTCATCCAGGATCACAAGATCCGCGTCGCTGCCCGGACGGATGCAGCCCTTTTTCGGGAATAATCCGTTGGCTCTGGCCGGGTTCTCCCCGCAGATGCGGATGGCTTTTTCCACCGGAACCCCTGCCTTTACAGCATCACGCACTTCCTCATGCAGGGAAGAAAGCCGTGTAACCAGAAGCTTTGCGCCGCCCCCGCCAATCACATGAACATGCTGGTCCACATAACCAGGAATTACCATTTTTCCATCTGCAGAAACAACTTCCACCGGAGCAGAAAGTTCCGGTGGATCGATGTGTTCTGCCACAGAAAATACTTTTTCATCTACGATCAGGATATCACGGATTCCTTTTGGATCCGGATCATACAGATTCGCGTTTTTAATCAAAAGCACTCTGGACATCGTATTTAGTTCTCCTTTTTCTTCTCATCATCGAGCTTGGCAATACCAAATCCGGTAAAGCCCCAGATGATTGCAAAAATCCAGCCGGTGTAGCACAGGATTGCCCATGGAAGGTAATCCAAAGTCTCTACGCCAAGGGTGGAAGCCATGTAAGCACCTGCTGCGGACCACGGGATCAGCGGTACAACTACGGTACCGGCATCCTCAAGGGTTCTGGACAGGTTCTTTGCCGCAAGCCCGCGCTCTTTGTAAGCGTCACGGAACATCTCGCCCGGAATCAGAATGGCAAGGTAAGAGTTACCGGTGGTCAGTGCCATGGTAATGCAGGCTGCAACGGTTGCGGTGATCAGCGCACCGGTACTCTTTGCCACGCTTAAGATCTTCTGGAGTACCACATCCAGACAGCCAGCCCGGCTCATGATACCTGCGAAGCAGAATGCGCAGAATACCAGAAGTGTGGTGCTCATAATGCCGTTCATACCGCCGCGGTTTAACAGCTTGGTTACGGCCTCGGAACAGGTCTCGGTGTCAAATCCTGCACGGTGGATCATGGATACATCAAAACCGTTTACGGTTGCCTTTAACACATCTCCTAACGCTACGTGCTGAATGAAGACACTCTCCAAGCCTGCTACAAAAGTAGAAAGAAGCATAACCGGAATGGTTGGCTTCTGAAGCAGGGAGCCGCCCAGCACGATCACTACCGGAATGATGATCAGCAGGTTCCAGCTGTACATGGAAGAAAGCTGGCTTAATAAAGTAGTAACGGTGTCAGAAGTAATATCTGCGCTTACATCTGCGTTCATACCAACAATGGCATATACCACCAGGGAAACGATGGTTGCTGGGACAGTGGTGTAGAACATATGTCCGATATGCTCATACAGTGTGCTGCCTGCCGCGATCGGAGCCAGGTTTGTGGTATCGGACAGCGGAGACATCTTGTCACCAAAGTAGGAACCTGCGATGCAGGCGCCTGCAGTAGCCGGAAGGGATACGCCAAGGGCGCTTGCGATTCCCATCAGGGCAACACCCATGGTTGCAACGGAACCCCAGGAGGTACCGGTAACAACCGAAACCACTGCCTCGATCAGGAACGCGGTAACCAGCATGAATTTCGGGTTTACGATCTGGACGCCGTAATAAATCATCATCGGAATGGTACCGGATGCCATCCAGGTACCAACCATAGCGCCAACACATACAAGAATCAGGATGGCAGGCATGCCCTTTGCGATCTTGGTGCAGATCTCATCCATCATCTCATCCCAGGTAATGCCTACACGGAACGCGATAAATGCTGCGATTGCAGCTACCATGATCAGAAGCGGCTCTGTGCTGTAGCCGAATACGCCTTTTCCGATGGTAAGGATCAGGAGCATTGCGACGATCGGTGTGATCGATTCCGCAAAAGTGGGCAGACGTTTGGCCCGTTCTTTCTTTTCTTTCATTTGTAGTTTCTCCTTTTAGCCTCCTTCGTGACAGTTTCACATTTTATCACGGCAGAGTATTAAGATTTGGACTTATTATATCAGAAAAGATAACGGGCAACAACTAAAACTTTATATTTTTTTATTTTCTTGTTACACGGGAGTTTGACACATTGAAATTCAAAAAAGTACCGCAAAGCCTTGAAACAGGCTTATTTTTTTGTCAAATTTTTATTTTTATTATATAGTAATATTTAGTGATATGTACTATAACAGTGGAAGCGGTAATTATTGTGCGTATAACAACATCAAAATCAAAAAATTCCGAGTCCTTTTATATCACTCAGTCCTATACAAATCCGGTTATTAAACCGCGCTTTGAAAGGAACTTATACTACAGAACAATTGCTCCATATTTTAAAAGACATAAAATTTGCAGATGTAGAAGAACAGGGTTTCATGCCGGTATATGAACGTCAGAAAATCACTGACGATCTCCACGAAACCTGTGGATTCAGAACAGACTATCAATTCATAACAAAACGGAAAATGAAAGGAATTCAGAAAAAAAGTAAGCGGAGATAAAACATTACTATGTTTCGTGTATGCAGATAAAAGTGCCACACCCCTTGTATTTGAAGGGCACTGAAAAACTTCCATTTCTTCTTAAGTGGAAGTTTTTCTTTTATATTATTTTCAAATCTTTACTTAGGAAAATCATAAAAAGCTATGGTTTACTCCATAGCCAGCTCATCTAATCTTACTATTCGTTTTACATTTGCTGTAAATGCCGTAAAATACATTTGCAGATGCATAGCAAATAAACCTCTCGAATCTGCTTTACGCAAACCGTGAGCTTCCTTTAGTTCTCCATTCTTTTCTTCTATCCTGTGCCGAATCTTCATTCGCTCCTGAAAATATTCGCTTTCTTCAAATTTAAGCCTTTCAAGATTTTTCTCGCTTGCTTGCGTGATACTGTAGCTTCTTGTTTTAGCGTTTGATCTTCCTACACGGCATTTTTCTCTTTGGGGACATTTCCGACACGTTACTTTGCTAAATATATATCTTAAATAAGTATTCCCATTTTTTGCCGTTCTTTTTTCTACACGCGTGGAAAGCTCTCCGGCAGGACACTGCAGCATCCCAGCATCTTTATTAAAGCAGAAACCTTCCTCAAGGTTCCCGTTTGCTGCAGCAGCTACTGCTGTATTGGTTCTGGCAATCAATGTAATCTCTTTTCCGCAGACTTCCAGATTGTCATCACTGACATATGCCATATCGCCTATAACTTCTGTAACTTTTATTCCATTTTCCTTCGCGTTTTCTATCAGTTTTGGTAATTCCTGCCCATCTGGTGCTCCTCCATCTGTTACAGTGATCCCCGCAATGAGACGTTCTTCAGTCATCGCAAGATGATTCTTATATCCATAGAACGTACTGGTTGCCGTTTTATGTCCAAACCGTGCATCTTTATCATCTTTGGATCGGATCTCTTTGAGCCGCTCATCTTCTAGTAGTTCTTTCATTTCATGAGAAAGTTTCTGTATCTTTTTATTTCCACAGGATTTTATTCCTTCCTCCAGAACCTGGAGTAGTTCCCTAGTATAGGCAATTTCTTCATCCAGTCCTGCTTCCAAAGAGGGTTTCTCAGGAAATCGCTCTGATAATTCAAAAGCTGTTTTATAAACCTCTTTCCGAAGTTGTTTGCTCATATCCCGCAGAATCTGCGTTGGAGATTTTGCCCAGACAGAAGCAATTGTATGGGTGGAATCAACGATAATGGTTCCCGATTTGATCAGATTTTTATCCAAAGCCTGTTGAATGGTTTCTTTTAACATTTCTTCCAGAATATCTTCTGTAATACGAGTTTTTCTGAATTTTGTGAGAAGACTGGGATCTATCATTTTTGCTTCTGGTTCCAGGTCAAGGAAAAATTTATATGCCATGTCCGTCTGGGCGCTGCTAATCAGGGCTTCGTCAGAAAGATCATACAGTTTTTTCAGGAAAAGCAGTTTAAACATCATTTCTGGTTCCTTTGCCGGGCGACCGAAATTTTCACAAAAAAGCCCAATTCTTTTTTAGAATCAGACTTTTTCAGTGCCCTTTTAAATATGGTTTTGATTTGGTTTTGTAGCATAAAAAAATCTCCTTGTAGTTGTATTTGCATCGTGCAGATGCTTCTTTAACTACAAGGGCCGCTCTCACTACTTCTAAAAACCAATCAGTAGTGAGAGCGGCCGCACATTTGAGTTGAAGTGTCAACCCCTATTTAGGGAAAAACTAAAAAAGAGGTTAGACCTCATGTATAAGATCTAACCTTGAAAATTAACTAAATGACATTGACCAGTGAACAGTAACAAAATAACCTTACATAAAACAACCGTATATACACCCAAAAACAGCAGGTTCCGGATCACTCCGAAAACCTGCTGTCCTGATTCGCTGACTATTATTATTTTACGATAAAAGATTTTCTCTTGCTGACAACATCGAAGATAACCGCTGCCAGAAGAACCATACCTTTAACAACCTTCTGGATATTCTGGTCAATACCCATGATACTCATACCAAGATTCAGAACACCCATCAGAAGTGCACCAATGATAACACCAGGAACTGTACCGGTACCACCATAAGCAGAAGCACCACCAATAAAACAAGCACCGATCGCATCCATCTCAAAGTTTGTACCAGCCTGCGGGTTGGAAGAATTCAATCTGGCCATTGTCACCATACCTGCGATAGCAGCCAGAAGACCCATGTTCAAGTAAGCAAGGAAATAAACTTTGTTCGTATCAATACCGGAAAGCTTTGTTGCCTTCTCATTACCGCCAACTGCATAAAAATAACGACCTGTTGTAGTCTTGGAAGCAATGTATGTATAGATTGCGATGATCACTACAACCCAGAGAAGGGAATTCGGGATACCTTTGTACTGAGCAAGTCTGAACATGAATGCAAGAACAACTGCACAGATCAGAACCATCTTCACTGCAACACCACCGAAAGACTCAACACTGTAGCCTTTTTTTGCACGGTCTGCACGGTTTTTCATAACAAGTGCAACATAGACGATGCAGACAATAATGCCAACTACAAAACATGTTCTGTTAAATCCTTCACCTCCACCAAGGAAGTCCGGAATATAGTTATTGAACAGAGCCAGATAAGCATCCGGCATCGGGGCCAGGGTCTGTCCTTCCAGAACTACGTTGGAAAGGCCACGAAAAGCAAGCATACCTGCCAGAGTAACAATAAATGGAGGAATTCGTACATAAGCGATCCAGAATCCCTGCCATGCACCAATGGCAATACCCACAAGAAGCATCACGATCATAGTGAGATACGGGTTCATACTGTTGAGAACCATCATCTTACCACCGACAGCAGCAACAAAGCATACAACAGAACCAACTGACAGATCAATGTTACCACCTGTTAAAATACAGAACAGCATACCGGTTGCAAGAATAAATACATATGCATTCTGGGCTACCAGGTTATTTACATTCTGCGGAAGAAGCATAACGCCCTTTGTGTTCACAGAAAACATGATCACAACAAATACCAGAACAATGACCATGGTATATTTTTTTAATATTTCTGAAAAACTAATCTTTTTCTCCATCTTCTTACTCTCCTTTACCTGACTTCACGATCCTGGACATGATCAGCTCAGATGTAGCTTCCTCACCACTTACCTCACCTACGAATCTGCCCTCGTTCATGATATAGATTCTGTCTGACATTCCAAGCACTTCCGGAAGCTCAGAAGAGATCATGATCACAGATTTTCCTGCTGCGACCAGGTCATTGATGATACAGTAGATTTCATATTTGGCACCTACGTCAATACCTCTTGTAGGTTCATCCAAAATCAGAATATCCGGCTCTGCAAACATCCATTTTGCAAGAAGGACCTTCTGCTGATTACCACCGCTCAGGTTTCCGACATTCTGCTCAACTGTCGGACACTTGGTTTTCAGTTTCTTCCTGTATTCCTCAGCAACTGCGTATTCTTTATCCGTATCGATCACTTTTCCATTACTGATACCGGACATGTTTGCAAGCGTAGTGTTCATCTTTATGGACTTGGAAAGGATCAATCCGTTTCCTTTTCGATCCTCTGTAACATAGGCGAGCTTGTTGTCAATAGCCTCCTGAACTGTATTCAGCTTCACTTCTTTTCCATTCATGAACACCTGGCCGGAAATCTTAGTTCCATAGCTCTTGCCAAAAATACTCATGGCCAATTCTGTACGTCCTGCTCCCATCAGTCCTGAAATACCGACAACCTCTCCTTTATGTACTTTAAAGGATACGTTATTTACCACCTTACGTTCTGTATACAGAGGATGGTAAACATTCCAGTTCTTAACTTCCATGGAAACATCGCCGATCTTTACATTTGGACGTTTCGGGAACCGGTCTGTCATCTCACGTCCAACCATTCCCTGAATGATCCTCTGCTCAGAAAAATCGTCTTTCTTTTTATCCAGTGTTTCAATGGTAGATCCATCTCGGATAACTGTGATCTTATCTGCCACATAGGAAATCTCATTTAATTTATGGGAAATGATGATAGAGGTCATTCCCTGCTTCTTGAATTTCAGAAGAAGATCCAGAAGAGCTTTGGAGTCATCTTCGTTCAGTGATGCGGTAGGCTCATCCAGAATGAGCAGCTTTGCATTCTTTGCAAGTGCCTTTGCGATCTCAACCAGCTGCTGTTTACCTACACCGATATCCTTGATCAAAGTTCTGGAGGATTCCTCCAGTCCCACTATTTTCAAATATTTATCTGCTTCCCCATAAGTTTCATTCCAGTTAATGGAAAAGCTCCTGCCTCTTTCATTGCCCAGGTACATGTTTTCACCGATAGTCATATACGGGATCAGTGCCAGTTCCTGGTGAATGATCACAATTCCTTTATGTTCACTGTCTTTGATGGTGTTAAATTTACAGATCTCACCATCGTAAATAATATTTCCTTCATACGAGCCGTACGGATATATACCACTTAATACATTCATTAATGTAGATTTACCGGCACCGTTCTCACCTACCAGTGCGTGGATCTCGCCTTCCTCGACCTGGAGATTAACATTATCCAGTGCCTTTACACCTGGGAAAGTTTTGGTGATATTTTTCATTTCCAGAAGTATCTTAGCCAACTCAATTTCCCTCCCTTTCCACTGTTCATGCAGGCGGTTATATTCCCCGCCTGCATGTGATAAATTTCTTTCTTAAAAATTATGATTATTTGATCTGATCCTCTGTGTAGTATCCGGAATCGATCAGGATTTCTTTGTAGTTATCTGTTGTAACAACAACCGGATCGCAAAGGTATGTCGGGATGACACCTGTTCCGTTATCATAGGATTTTGTATCGTTCACTTCCGGCTCCTCACCTTTCATGATGGAGTCAACCATTTTTACTACTGCAGATGCAAGAGCTCTTGTATCTTTAAATACGGACATTGCCTGTTTTCCTGCTACAAGGTTCTTAACGTTCGGTGTATCACAGTCCTGACCGGTGATGATCGGATATTCTCCTGTGTAGGAAGCTGCCAGTGCATTCTCAACACCAAGGGCTGTGGAATCGTTGGAGCAGAGAACTGCGTCAAGGTTTGTTCCGTCAGAGTAGTTACCTGCGATGATGGTATCCATTCTGTCCTGTGCTTTTGCACTATCCCAGTTTGCGGTAGCAACCTGCTCGAACTCTGTCTGTCCGGATTTTACTACCAGCTTACCGTCATCGATGTATTTCTGGAGAACATCCATTGCACCACCGAAGAAGAAGTTACAGTTGTTATCACCAGGATCTCCTGTGAACAGCTCGATGTTAAACGGTCCATCCTGATTATCAAGATCCAGTGCGTCTACCAGGTACTCGCCCTGTTTCTGTCCTACTTTGTAGTTATCAAATGTTGCATAATAGGAAACTGCATCAGAATTCATAAGAAGACGGTCATAGGAGATAACCGGAATTCCTTTTTCTTTGGCCTGTTTCAGAGGCTCGCCAAGGCTGCTTCCGTCGATGGATGCCACAACCAGAAGGTCGCATCCGTTTGCTACCTGGTTCTCAAGCTGGGAAACCTGTGTGCTTACGTCGTTGGATGCATACTGAAGGTCTACTTCATATCCTGCTGCCTCCAGCTCTTTCTTCATGTTCTCGCCATCCTGGTTCCATCTCTGGAGATCCTTGGTCGGCATGGTAACACCGATCAGTTTCTTGTCTGCTGCCTGTGCTGTTGCTGCCGGAACTACCACCATACCAGCTACCATTGTTGCGCAAAGAAGTGCAGATACCATTTTTCTTTTCATTGTAAAATCCTCCGTTTCATTATTTGTTTTTTGAATCACGTTTCCTTCGATGATGTTACTATAGCACAGGACTGTCTGGACATAGTTGGCAATGACAGAGACATTTTTTTGCAAAAGAAAAATGCCCTGCATCAGGCAAGACATTTTTGCACCAAAAATCTGCTATTGATTTTTGTCATAATTGTGTATTATTGCACATATGGCTACACTGCCACATTACTTGCAGAATTTCACCACCACATATATGCCGGTATGCAATCTGTTCTGCATTACTCTGTATCATAATCTGTATTGAGATATACTTCATCCCTTCTGTGGAAACCGCCGTCAATGATCACCTCATCAATATTATCCCTTGTAACGGCAACCGGTTCCAGCACCTTCGCCGGGATATCGTAGCTTCCATCGTTCATGGTATCTGTCACATCTGACGGAAGCTTTCCCTCTTCTGCCATCTTCACCGCATATTCAGCTGCCTGGCATGCCAGATCTTCGATAGATTTAAATGCTGTCATGTACTGGGTTCCTTCTACAATACGCTGACATGCAGCCAGATCACCATCCTGGCCTACCACGATCACCTGTCCGGCAAGCTGGTTTTCCGCAAGAACCTGTATCACCTGGCTGGCAATATCATCATTTCCACACATGATTCCCTTTACATCGGGGTACTCTTCCAGTGCCTCCTCCACATAATCTGCTGCCAGCTCCGCGACCCAGCCCTCACAGTTGGCTTCGTAAACCACCTTCAGATCACTGTTTTTCAGAGTGTCTTCAAATCCCTCTTTTACCATGTCCACATTGTTATCTGAAGCAGATCCCTGGACCATAAAAATCTTTCCGCCATCAGGGATCGCTTCCATCATGGACTGTGCCATGACCTCTCCGACTTTCCGGTTATCAAAGGAAATATACATGTCTGTATCCGCATCATTTACCATACGGTCATAGGAGATCACCCTGATCCCTACATTGTGGGCACGCTCCACAGCCTCAGATAATGCCTTGCAGTCTCTGGCAATGATCACGATCACATCCATATGCTTCCTGATAAAATAGTCGATCTGGCTGATCTGCTCTTTTGTATCTGCTCCCGCATCCTGAACATTCACTTCCGCTCCCAATTCCCTTGCGGTTGCCACGAATGCATCCCTGTCACGAATCCACCTCTCAATAACAAAGGAATCCACTGTAAGACCGATCTGAATTTTCTTTTCACCACTGTCTTCCTCTGTATCGTTTTCCTGTGCAGCTGTCTGCTTTATTTTTTCGGAAGCACAGCCATTCAGCATCAATGTCAACAGACACAGCAAGATCAACAGCTTCCTGATCATTTTCCCCCCGCTCATATTGTCTACCTCAACCTCTCTCTGAATTCACTTGGTGTCACGCCTTCGTATTTTTTGAATATCCTGCTGAAATAATTGGGGTCGCTGTATCCGGATTCCGCACAGATCTCCTTGATGGAAAGCCCTGAATCTTTGAGAAGTTCTCTTGCATTCCGAAGCCGCACTTCTGTAAGATACTCGATAAAATTTCCTCCGGTCTCCTGCTTAAAAAGCTTGCTGAAATAATAAGGGCTGATATCCACCTCCCGTGACACCTCATCCAGTGAAATATCTTTTTTGTAATTGTCCCGAATATAGGACTTTGCTTTTTCGATAATAGAAACCGCTTCTTTTTCCCTTGCACTTTCCATGTTACTGCAGATTTCTGATGTTTTGCCCAGGAACCATTTTTTCATTCCTTCTATATCTGTATATTCCTGGATCTCATGAATATAATTTCTGCGGCAGCTGATCGCATATTTCACGGTACCTGCAAAAAAGGCCTTTTTTTCCACTCCCATCACAAGCTCCAGGATCTTGATGCGCATGTCCTCCAGATCTACTCCCGGCTGCTTCTCCATCCACCTGATAAATTCCTCGGCACAGCTTAAAGCTCCTGCCACATCCTTATCCATCACCCGCTTTTCATAGCGACGTTCCAGATCTCTTGGATATTCGCCGTCATATTTCTGTGCAGCCGGAACATCCTCAATATGTATAACATGGCTGGTGCTTTCCCGAAGTGCGATCATGGCCTCCTTGAAGGATTCTTTCATGGTGCTTCCCATCTCCTTCACCCGGCCGATACCACAGCGAAATTTACTGTCGATCCTGCTTTCCAGCTTATGTACCATGTTTCTGGTTCTTGTTACAACCTCCACACGTTCCTCATAGGACTCCCTGGAATTACGGTATGGAACAAGCAGTACAATACGGTTTCCCATAATGGGTCCTACCAGACATTCAAAAAATCCCTGAGCGATTTCCCGGAATGTGGAATAAAATTTGTTTGCCTTCACACTGGCCCCCACCGCATTGGTAAGAACGCCATTTTCCGTGGAATCCCCGAATTCAGCCACGATCATATATCCATATTCTTCCCGGATATCCAGAAGCTCCCTGTAATTATCCTGATATGTCTGAAAATCATCCTGCAGAAGAATATTATTGATATATCCGCTTTCGATCATGGGCACAACTGTCTCCAGCTTTTCACGGATACGGAGATCATCGCTTCGCTTCTGTCTTGTGTAATCTACCTTTTCCATAGCTTTGGAGCATGTTTCCAAAATCACCTTTTTGTTTACCGGCTTGGTAAGAAATTCCATAACTCCAAGATTTACCGCTTCCTTGGCATAATTAAATTTATCATAGGCTGTAATGATCACAAAGACCACAGATCTGTTAAATTTCTGAATTTCCCGGATTGCCTGGATCCCACTTAAGCCCGGCATCTGAATGTCCATAAAGCAGATATCCGGCGGATATTTCTCCGCCTCCTCCACAACCACACGGCCTGTCTTGGCTGTATGGATCTCACATTCATTTCCATAGTTGGAACTTATAATATTTTTCAGGGATTCCAGCATGATCCCCTCATCATCAGCAATCAGGATTCTGTACATTTTTTTCGCTCCTCTCCAGAGGAATATTGATCACTACCTCTGTTCCCATTCCTTCACCTTCACTGTATATTTCCATTAATCCGTCCCGCTCATAATATAGTTCCAGACGGCTGATCACATTATTCATTCCGATTCCCGTGGAATCACCCTCGCCTGAACTGCTGTGGACTTTTTTTGACAGTACTCTTTGTATCTGTTCTCCGGTCATGCCCAGTCCGTTATCCCGAACACTGATCTCAATATGGTCGTTCCATTTCTCCACACTGAGATCAATATGTCCTTCCCAATCTATATTCCGGATTCCATGATTGACTGCGTTTTCCACAACCGGCTGCAGGATCATACTGGGAACACGTACATTTTCCACATCACATTCCACTTTTTTTGAAAAATGGATGTCCCCGGCAAACCGTACATTCAGAATATAAATGTAATTATCCACAGCCTCCAGTTCTTCCTCCAGTGTGGCATCTTCCTCACCCTTCTTTACATTGTAGCGAAAAAAATCTGCCATCTTTTCCACAAAGATACTGGTTTTTTCTGCATCCTCCATCATTGCAAGCTGTACTCCTGCATTCAGGGAATTAAAAAGGAAATGCGGGTTGATCTGAGACTGGAGATACTTAAGCTGTGCCTCCTTGAGATGTGTTTCCATCAAAAGCTCCCTCTCTATCATCTGCTGTTCTTTTTCCATGCTGGCCTTTGTCCTGGCAATGTAAAGACCAAGATTATCCACCATGGTATTAAAGGCTCTTGTTACCGTTCCAAGCTCATCCCTGGAATCTGCTGGGGGCATCTTTACATTAAAATTCCCCTGACCTACCAGCTGTGCAGTTTCTGCCATATTAGTCAGCGGCAGGAACATCTCCCTTGTTGCCATGATCAGAAGGAACATTCCACAGATCACCACCAGAAGCATGATCATCATATTACTGATCTCCAGATATCTCATAACCGCCCGGAGAGCTGCATAAGTCTGGGAATTTTCTTTAAAAAGCTGCTTGTTCAGCTCATCCATAGAACTCTGGATATAACTGTAAAGCTCCAGACTTTCATCATATTCCTGCTTATATTTCTCCACATTCCTGCCTCTCTTGGCAGCTACAGTTCCTGCGGTACAGGAAAGATATGATTCCGACATCTTACGTATCTTCTTCTCCAGAAGTTTTACGGAATCATCAATATTCCGTTCATTTAACTTCTCCAGCTCCTGCCTGTATTTCGCCTCATTCTGATAATAATCCATCAGTGCCTGAGAGTTTTTTACCTTCAGATACTGGTACATACTGTCCTGCACATCGTCAAAAACCTGCCCAAGCTCTGTGATCTGGGCATTGCTGGCATACACATCATCCATCTCCTGCATGGAGTTGTTGATCCGCGCATAAAACAGCATGTTGATGCTGAACAGTAAAACTGCCAGCACGCCAACCTCGATCATGATCTTGCTTACAAGAGAAAAGTCACTCCAACGGATCTTTTTCATCTGTGACTGCCTCCCTCCTCATCTTCTTCACTGCTGTTCTGTCAAGAAAATTAATGTCTACGTTGTAGAAAGAATTGGTTCTTCCATCTTCTATATAGCTGGTAACTGCCTCCACACTGTACTGTCCCAGCTGGGTCGTGTCCACATCACAGGTAACTGAAATAACACCTTTTTCAACTGCCGCCAGAATATCCTCAGATGTATAATAACCAATGATCTTCACTTTTCCTGCAAGGTTGAAATCCAGAATTGCCTGTCTTGCACACTCCGTTGTCTCCTCATCCATACACACAAGGATATCCGGAACATTCCGCTTCTGCTGAAAAATATCAGTAACTGCCTCCTCTGTTTCAAAGGTTCCTGTTGACAGAAGATTCCTTCCCTTGATCTCAATATCCTCAGAACCAGCTGCCATCTTCACCGCATTGCTGATCTGAGTGTATATCTGACTTTCGTTCATATCATCAATGTCCCGTTTCTGCAGGATCAGGATCTTCTTCGTGTTCTCATCCACGTATTTGGCAACAATTTCCCCGTAAGCCATGCCAAGCTGATAATCGCTGACTCCCACAAAGCTCTGGCGGCGGCTGTGCACCGCATCACTCATGACTGTAACCACCGGTATTCCGTTTCTTACTGCAGTATTGATTGCTTCTTCCAGACCGGCTTCTCCATTATACTGCAGGATAATACCATCCGCCTTGGCCGCAATACTCATATTCATATAATCAAGTTTATCATAGGATGTTTCTCTGTCCGGCCCCATGATCTCAATCAGTACATTATTGGGAGCTGCTTTTTTCTTCGCACTGTCATATACTGCCTGCCAGAACTGGGAATCGGGGCTGTCCACGATCATGTCATACTGATATTTATATATTTTCTCTTCCTGTTTATCCAACCCTGCTTTTTCACTGATTCCTCTGTAATAGGATTCTCCTGTCACATAAGTAAGTACTATCACGGCAGCAAAGATCAGCAGGATACAAACTGATTTTTTCTTCATAGTACGCTCCGTTCTGTTCCGCAAAATATTCCAGGTTCAGTCTATCATAATTTCACAGAAAAGTCACTGTTTAACATGGATTTTCTGTGCACTTTCATGTTATATTAATAACTATAACCTTGCCAAAGGAGGCCGCAAGACATGACAAACGCAACCAAGCTTGCCCTGGAAGAATCCCTGAAACATCTGCTTCTTAAGAAGCCTTTAGATAAGATCACCATCAACGACCTGACTACGGACTGCGGGATCAGCCGCATGACTTTTTACTATCATTTCAAAGATATCTATGATCTTGTGGAGTGGTGCTGTCTGGAAGATGCCAGAATTGCCCTTCAGGGCAAAAAAACCTCTTCCACCTGGCATGAAGGGCTTCTGCAGATCTTTGATGCCGTGATGGAAAACAAGCCGTTTATCTTAAATGTATACCGCTGCGTGGGGCGGGAACAGATCGAGAATTATCTGTTCCAGCTTACCTACGATCTTCTTATGGGCGTGGTAACAGAAAAATCAAAAGATATCCCCATCACGGATGAACAGAAAATTTTTATCTCAGATCTATATAAATACAGCTTTGTAGGGATCATGCTGGACTGGATCAAAAACGGCATGCGCGAAGATTATCGCGAAATCGCAGATGATACCGCAACCGCACTGTACGGAAGCATCGACAACGCCATCCGCAATTTTGCCGCCAGAAACAAAACAGCAGAAATGCATACAGAATAAAAACTTATCAAAACAGACATAATGATAAAAAACTGAACACTTTCGGTATTTTGTAAATAGAATCTTTTTTCCGGATGGGCTATCATAGCCTCAACAGCAACAAAGAACAGTTAATCCGATACAAACAGGTATCTCATTTACGAAAGGTGGATGTCATATGTCAGATAAAAAAGGATTCATGGGACTTGCAGCACTTGCGGCAGCCGGAGCCGGCGCAGCCATGCTGATGAAAAAAACAAGAGAGATCAACGAAGAGGAAAACCTCCATGTGAAAGAAACTACTACAAACTACCGCAACACCGAGCGTGGAAAGCATGACAAAAACAGCAAAGGGATTTATTATTCCAACGGTAACTACGAAGCCTTTGCCCGTCCGGAAAAACCGGAAGGTGTGGACGACAAGCATGCCTACATTGTAGGAAGCGGTCTTGCTTCCCTGGCTGCTGCATGCTTCCTGGTAAGAGACGCACAGATGCCAGGTGATCATATCCACATCCTGGAAGCCATGGATATTGCCGGAGGTGCCTGCGATGGAATCTTTGATCCGTCCAGAGGCTATATCATGCGTGGCGGTCGTGAGATGGAAAACCATTTCGAGTGCCTGTGGGATCTTTTCCGCAGTATTCCTTCCCTTGAAAAACCGGGTGCTTCTGTTCTGGACGAGTTCTACTGGCTGAACAAGCACGACCCGAACTATTCTCTCTGCCGTGCAACCGTCAACCGTGGACAGGATGCCCACACCGACGGAAAATTTAACCTGAGCCAGAAGGGCTGCATGGAGATCATGAAGCTGTTCATGACAAAGGATGAGGATCTTTACGATAAAACCATCGAAGATGTATTTGATGATGAAGTATTTGATTCCACCTTCTGGCTGTACTGGAGGACCATGTTCGCATTTGAAAACTGGCACAGTGCTCTGGAGATGAAGCTTTACTTCCAGCGTTTTATCCACCACATTGCAGGTCTTCCGGATTTCAGCGCCCTGAAATTCACCAAGTACAACCAGTACGAATCCCTGATTCTTCCCATGAAAAAATATCTGGAGGATGCAGGTGTTGACTTCCAGTTTAATACTGAGGTCACAAACGTGATCTTTAATTTTAAAGATGGCAAAAAGATCGCCACTGCTATCGAATGCAAGGTAAAAGATGTGGAGCAGGGCATCCTTCTTACAGAAAATGATTATGTTTTCGTCACTAACGGAAGCTGTACAGAGGGTACGATCTACGGCGACCAGAACCACGCGCCAAACGGCGATGCGGAGGTCCGTACCAGTGGCGTTTGGTCCCTGTGGAAAAATATCGCGGCTCAGGATCCGTCCTTCGGACATCCGGAGAAATTCTGCTCAGACATTGCCAAGACAAACTGGGAATCCGCTACTGTCACCACTCTGGACGACCATATCATCCCGTATATCACCAACATCTGCCAGCGTGACCCACGTACCGGCAAGGTTGTTACCGGCGGTATCGTAAGCTGCCAGGATTCCAAGTGGCTCTTAAGCTGGACCATCAACCGTCAGGGACAGTTCAAGGATCAGGACCCGAAAAAGGTCTGCGTATGGGTTTACGGACTGTTTACCGATGTTCCTGGTGACTATATCAAGAAACCGATGAAAGATTGTACCGGTAAGGAAATTACCGCCGAGTGGCTGTACCACCTGGGTGTTCCGGTAGATCAGATCGACGATATGGCAGAAAACAGCGCTGTCTGCGTTCCGACCATGATGCCGTACATCACCGCATTCTTCATGCCCCGTACCAAAGGTGACCGCCCGGATGTTATCCCGGATGGCTGTGTAAACTTTGCATTCCTGGGCCAGTTTGCGGAAACTCCTCGTGATACCGTATTCACAACAGAATATTCCGTACGTACTGCAATGGAGGCTGTATACGGACTTTTCGGTGTAGACCGTGGGGTTCCGGAAGTATGGGGAAGCGTTTACGATATCCGTGAGCTTCTGGACAGCAGTGTGAAGCTGATGGACGGAAAATCCCCGCTGGAGATCCAGCTGCCAGGGCCGCTAAATGCACTGAAGAAACCACTTCTTAATGTTGTGAAGGGTACTGTGGTTGAGAAGGTACTGCGGGATCATGATGTGCTGAAGGATTATATGTAAGATATACAGCCTGCCAGACAGATATTCTCAATCCGAAAATTGAGATTTGAACACAGTAACGGAGCCTCCGGTTCTATTCGTGCAGCAATCCCCCAGAAATACTTCTCGCGCGGTATTTCCGGGGGATTATTTTATTTTCTGATACTTATTTTCCCAGTGTTTCATTCATACTTCCGGAACGGAAGCCCTGAAGATCCAGAGTCACGTAAGAAAATCCCAATGTGCGGAATTTCTCTGTGATCTTTGTTCTTGTTTCATTATCTGCAATTTTCAGGATCTCTTCTTCTGGAACCTCGATCCTTGCCATGGTACCGTGGATGCGAACACGGAACTGATGGAATCCCAGATCCATCAGAAACTGCTCGGCCTGATCTACCATGTGAAGCTTCTCCTTGGTAATGGTCTCACCGTATACAAATCTGGAAGCAAGACAGGCAAAGGATGGCTTGTTCCAGGTCGGAAGATTCATGTCTTTTGACAGCTCCCGGATCTCTTCTTTATAGAGGCCTGCTTCCTGGAGCGGACTGCGGACCCCAAGCTCCTGGATAGCCCTTTTTCCCGGACGGTAGTCGCCCAGATCATCCATGTTGGAACCTTCCACGATCATGTTCATATGGCACGCCTTTGCAGCTTCCCAAAGTCTGGTAAAGATGGCTTTTTTACAGATATAGCAGCGGTCCGGCGGATTCTGACGGAACCCCGGGATGTCGAATTCGTTGATCTTGCATATCTCCTGGCAAATGTGATTTTCCTGGCAGAAATCTTGCGTTTCTTTCAGTTCTCTGTCGGTGAAAGAGCATGGACATGCGGTAATGGCCATAGCTTTGTCACCAAGTGTTTCCTGTGCAGCTTTCAGCAAAAATGTGGAGTCCACTCCACCGGAAAAAGCTACGGCTACACTTCCAAAGGAACGGAGG
Source organism: Blautia sp. BCRC 81119 (assembly GCF_003184505.1). Lineage (NCBI taxonomy): Bacteria > Bacillati > Bacillota > Clostridia > Lachnospirales > Lachnospiraceae > Blautia > Blautia sp. BCRC 81119. Next base: position 15,611 of record NZ_QJHD01000017.1, on the reverse strand, counting down.
ATTTCCTGAAGTTTTCTGTATTTTTTTTCAAGTGTGATGTTATCTGTTGCTGGCATATGTTCTGTCACCTCGTAATTTGTAAAATCTTATTTTTGCCGGATCTGAATCTGTAATTTTCAGATCTGTTCTTATTGACATGCTCTTGCAATGCTATGTGTGTATTCTTTATTGTAAACGATACCTTTTTGCCATACAAGTATTTTTCTACCTGACAGATGTACTATGAAATTTATTAGTATCCTCTCTGTTTCCAAACATAATAAGACCGGAAATACAGCATATGCCATACTTCCAGTCTTTCTTTTTACAGTTATTACATTTCGATCACATCAAGATCATCCGGAACAAACAAATTTCCGTGATAATACTCTCTGCCTTCTGCTCCGTAAAGCTCTTTACGTTTCTTAATGTTCTTATCCTCTGTGTGATACAGGACAAGATTCTTAACTCCAAGGTTCTCAGCCAGCTCACTGGCATCCTTAACTGTGGAGTGATGTTTCTCATATGGATTGAAGATATCACGCTGTCCATACAGACAGAATGCTTCGTGGAACATCCAGTCGCTGCCTTTTGCGTATTTCTCTTCACATTCATTGTATGGCTCGTCTCCGCAGCAGGTAAGTACCTTACCACCGTCATAGATCATCTGGAAACCGAACTGTTTCGCCTTGGTGGAACCGATATCAAAGAAGGTCACTTTCTTATTAAGAATTGTTTTTTCCTCGCCGTCTTTTACCTCGATCAGATGAAGTCTGTCACCGATGTACTGTGTCTCCTTCTTATTCAGAAGCTTAAATGCCATGTCTTTGAGAAGTCCGATCACTTCATCATGAGCATAGATGTTTGCCTCGCCCTGATAAGTGCCTTTTTTCATGTTCTGGCAAATGATGCGGATCACCCACACGATCCCCATGATATGGTCTACGTGCTTATGTGTAACAAAGATCTCATGAACATCCATCAGATCAACGCCTGCTTTTTTCAGCTGGGAAAGCACGGTATTTCCGCCGCCTCCGTCAACCAGAAAATGTCCATACTCATCGCTGAGCACAAAGCAGGTATTGTAACACTCAGTTACCAGAGCATTTCCGGTTCCAAGCATGGTTAATTTCATTGTTTTTTCTCCTCCTGTATATGTACGGTTTCTCTTATTTTTTCTGTATTTTTCGTGTCTCATGATATCATTACGGAGAATTATTTTCAATAAAATTTATTTTTTTCTCACGTATATTGCTTTCACATAAGAATTCATCCCAAAAACATATTCACCATCATCATATACGGTAAACGGGCAAACTTTTACATAATATCTTTTTCCTTTTGCCAGTTTGGTAAGGGTTTTGGTTCTTGTGGGAGAATATATTGTTTTTACGCCTTTGCGGAAGCGGTAATCCGTAGAATACTGAATTCTATATCCAATCGCATTGGATGCTGCTTTGCAGACAACCGTTGCCTGTCCGGCTTTTTTACTTTTAAGCGATGTAATACTTCCACGTGAAAGAGTGATCAACGGTTCTGCCTGGATTTTGAAATAGTATTCCCGGTCACTATAAACATTATCCCAGGCATATACCTCCAGATAATACGTACCTGCATTTAAAGTTTTGGATACCCTCGCACTACCTTTTCCAGTCGCATTATTCTGCTTGAATGTTACATTACCAGGCACCATAACTGCTTTACCTGAAGAATTATATATTGAAAACAATACTTCCCCATCTAATGTCGTCGCTTTTAATGAGACATGCGATTTCTGTTTAAGTACAAATTTGTAATATGCATTTGAATGATGTTTTCCCTTACAGGTTTCTCCCAGTCTGTAGTCTATAGATTCACTGTTCATAGAGGCCTGTACCGAAACTACACCAAATCCTATAATGCACATAGCCATGATCAGTAATGCCGCACTGATCTTTGTCAAATACTTTTTCATATCTGCTTCCTCCTTTTTTTGACCATTTCTGACATTTTTAGTCATCTATAAAATGATTATATTACCACGCTGATGCAAGTGTCAATATACGGTTATTTATTATATAATAACCAGCTTATACCCGAATTTTTTTATTCCTTTTATATTTTTGTGTTACAATATAGCCGAAGCAAATGCAGATTTTTTTCTGCATTTGCTTCGGCTATACATAATAAACGGAGGAATTCAAAATGAAGATCACAATCTTAAACGGCAGTCCACGCCACAACGGTAACACACAGATCATGGCAGATACTTTTTCAGAAACTGCCAGAGAAAACGGTCACACCGTAAATATCCTTAATATCGCAAATATGAACATCCGCGGATGTCTCGGATGCAAATACTGCTACTCCCACGGCGGAAAGTGCGTCCAGGATGACGATATGGAAAACGTTCTCGCAGAGCTTTCCGACACCGATATGGTTGTTTTTGCATCACCGGTCTACTGGTTCGATATGACCGCACAGCTTAAGACCGTTATTGACCGTCTGTACGCCTGCGGAAGCACAGGATTCCATTTTAACAAAACTGCACTTCTTCTTGACGCAGGCGCTGATCATGTTTTTGACGCGGCCATTGCACAGTACAAGGGAATGACCGCTTATCTCAAGTGGGAGGATAAAGGAATCATCACCGTCCCGAATATGCTGGATAAAGGCAGCATGAAAGCCTGTCCAAAGCTTGAAGATATCAGGAAGCTGGCAGCCAGCCTGTAAGCCTACCAGACCTCCGACTCTACAGCTGCACGCTCAATGCCAATGCCTTTCATATACCGGTCCATAAAAGCATTGAAGCCCTTCACGCCCTCTTCTTCCGGTGCGAGTGTGCTGCCTTCATTTCCCTTGAACACGTTTTCATCCAGGAAATCTGCAAGATCCTCGCCATCTTTTTTATTAACAAGATAGGAAGCCAGAAGTGCGATTCCCCAGGCTCCGCCTTCTCCTGCTGTAGACATTACGGATACCGGTGCATCTACCGCATCTGCAAGGATCTGCTGGCCGACACCCTTTGTCTTAAAGAGACCGCCGTGGCCCAGAAGCTTATCGATCTTTACATGCTCCTGATTCAGAAGGATATCCAGACCTACACGCATGGCGCCGAGGCAGGTGTAAAGATTATTTCGCATAAAGTTTGCCAGTGTAAATTTGCTCTCAGGAGAACGTACAAACAGTGGACGTCCCTCTTCAAAGCCGGTCATATGCTCGCCGGAGAAATAGCAGTAGGAAAGAAGTCCGCCACAGTCCGGGTCGCCTTCCATGGCTTTGTTATAAAGAGTTCCGAACAGTTTGTTCATATCTACTTCCATGCCCATAGCTTCTGCAAATTCCTTAAACACATTTACCCATGCGTTCAGATCCGAAGTACAGTTGTTGGAATGTGCCATGGCAACCGGATCTCCTGCCGGAGTGGTAACCATGTCGATTTCTTTATACGGTTTGGAAAGTGCCTTCTCCAAGACGATCATGGCAAATACAGATGTTCCCGCAGAAACATTTCCGGTACGCCGACGGACACTGTTTGTGGCAACCATACCGGTTCCTGCGTCTCCCTCAGGCGGACACATCGGGATTCCAGCTTTCAGCTTTCCACTTATATCCAGAAGCTTTGCGCCTTCCTCAGTAAGAACTCCTGCATCCTGACCTGCCACCAGAGCTTTCGGCATAATATCGCGAAGCTTCCATGGGAAACCATAAGGCGCAACCAGTTCATCGAACTTCTGAACCATCTCCTCGTTATAGTCCTTCGTTTCACTGTCGATTGGGAACATACCTGCCGCATCACCGATACCAAGAACTCTTTTTCCGGTGAGTTTCCAGTGCACATAGGCTTCCAGAGTGGTGATATAATCGATATCTTTTACATGCTCCTCACCGTTAAGGATCGCCTGATACAGGTGTGCGATGCTCCATCTCTGAGGGATATTGTAATGGAAAAGCTCTGCCAGCTTCTCAGAGGCTTCTCCTGTGATGTTGTTTCTCCAGGTACGGAACGGGACCATCAGCTCTCCCTCTTTATTAAACGGCATATAGCCATGCATCATGGCACTGACACCAAACGCACCTACGCTTGTAAGCTCCACTCCATATTTTTTCTGAACATCTTCTGCCATATCCTGGTAACTGCCCTGGAGACCCTTCCAGATCTCCTCCAGGCTGTATGTCCAGATACCATCTACATACTGGTTCTCCCATTCATAGGCTCCGGATGCGATGGGCTGGTTCTTATCGTCCACCAGAACTGCCTTGATCCTTGTGGAACCAAACTCAATACCAAGAGCCGTACGATTCTCAAGAATTGCTGTTTTTGCCTCATTTACTCCCATTGTAAAAAACCTCCCGTATTATTTGCTGAAATACATGCTGTTCCATCTCAGCTCATTCTGCAGATTCCGGATCGTTGTATCGCCACCGCTTCAATACCCATAGCTGCTGTTTTCCAGTCACCCTCGCCACCGAAGCCATAGCCTTTTCCATCAGTCGCTGGATCGCAAGTCTCGGAAGCTGTTTCAGGGAGCCCAGATCACCAAAGTGTGTTACGATAGCCTGATAATTTTTCTCCTCGAGGAAGCGCTCAAAACCGATCTCGATCCCTGCCTGGACTGCTACATGCTTCTTAAATTCCTCAGGGGCACGTCCATCCAGAATCATATCGTATTTATTATAATATTCTTCTACCAGAACATCAATATCTCCCTGACTTACATCCTGAACATATTCTGCGATCTCATTAACCGGATAAGCATCGATCTCCCAGTTTTTCCTGGGGATGGGTGATAGTGGTAATGCCCTGTCCCTGTCTTGCATATAGTGAATTATCATAGCCGGTTACCGCAACATCTTCCGGGATCTTTTTGCCCTGACGTTCCAGTTCTTCCATAACCTGGACAGCGATCTGTTGTTTTTATTATTTATCAAAAGTTCCATATAAAGAAAGGCCGGAACACCCTCCCCATTCTGGTGTTCCGGCCTTTATATGTCGCCTTGCATATTTATTTCAAAGTTTTTGCTGCCTTCCGATCATTTTCTGCCTTAGCGGTACATCTTCATATAATCCCCATGTGCCTCGATCAGCTCATCACACATTGCCTGGATGTCTTTGATGTTCAGCTCTGCACCTGTGTGCGGGTCCATCATGGCTGCCTGATAGATTTTCTGGCGGTCTTTGGTCACTGCTGCCTCAATAGCAAGGAGCTGCGGGCTGACATTGGATGAGTTCATAGCTGCCAGCTGTGTAGGAAGCTTGCCCACTTTTACCGGATGTACACCGGTTCCGTCGATATAGCATGGAACCTCTACGCAGGCATCCGACGGAAGGTTATCGATGTAACCGTTGTTAAGAACATTTCCACCGATCTTGTACGGTGTGTTTGTAACAACAGCCTCCATAATATAGGAAGCATACTCTTTACTTCTCTCATGGCCGATCTTGCCATCCTTGAGGATATCCTCGCGCTCTTTTTCCCAGCCCTCGATCTGTTTGATACATCTTCTCGGATATTCGTCAAGCGGAATATTGAACTCCTCGATCATCTCCGGATATTTGGATTTAATGAAGAACGGATTATACTCTGCATTGTGCTCACTGGACTCTGTGCAGTAGTAGCCAAGATGACGGATGTACTCATAACGTACCATATCCTCATGTTTCTCACCGGATGTATTCTTCTCCTCTGCAATTCTGCGGATCTCCGGGTACAGGTCGTTTCCATCTTTGTCATGGATCTCAAGAAGCCATGCCATGTGGTTGATACCTGCGATCAGCTCGGTACGTCCCTCAATCTTGTCTTCCATTCCCATTCCCTCAAGAAGCTTCTGGGAGCAGACCTGAACGCTGTGACAGAGGCCTACAGTACGGATCTTTGTAAAACGCTGCATATAGCCGGTAAGCATTGCCATAGGGTTGGAGTAGTTCAGGAACAGAGTGTTCGGGCAGACTTCTTCCATATCCCGGGCAAACTCTTCCAGGACCGGAATGGTACGAAGTGCACGCATGATTCCGCCGATTCCCAGGGTATCTGCGATAGTCTGTTTAATGCCGTATTTCTTCGGGATCTCAAAATCTGTAACTGTGCATGGCTCATATCCGCCTACCTGAATGGCGTTGACTACGAAATCTGCATCTCGAAGTGCATCTTTACGGTTCTCGGCACCGAGATAAGTTTTGATCACTGCGCGGTCCTCGTTTACGTTGTGGTTGATGGCACTTAAGATAATTCTGGAATCCTCCAGTCTCTTCTCGTCAATATCATAAAGTGCGATCTCGCTTTCGCGAAGTGCCGGTGTGCACATACAGTCTCCAAGTACATTTCTTGCGAAAACCGTGCTTCCTGCTCCCATAAATGTAATTTTGATCATGTTCGTTCCTCCTGCCTGTCTTTTTGGATTTTTCTGTGACAGATTTTTCTGTTCTTGGCAAAAATCCTGATTTTCTGCTGATTCTGCGGCGCAGCCCCGCTTCGTTATTATTATGGTTTTATGATACTACCGGAAGCATCTTTAAAATATGTACTTTGATGTCAATAATTGTTGTTTTGTTGCATGAAATATAAATGCCCGTTTACTGATACAGTTCAGAAATTTCCTATAAAACATATTTCCTATAAAATTTACTTCCATTCGTTTTTATGCTTTTTTATGTTTTCGAAACATTGCAAAGTAATTTTCCATAATGCAAAAACTCTCCATCCGATACCAGGATCATATATATCCTGATTCGGACAGAGAGCTGTTATTTTTTATTACAAAGGTCTGCCAGCAACAAAAGGTACTGCCAGTTATCAGGACTCAGATTCCATATAATCGCCCTTCTTTCCCTTCACTACAAGTCTTCTCTTTTCTTCCTTGTATTCTCTCGGACTTCTTCCTGTTCTTGCCTTGAATACCTTGGAAAAAGCCAGCGGATCTCCATACCCTACTTTTGCAGCTACTTCACTGACCTGAATACCTCCATTTTTCAGAAGAGTCTTTGCCTTCTCGATGCGAAGATTCATAAGATATTCCTGCGGCGAGCATCCGAGGCTTTTTTTAAACGAGCTGGTAAGATAGCTCCGGTTGACGCCAATGCGGTCTGCCAGCTCATTGATCTTCAGCCGCTTGTCAAAGTTAGCTGCAATGTAATCCACTGCATGCTCCACATAAACGGAATTTGGATATCTGTGGGATGGGAGAAGCTTGCCTTCTCTCAGACATGCATCCCGGTTATCTGTGATCAGGTCAGAAAAAAGAAGCATCAGAAGTCCGTTCCGTTTCAGTTCATTTTCAAAAACGAGCTTGTTGGTCTGGACCATTGCATCAATATATTTTGCAGCATTTTCCATGCAGTGGATCCTTCGGACCGGATTTTCCCGGCTGAAGCCGCTTACATGGATCACTTCCTCCGCAGTCATTCCCTCAAATCCTACCCAGCGATATGTCCAGGGATTGTCCATGTCTGCCTCATACCAGGCCTCCACACTGGATGGGATCAGAAATGCTTCTCCACCTGTCAGATGATACTGATGGCCATCCATCTCAAAAACTCCGCTTCCGGATTCCACGATATGAAGTACATGAGAGATCCTTTTATTTGGTCCAAATCGATGTCCCGGATCGCATTTTTCCCACCCACAATAAGTAAGACAGAGATCCACCGCACCTTTCTTTAAATTCTCCAGACATTTAAAGCTGTCCGAGCTTGTAAAACCAACTGTGTGAAGCAACTTGTCACCTCCCTGATGTCATATATTATGTTTCCGCCTGTGAGCTGCTTCGCCACCCAATAACAGGCCGCCATATCCGGCGGCCTGTTATTTTTCTGGTCAGGCGGATGTTTTTCTGCAGATAATTTTTATTCCATCATTTACAGAAATCAGTCCTCTGCTTCAATTGTATACAATACAGAATGGAAATCACCGTTTGTCTTATTGCAGTAGTCACGATCAACCGGGATTCCTGCATACATCAGCTCATTTCCGTAAGCTTTCAGGCACTTATCTTCCCATTTTACTTTGTAAAGCTGATCCTCGTCAAGACCCTTGAAGCGCAGACGCATCCAGGAAGCATTGACCTTGTTCAGTCTTTCATAGTATCCGGCAACTGCCTGCTTTTTGTCTCTGGAAACAACCATCCATGCAGTATCATTTCCTTCGAACGGGCTTAAGATACGGTAGAAATCACCCTCCACCTGGATCAGGTCACGATGTTCCTTCATGAATTCCACCTGTGCCTTTACCTCTTCGATCTCTTTGGCACTTAAAAGGTTCAGATCCAGCTCATAGCCAAAGGTTCCGAAATATGCCACATTTGCTCTTGTGGAAAGCGGTGTGGTACGGTGCAGCTGATGATTCGGTACTGCTGATACATGAGATCCCATGCTGACGATCGGATAAACAAAGGAGGTACCGTACTGGATTTTTTCTCTCTCTGCTGCATCGGTATCATCACTGGTCCATGTCTGCGGTGCAAAGTACAGCATTCCTGGATCAAATCTTGCTCCGCCGCTTGCGCAGGATTCAAAGAGAATGTCAGGGAATCTCTCTGTCAGTCTTGTATACAGCTCATATACACCAAGGATATATTTATGCATAGTCTTGCCCTGATCTGCTGCAGATGCGCCGCGGCTGAAAGGCTCGGACATGTAGCGGTTCATATCCCATTTAATGTAGGAAATGGAAGATTCCTCGATAACCTTGGAGATGGAATCATAAATAAAATCCACAACCTCAGATCTGGAAAAATCAAGAACGTGCTGATGTCTTGAGTGGGACTCAAAACGGTCCGGTGCTCCGATGAGCCAGTCCGGATGTGCTCTGTAGCAGTCGCTGTTCTTGTTTACCATCTCAAGCTCTACCCAGAGGCCAAATTTCAGGCCCATCTCCTCGATCTTGCGGGAAAGTCCGGAAATTCCGTTTGGAAGCTTATTCTTATTTACGAACCAGTCGCCAAGGCCCTGGTAATCATCGTTTCTGGTTCCGAACCATCCGTCATCCAGAACGAAAAGCTCTACCCCAACCTCTTTGGCTTTTTTTGCAATATTGAGGATTTTTTCCTCATCAAAATCAAAATAGGTTGCCTCCCAGTTATTAAGAAGGATCGGGCGTGCATGATTTCTCCATTTTCCGCGCATCAGGCGGTCACGGTACAGTCTGTGGTAAGCCTGGCTCATTCCGTTTAAGCCCTTATCGCTGTATACCATAACAACCTCCGGAGTCTGGAATTCCTCATCTCTGGAAAGCTCCCAGGAAAATCCCTGTGGATTGATTCCCATCATAACTCGTGTCATCTCGTAGGTGGAAACCTCGACCTGTGCAAGGAAGTTGCCGCTGTACACAAAGCTGAAGCCGAAAACCTCGCCTGTATCTTCTGTTGTATGAGGACGCTTCAGCGCGATAAACGGATTCTGCTCAGAGCTGGAGCCGGTTCCTGCAAGACTCTGTACAGCCTGTATACCCATCTCAAGTTTGCGTGTTTTTACATAGCGCTCACGTGCCCATGCACCGGAAAGATGGATCATCTCATAATCCATATCCGGGAACTCCACTGCTGCACTCATCACGTTCTCAAGACGGATTTTCTGATTCCCTTTCTGAACAAGGCGTGCACTTCTGGTGACCACCGGGTAATCCTCATATACGGAATATGTAAGAACAAGGTCTGTGTCCATCACAGAATCATGAAGTGTAATGTCCAGAGATGTTGCCTCTTCCTCGTTCTCTGTGTAGGTTGCCGGAAGACCGGCAAGCTTCTTCTTGCCGCCGTAAATCTCATGAGAAACATATTTGAAATCTACGATCTCGCTTCCGTTCTCCTGACGAACAGTAAGGGCAGGATTTCTGAAATCACCGGTTCCGTAAACAGGATACTCCTGTTTGGTATACTGCATGGAAAGAAGTCCCGGTTCCGGAACGCATACAGCCATCAGGGAACGCATGATCTCCTCGTGAAGATAACTGAAATCCTCTTTATCGCGGATAGCTTTTCCATAGTACAGATTCTCCATCTGGCCATTTTCCATGATACAGGTGATGTAGCTTAAATGTTTGTTATAAATGTGGAATGTCTTTGATCCCTCGTGAAATTTGATCGGCATAATTTTCTCCTTTTTTCGTTTACTGCGGATAAAAATATCCGCCTCTTTCCTTAAGAATCATCAAATAACTGTGCATTTTGGCATTTGCTTCGATAAAAATACCGCTGACAACCTCAATAACCAAATCCTCAGTTATATACATTGTCAGCGGTCTTGTATTACCTTATGTAATATTTCTGATTACAGTTTTCCACCGCTGGTAGCAATACCTTCGATAAACTGTTTCTGGAAGATCATGTAGATCACGATCATCGGAATGCAGGCGATCAGAGATGCAGCCATCAGTTCCGGGAATTTGGATACGTACTGGCCCTGCATCTTTGCAAGTGCGGAAGAAAGTACCAGCATATCCTTATCTGTATTAACGATCATCGGCCACATCAGATCTTTGAATGCGAATACAGCTGTGAAAATTCCAAGTGCGACCATACTGGATCTTGTAAGTGGTGCCATGATGTAAAGGAAGGTCTGACCGATGTTACATCCGTCAAGTCTGGCAGCCTCCTCCAGATCCTTCGGCAGTCCCATATATCCCTGTCTCAGAAGGAAAGTACCGAATGCAGTAACAATACCTGGGAATACAAGGGCAAAGATCGTATTCAGCATACCCATCTTGCTGACCATCAGGTACTGCGGGATGATGAAGATCTGTACCGGAACCATCATCTGGAACAGTACAAGACTGAAGCAGAGATCACGGCCCTTGAAGTTCAGTCGTCCAAATGCATAGCCTGCCATAGTTGCTGTAAGAACCGCACACACTACTCGGAAGAAGATCAGAAGCAGTGTATTCTTGTACAGAAGCAGGAAGTTCATGTTATTGATAACAGAAATAAATGCGTCTTTTCTCCATATTTTCGGGAAAATGGTGAAAGGATCTACAGATGTTGCTTCCGTTACAGTTTTAAAAGCTGTCAGGATCATCCAGATAAATGGCACAAGCATCGTTATGGACACAATGATCAGTATGACATGTATTAAAATAGTGGTTAATTTCTTTTTTGTTTCCATACTATCCATGGTTAATCCCCCCTTTTTAGTTGTAGAATACCCATTTCTTCTGACCGATCATCTGGAATACTGTCAGGATCATGGTGATAATAAGAAGTACTACTACGATCGTAGCGCCGTATCCCATGTTCTTATTGATAAATGCATATTTATAGAACAGGTAAACCAGTGACTGAGTCTTGGTAAGTGCCGGGTTTGACTTGTCAATAACCATATAGATCAGGTCGAATACCTGAAGGGATCCGATCACACGGGTAACAAGTACGAAGAAAATGGTTGGTGAAAGAAGCGGGACCGTGATGTTAAAGAATGCATTCACGCCTGTTGCACCGTCAATGGATGCTGCTTCATAATAATCTCTCGGGATTTCCTGAAGTCCTGACAGGAAAAGAACCATATTGTAACCGATGATAGACCATACACCGATGATCGCAACTGCAAATACTGCAATTTTCGGATTAGAAACCCAGTTTACATGAACATGGAAAACGTTATTGATAAGACCATAATCAGAGTTGAACAGCCATCTCCATACCATGGCTACCGCTGCCGGAGCTGCTACCATCGGAAGGAAGATGATGGTTCTGTAAATAGAACGGCCCTTCATCTTTCTGTTAAGAAGTACTGCAAGAACAAGTGCGATGACAATGGAAAAAGGGACCTCCACGATCGCATATTTGAATGTGTTGATCAGTGCCTGCCAGATCTCTTTATCTGCAAAAACCTTCTGGTAGTTCTGTAAACCGATAAAGATATTTCCTTTACCAAAATCTCCTGTCTTGAAAAAGCTCTGGTAAATAGTCTGGAAGATCGGAATGATGTTCAATACGATCAATCCGATGGTTGTTGGGAGAATAAACAGCCAGCCCCAGAGGAACTCACTGCGCTCTCTCTTTGTCCGTGCCTGTGACTTGGTGGTTTTAGCCATAAGAATCACTCCTTCTATTCCTTCTATGTATGAGGCCGCTGCACCTGAGTGCGGCGGCCCCTCTCATTACTGCACTTAATTATCGGTGTTTCTTAATGCTTACTCCTCAGCCAGCTTCTCGTTCATCTGATCAGCCATCTGCTTGCAAGCCTCTTCCATTGTGATGTCGCCTGTGTATACGCCCTTAAGGATCTCGTTGTCCTCGTTCTCCCATGTTACAGTAGATTTGGAGTATGGACGGATCTCCATGTCATCCATCATGTTCAGATAAGCCTGAAGGTTGAAGTCTGCGGATTTAGCCCATGCATCAGATGTATCTTTGTATGCACTCATTGTAACACCAAGCTCAGCCTGTTTCTCCTGAGCCTCTTTGGATCCGAGGTACTCGATCAACTGCCAAGCTTCGTCTGTGTGCTCACCGGAAGCAGATGCTGCCCATCCAAGTCCGTTATATAAGGAAGCTCTTCTGCCTGTCTCAGCGTTCTTAGGAAGCTCTACACAATCACAGTTAGCTGCTGTGTACTCGTTCTCTTTAAATGCTGCAAGCATCCAGGAGCCCTGGCATGTCATAGCGATCTTGCCAGCCTCGAAAAGTACGTCCTCGTTGTTCTCGGACATTGTCTCAAGAGACGGGATCACGCCATCCTTGATCCATCCTTCCAGTGTCTGCATAGCTGCGATCGTCTTCTCATCATCCCAGCCGGATTTTGTCTTGTCATCGCTGATGATGTATCCGCCGTTATCATAGATCAGGTTGTAGTATCCGGCCTGGTTGTTATCATTTCTCATTGCGAGACCGTACTGGGAACCATCATCCTTAGTAAGCTTCTTAGCTGCCTCTGTAACATCATCCCATGTCCAGTCAGCTGTCGGATAATCAAGTCCTGCCTCGTCAAATAATGTCTTGTTGTACCAGAGAGCGATTGTATCTATATCCTTCGGTACTGCATAATATTTATCATCGTATGTATACAGTCCCCAGATATCCTCCGGATAGTTCTCCGGATCGATCAGATCGCTGTCTTTGATCTTATCGGTCAGATCAAGAAGCATATCGTTGGACATGTATCTCTGACTCTCGTTGGAGTGCATCCAGAATACGTCCGGAAGGGAACCACCCTGTGCACCGGCCTCGAGCATTGTCCAGTACTCATCCCATTTAACAACGGAGATCTCTGTCTTGATTCCTGTCTTCTCTGTGAAGTCTGCGAGAATTTCTTTGATTCCCGGCTCCTGGTTGGTGTCCCAGATGGATACGGAAAGTGTAACATCGTCACCTTTTGCATATACCGGAACTGCTGTCATTACCATGGCACCTGCTAACAATAATGCTGCTACTCTTTTGAAATTCATAACTTCTTCCTCCTTTTAAATCTTTCTTATTTTCCCTCTTTCTTTGGTCAGTTTTTATATTTTTTCACGTCCCTGACCGTTGATATTATTATAATTGCACATGGAAAAATGATAAATGGATTATTGTCATTTCAATATGGAAAAATGTTACTTTTTATTCATTTTATCCATTTTTTGTTCACACTTTGTTAATTATCCGTCATTTTTCCAGTTTCTTTTACGTTTTTTTTATATACCCTCACAATTTTTACTATTTTTGAGTATGTTTTGGCGCTCATTTATCCCCTTGTAGCAAAACCAACATTTTTACATATGTATTTTTGTATGTTTTTACTAACTCAAAACATGTATAAATGTCATTTGCCGAATAATCTGTTTTTCCGTTCCTAACACAATTCCATGCACGCTATCATTTCCACATGTGCACGCAAAATTCCATATTTTTTTATACAGTCCTATAAACCGTTCTGTATCCTGCGTTTTTCCTGCCGAAAAATTTCCCGGCTGTACTGTTTTTCTCACCGTCAGATGTGTATTGACGATCCGTATTCGCTGCGAAGCATATTGCTGTTCATTCTGTGACCGGCAATACGCTTCGTGATGCACAAGATACTTATCTGCGTTCCCTCTCTTTACACACAGTCAAAAACTGTGCTAAGATTAGCTGGATCGGACTTTACACCTATAGTCTGTTTTTCATTTCTATATTTCTATATAAGGAGGTTATTAACAGTTAAATATAAATTATAAAATCATATAAGTACATGTTTGGTTTTATAAGATATTAGAGTAGAATATTATTGAAAGGAGTTGATGCTTTGAGTAAATATTATTCTATACATGAATTTTCAAAAATTATAGGCGTATCCGCCCAGACATTACGAAATTGGGATGCCAATGGAAAACTTCATCCGCATCATACTACAGTAAGCGGCTATAGATATTATTCTGACGAGCAACTCAACCAGGTAATAAATGTAAAGCCTAAAAATCGCATTACAATTGGATATTGTCGCGTTTCCAGCCATAAACAGAAAGATGATCTGGAACGACAGATTGATAATACTGAAAAATCCGAACAGCAGGAACTTGTTGAAGATCTGGTTCAGATGATCGCAGTATTCAGTTGCAAATTACAAGGAAAACGAGCGAATAAAGCTAAGAAACTTATCCGGGAACTGATACAGGAGGAAGTAGATGGTAAAAGCCATAAAAGTAATGTTGATACCAAACAATGTACAGAAAACTAAGATGTTTCAGTACGCAGGTGCTTCAAGATTTGCTTATAACTGGGCTTTGGCAAGGGAAATAGAAAACTATGAAAAAGGCGGAAAATTCATTTCAGATGCAGAACTCAGAAAAGAATTTACAAAGCTTAGACATTCTGATGGATACGCATGGTTATTGAGTATTTCAAATAATGTAACCAAACAGGGGATCAAAGATGCCTGCACTGCTTATAAGAACTTTTTCAAAGGTTTGCAGAAATTCCCAAGGTTCAAGTCAAAAAAGAGAGCAATGCCGAAGTTCTATCAGGATAATATTAAGATACAATTCAGCAATACTCATGTTAAGTTTGAAGGATTTTCTTCGAGCAGGAAAAGAAATAAACAAAAACTAAATTGGGTAAGACTTGCAGAGCATGGTCGTATTCCTACAGATGCTAAATATATGAATCCGCGAATATCCTTTGACGGATTGAACTGGTGGATCAGCGTATGTGTGGAATTTCCTGATTGCATAGAAAAACTTAATGATGATGGGATTGGTATAGATCTAGGGATCAAAGATCTGGCTATCTGCTCTGATGGAGCTAAGTATAAGAACATCAATAAAAGTCAGAAAGTAAAGAAACTGGAAAAACAGAAACGCAGATTACAGCGTAGTATCTCTCGCTCTTACGAGAAAAATAAGAAAGGAGAAAGTTACTGCAAAACAAATAATGTAATCAAAAAGGAAAAACTTTTATTAAAACGAAATCACAGATTAACAAATATCCGTAAGAACTATTTGAATCAGACTACATCTGAAATTGTAAGTCGAAAACCAAGATTTATTTGTATTGAAGATTTGAATGTTAGTGGAATGATGAAAAATAGACATTTATCAAAAGCAGTTCAGAATCAGGGGTTTTTTGAGTTTAAAAAGCAGCTTGAACACAAGTGCAGCGATAAAGGGATCCAGCTTATTGTGGCTGATCGGTTTTATCCATCATCAAAGCTTTGCAGTTGCTGTGGAAACATTAAAAAAGACTTGAAATTATCTGACAGAATTTAT
>NZ_QJHD01000016.1:0-70207 GCF_003184505.1 Blautia sp. BCRC 81119 | reverse complement strand
AGATATCCCATTCTTAGTGAAGTAAACCCCCTTGAAGACGACGAGGTAGATAGGGCAGAGGTGGAAGTGTGGTAACACATGGAGCTGACTGTTACTAATCGGGTGAGGGCTTGACCAACCAGCCGAGGAAGCGGGGATACCCCCCGCTGTAGTATCGGTACGCAGGTTAAATTTGATTCAAAAAGTTTGATTAACCATCAACAAAGCATGTATGTAGTTTTTAAGGTACAAAGGGAAAGAGGAAAGCAGGAGAAAAATCAGTACATGGATTTTTCTCCTGTTTTTATTATATATAATCATACATCTCCCACCATTTACATCTCTTTTTCCATATGCTACAATAGGTAAGACCAAAGGAGCCTGACCAGGCTGTGAGGAGGTGCAGGCTTTGACCTTTGAACTTGATTTGGGCAATTTAATCGTAAGGAGGAAAGAAAAGAGTATGTTTAATTTTCTTGTGACTGCCGAAGGCGGTCTCACAACGGCAGGATATGCCGTATCTGTTATTGCAGTCCTGATTTTGATAATTCTGGTAGCAGTATTACTTCAGAAAAACACATCTGCATTAAAATTTACCACACAGCAGCTGGTTACCTGTGCAGTAGCATTGGCACTTGCATATGTAACTTCCTACATTAAGATATTTAAACTGCCATTTGGCGGATCTGTGACTTTGTTCAGTATGTTGTTTATTGTTCTGATCGGTTACTGGTATGGCATTAAGGTAGGAATTCTTACCGGTCTTGTATATGGGATTTTTCAGTTCCTCCAGGAGCCATATGTCCTTTCATTTTTTCAGGTATGCTGTGATTACATTCTGGCATTTGGAGCCATGGGGCTTTCCGGATTATTTACAAAATCCAGAAAACATGGTCTTCTTAAAGCATACATAATAGCAATTTTGGCAAGAGGGGCATTCCATGCACTTGGCGGATATCTTTACTGGATGGATTACATGCCGGATAATTTTCCGAAGTCTCTGACAGCTTTGTATCCGATCATTTACAATTACAGTTATATTCTTCTGGAAGGTGTACTGACGATCGTAGTAATTTCTATTCCGGCAGTATCCAGTGCACTTGGGCGAATGCGAATAATGGCAACTGGTGGAAACCGACAATCTGCAGCCACCGAAAAATAATTAATACAGACACATAAATAAAAATAGATCGTTCAAGCTACTACGATCTTTTTTTATTGAAAAATCACAAAAAGTTATATAAAACAAACCAAAAACACAAAGAATACTTTTCACCTAAAGAAAGTTGTGCTATGATAATCAGGCGGAATAATTTCCCATTCAAACGGATGAAGGCAAGTCCCCACCTACAGTTTATTGCTTTTCGCAACCACATAGGAGACTTCTTTGATTCGGTTAAAATATTTCAGACAGATATAACATATCTGAACATATAAAATACAAAAGAAAAAGCAGCCATACAGTTGCGAAAAGGAGAATATCTTAAGTAATCAAATTTGTTGACTAATGTGATCAAATGTGTTTAAAAGTACTCAAAAGAGTAAATTATTATGAACACATCAAATATCACAAATTACAAGCCAAAAGATTTTGCTGAACTGTTAGGTGTATCTGTAAAAACATTACAGCGTTGGGATAGAGACGGAACTCTAAAGGCAAACCGAACTCCAACTGATAGACGTTATTACACTTATGACCAATATCTGCAATTCAAAGGAATAAGTACTGAAGATGACCAACGTCAGGTAGTTATTTATGCCAGGGTATCTACAAGAAATCAAAAAGATGATTTACAAAACCAGGTTGCATTTTTACGACAGTTTTGTAATGCCAAAGGTATTATTGTAGACCAGTGTATTGAAGATTATGGAAGTGGCCTTAATTACAATCGTAAAAAGTGGAACGAATTATTAGATGAAGTGATGGAACAAAAAATCAAAACCTCGTGCAGGATATTGTTTCAATACTCCATGTGTTCTCTTGCAGGTTGTACGGACTTCGTAAGTATAAAAAACAAATAGAAAGGGATGTGGAAATTGCTAAAGAGCTTCAAGACGGAAATAAATCCGTCAGAGGAACAGAAAGTCAAGATTCATAAGACGATAGGAACTTGTAGATTTATTTATAATTTCTATCTTGCCCATAATAAAGAACTTTACAACAACGGTGAAAAGTTTATGAGCAGTAACAGGTTTAGAGTCTGGCTTAACAATGAATATCTTTCTGAGCATCCGGAGTATTCGTGGATCAAGGAAGCTTATTCAAAAGCAGTAACACAGTCAGTAAATAATGGACAAACTGCTTTTACAAGATTTTTCAATCACGAGAGTGCTTTTCCTAAGTTCAAAAAGAAAGGCAGATCTGATGTAAAGATGTATTTTGTAAAGAATAATCCAAAGGATTGTCGTTGCGAAAGGCATAGAATCAATATTCCGTCACTTGGTTGGGTCCGTATCAAAGAAAAAGGATATATTCCAACAACTAAAGACGGATATGTGGTTAAAAGTGGCACGGTCTCAATGAAAGCTGACAGATACTATGTTTCAGTTCTTGTAGAAATTTCTGATAACAAGATTGCTGATAATTCCAATGCAGGAATTGGCATAGACTTGGGATTAAAGGATTTTGCCATTGTTTCTAATGGTAAGACTTATAAGAACATCAACAAGTCAGCAAGACTGAAAAAGCTTGAGAAACAACTTATTCGGGAACAGAGATGTCTCTCCCGTAAGTATGAAAATCTAAAGAAAGGAGAAGTCACTCAAAGGGCGAATATACAAAAACAAAAACTCAAGGTACAGAAACTTCATCATAAGATAGATAATATCCGTACTGATTACATTAACAAGACAATCGCTGAGATAGTGAAAACCAAGCCATCTTATATAACGATCGAGGACTTAAATGTAAATGGTATGATGAAGAATCGACATCTTTCAAAAGCAGTTGCATCACAAAAGTTTTATGAATTTAGAACAAAGCTGCAAATCAAATGCAATGAAAATGGGATCGAACTTCGAATAGTAGATAGATGGTATCCATCATCTAAAACCTGTCACTGCTGTGGCGCTATCAAAAAAGATTTAAAGCTTTCAGATAGAATATTCAAATGCAGTTGCGGTTATGTCGAAGACAGAGATCTCAATGCTGCACTTAATTTGAGAGATGCAATAACTTACGAAGTTGCATAACTAAAACGCAAACGTAAGTATGTACCGAAGGCTATTTTCGGGAATTTACGACTGCGGAGTGTACAAGAACTTGTGAGTAGATATGATTTCGGTCAATCAAAAACATACACGGTGAAGCAGTAAGTAGAACTCGTGAGAGTCTACGTTATCTCGATGTGAGTATATTTACACATATTTTGAGTGGCAGAAGAAAAAGATGGCTAAAAAAATCGAACGAAATGATCCCTGCTGGTGTGGAAGCGGAAAAAAATATAAAAAATGTCATGAAGCATTTGATGAAAAAATGGAACTCATGAAAAAGAAGGGGTATGCAGTTCTTGACCATGATCTGATCAAGACACCTGCACAGATCGAGAAGATCAAAGAGAGCTGCAAGATCAATGTTGCAGTTCTTGATTATGTTGCAGAGCATATCGGACCAGGCGTGACGACACAGCAGATTGATGACTGGGTACATGAAGAAACAGTACGTCATGGCGGAATTCCGGCACCACTTAATTATGAAGGTTTTCCAAAAAGCGTATGTACATCTATCAACGAGGTAGTATGCCACGGAATCCCGGATGAAGAAATTGTCTTAAAAGAAGGTGATATTGTCAATGTAGATGTATCCACCATTTATCAGGGATATTTTTCTGATTCCTCCCGTATGTTCTGTATTGGACAGGTAAGTCCGGAGAAGGAGAAGCTTGTCCGTGTGACAAAAGAATGCATAGAGCTTGGCCTTGAACAGGTAAAACCATGGACACCGATCGGAAATATGGGAAGTGCTGTACACAAACATGCAGTGGAAAACGGCTATACAGTTGTGAGAGAAATTGGCGGACATGGTGTAGGTCTTGAGTTTCATGAAGATCCATGGGTAAGCTACACATCTAAGGAAGATACAGGTGTACTCATGGTACCCGGAATGATCTTTACTATTGAACCAATGGTCAATATGGGATCTGATGAAATCTATACAGATGAGATCGATGACTGGACAGTGAGGACAGAGGATGGTCTGCCATCGGCACAGTGGGAGATCATGGTCCTTGTTACAGAAACAGGACATGAGGTCCTTTGCTGGTAAAAGCCATCGAAAATCCGGAAAAAAAGTCCTTGCAATGAGAAGTTATCTAGTGTATAATCACATATGTTGTGAAAAAAGATGGTCCTCTGTTACCATATGTGTATTAAGAACATCCAGTATAATTAAGGAGAGAAAGAAATGAACGAAATTATTAAGAACATTGAGTCCGCTCAGCTGAAAGCTGAAGTACCGCAGTTCCGCGTAGGAGACACAGTAAGAGTACACGCACTGATCAAAGAGGGAACACGTGAGCGTGTTCAGATCTTCGAGGGTACAGTACTTAAGAGACAGGGTGGAAGCACAAGAGAGACTTTCACAGTAAGAAAGAGCTCCAACGGTGTTGGTGTTGAGAAAACATGGCCGCTTCATTCCCCACATGTAGTTAAGGTTGAGGTTATCCGTCATGGTAAAGTACGCCGTGCGAAACTGAACTACCTGAGAGATCGTGTAGGTAAAGCAGCTAAGGTTAAAGAGCTTGTAAAATAATTTCATAAGTAAAGAGGCAGGGACAATAACATTTGCTATTGTCCCTCTTTTTACATCAGTGCGTATGCGTGTAAAGACACATACAGGGGATAGAATATGGGATTAAATAAGAAGATTAATATCGAAAATCTGAAGGAAAACAGAGCTGTTTCCGAAGCAAGGGAGAAGCTTCGTGATGACAGGACAAGAGGAATCGTGAAATGGGTGTTTGAAATTATTGTGACCCTGGTTTTTGCTGTGCTGGTTGCGATCTCTGCATTTCAGACTGTGACATTGCAGGAAAGTGCCATGGAACCCACGTATTCTGTAAGTGAAAAGTTTTTTGTAAACAGGGCTTTATATAAGATCAGTTCACCAAAACGTGGAGATGTGATCGTTTTTAAAACAAGCGCCAGTGACTCGGCAGCCCTGCATATCCGACGTGTGATCGGACTTCCCGGGGAGACTGTTCAGGTTAAAGACGGGAAGATCTATATCAACGGCAAGGTTTATGAAGAAAACGGAGCTTATCAGGATATGACAGATGGAGGACTTGCAAATAGTGCTATAACTCTGGAAAGCGGGGAATATTTTGTCCTTGGTGATAATCGCAATAACAGTGAGGACAGCCGCTTCAGCGATATCGGAAATATCAGTAAGAAGTACATTGTCGGGAAAGTTTGGTTTACAGTTTCTCCGAAAAATAAAATAGGTTTTATAAAATAGATTAAAGTAAACAGATTAAAGTATAGATAAATGAGGTGAATTATGAACGTACAGTGGTATCCAGGCCATATGACGAAGGCGAAGCGTCAGATGCAGGAAGATATCAAGCTGATCGATCTGATCATTGAGCTTGTAGATGCAAGAGTTCCTCTTTCCAGCCGAAATCCGGATATTGATGAGCTGGGAAAAAACAAGGCGCGTATGATCCTTCTCAACAAAGCAGATCTTGCCGATGAGAGACAGAACCGTGCCTGGATGGAATATTTCAAAGAAAAAGGAATCTATGCGGTAAGTATTGATTCCCGCAATAAGGGATCTATGAAGGCCGTTTCTGCGGCAATCACAGAGGCATGTAAGGAAAAGACAGAGAGAGACCGGAGACGAGGAATCAAAAACCGTCCGGTACGTGCGATGGTTGCAGGAATCCCTAATGTTGGAAAATCAACATTTATCAATACCTTTGCAGGAAAAGCCTGTGCCAAGACTGGTAATAAACCAGGAGTTACAAAAGGAAAACAGTGGATACGTCTGAATAAAAGTGTTGAGCTTCTGGATACCCCTGGAATTCTCTGGCCGAAATTTGAAGATCAGGAAGTTGGAATGCGTCTTGCCTATATCGGTTCGATCAAGGACGATATTCTGAACATCGAAGAACTTGCCCTGGGTCTGATCGGATATCTGCAGGAGTTTTATCCGGCAGCGATCAGAGAGAGATACAATGTAGAAGAAGAGCTGAAACCGCTGGATATCCTTACTGCAGTTGCGAAAGCAAGAGGATGTCTGAAAAAGGGCGAAGAGCTTGATTATGAGAAAGCATCCCGCCTTTTGCTGGAAGAATTTCGTTCCGGAAAACTGGGAAAAGTGACTCTGGAGTTTCCAAAAGGACCGGAGGAAGCGTAATGGAAACAATGAAAGATATCAAGGCGCGTTTTGCGTCAGCGAAGGAGGGCGAATATAACGCCCTTTTTCGTCATTATGAAAATGATGAGAGAAGCGGTGTACAGAAACTGATCCAGCAGTATCACAAAAAGCTTCAGGCTCTGGAGGATGAGCGTGTACGTACAGAGAGCATGAAGAAATATGAACATGAATATGAGCATCTTGGATATCTTTGCGGGATCGATGAGGTGGGAAGAGGCCCTCTTGCCGGACCGGTAGTCGCCTGTGCGGTGATCCTTCCGAAAGACTGCGATATTTTATGGCTGAATGATTCTAAAAAGCTTACAGCTAAGAAGAGAGAAGAATTGTACGATGTGATCCTGGAGGGAGCAGTTTCTGTTGGAATTGGAATGGCAAGTCCGGAGAGGATTGATGAGATCAATATCCTGCAGGCAACCTATGAGGCAATGCGCCAGGCAGTGAGCAGGCTTTCTGTACAGCCACAGCTGCTTTTGAACGATGCGGTTACCATACCGGAAATCCAGATTCCGCAGGTACCCATCATCAAAGGTGATGCAAAAAGTGTATCCATTGCGGCAGCAAGTATTGTTGCCAAAGTGACCAGAGACCGGATGATGGAAGAATATGATAAGGTTCTTCCGGAATACGGATTTGCCTCCAATAAAGGATATGGTTCTGCAGCGCATATTGAAGCACTGAAGAAATATGGACCAAGTCCGATACATAGAAAAACGTTTATCACACATTTTGTATAAAAATACTTAAGATACCGACATCAAAAACAGAAAGGTTTTGTTTATCTGAAGGAAAATAGAAGACAGAAGGGCAGCTATTATGAAGGAATTGCTGCAGCGTTCCTGGAAGAAAAGGGGCTGCAGATCAAGGAAAGAAATTTTCGCTGCCGA
Organism: Blautia sp. BCRC 81119; assembly: GCF_003184505.1. Taxonomy (NCBI): domain Bacteria; kingdom Bacillati; phylum Bacillota; class Clostridia; order Lachnospirales; family Lachnospiraceae; genus Blautia; species Blautia sp. BCRC 81119. The sequence goes on along the minus strand of NZ_QJHD01000016.1, from coordinate 62,968 downwards.
AGTGGTGAGATCGATCTTGTTGCGCAGGATGGAAGATATCTGGTGTTTGTTGAAGTGAAATACAGAAAGAACGGAAAGAGTGGAAGTCCTTTTTCAGCGGTAGGGAGAGAAAAACAGAGGATCATTAGCAAAGTGGCAATGTTTTATCTGATTGCACATGGATACCGGGAGCTGCCTCCCTGCCGTTTTGACGTAGTAGGAATTGATGGAGAGAACATCCACTGGATAAAAAATGCTTTTGATTTTTGCAGTTGAAAGGACTGGTCACATAAGATGAAAATAAAATGGTATAAAGATAAACAGCTAATGAATATAAATCAGAAGAACAAGGTTACCTGGCTTACATATCCTGCTTTTGAGAAATTTCCCGGGATCGTACATGGCTTCAGTACCCGCCTGGGAGGAGTAAGCCAGGGGATTTATGAATCTATGAACTTAAGCTTCACAAGAGGGGATGAAGAGTCTGCGGTGCGGGAAAATTACCGCAGACTTTCTGCTGCTATGGGATTTTCCATGGAAGATATCGTAACCTCTGATCAGACACACACCACCAATGTACGTGTGGTCACGGAAGAAGACAGAGGAAATGGGATCACAAAACCAAGACCTTATACAGATGTGGATGGAATGATCACCAATGTGCCGGGACTGGTGCTGGCAACGTTTTATGCGGACTGTGTACCACTTTTCTTTATAGATCCGGTACATAGAGCTGTGGGATTATCTCATTCCGGCTGGAGAGGTACTGTAGGAAAGATCGGAAAAGTGACGGTGGAGAAGATGACTGAGGAATTTCAGACAAATCCTTCAGAGCTTTATGCAGCCATTGGTCCTTCTATCTGTCAGGATTGCTATGAAGTCAGTGAAGATGTGATCGATCAGTTTAGAGAGGCGTTTGAAGAAAAATACTGGGATGTGCTTTTTTACAGAAAACCAGATGGGAAATACCAGCTGAATCTGTGGGAGGCGAACCGAAGGATCTTTCTGGATGCAGGCATAAAAGAAGAGCGGATCTCAATGCCGGGCATCTGCACCTGCTGTAATCCGCTCTTTCTTTACTCACACAGGGCTTCTCACGGGAAACGTGGAAACCTGGGAGCATTTATTACTGTTCGTTGACTTTTTTCATGAGATCCATGATCTTTTCGTTGCTGGAACGAACCTTCTCGACAGATACATCATGATTGATGATATCGATGATACTTGCAAGATATTTGCTCATATTTGCTTCGATATAGTATGGACGGTCAAGAAGCTCAGGAATACGATAGTTAAGGTTGGTTGTGATGACTCTGTCCAGCCAGCCTTTTTCGTAATATTCATCAAATTTGGCTACGCCATCTGTAAACAGACCGTAGGTTGTGCAGACGAATACACGTCCGGCTTTACGCTCTTTGAGCTGACGGGCAACATCCAGCATACTTTCTCCGGAAGAGATCATATCGTCGATGATGACAACGTCTTTGCCCTCTACAGAATCTCCGAGGAATTCGTGAGCAACGATCGGGTTCTTTCCGTTGACAACGGTGGAGTAATCACGGCGTTTGTAGAACATACCCATATCGACTCCAAGGATATTGGAGAAGTATACAGCACGGGACATGGCACCTTCATCCGGGCTGATGATCATGAGATGATCATTGTCAAGCTTGAAATCAGGGACATTTTTGACCAGTGCTTTCAGGAACTGGTATGTGGGAAAAAAGTTATCAAAGCCCTTCAGCGGAATAGAGTTCTGTACACGTGGGTCATGAGCATCAAAAGTAATGATGTTGGAAACACCCATGGCACTTAACTCGCGAAGTGCAAGTGCACAGTCAAGAGATTCTCTCTTGGTGCGTCTGTGCTGACGTCCCTCGTAAAGGAATGGCATGATAACGTTGATGCGGTGTGCTTTACCGGTGGCTGCGGAGATGATTCTCTTCAGATCCTGGTAATGGTCATCCGGAGACATGTGGTTCTCATGACCGCATACGCTGTAAGTAAGGCTGTAATTGGTCACATCTACCATGATATAAAGGTCTGTTCCGCGGACAGATTCCTTGATGTAACCCTTACCCTCACCGGTTCCGAAACGTGGGCATTCGCAATCTACAAGGAAAGATTTTTCTGCATATCCCTGTGGGATGATGGTGGATTTCTTGGCGGCTACAAGTTCTTTACGGAATTTAACCAGCTTTTTGTCAACCTCCTCGGCCAGTTCGCGGCATCCGGCAAGTGCGGCGATTCGGATCGGGGCAACAGGCATAGACTTTTCCAGCAATTCTATGTTTGGCATAATATTCCTCCTAAGTGTATGTCATTAAAAATTCTCAGTCTATTTATAACATCAGAACCACGTGTCAGTCAAGGTGTTTTCTCAAAGTGTTGATTTTTAAGAGCAAAGTTGTTATTATATACGGGATAGAAAAGGGAGATAATGATGAAATTAAGAAAGCATATGATTTCCAGGGTGCTGCCCGACAGTATTGCCGAGGAGCTGGGGCTGGAGCCGGGAGACAGACTTGTGTCTGTAAACGGACAGCCTGTGGAAGATGTCTTCGATTACCGGTATCTCATGAATGAAGAGCTCGTGGTGCTTCTAGTAGAGAAGCCTGATGGCGAAGAGTGGGAGCTGGAGGTAGAGAAGGAATATGAGGAAGACCTTGGAATAGAATTTGAGAACGGAGGACTGATGGATGACTATCGCTCCTGTTCAAATAAGTGTATGTTCTGTTTTATTGACCAGATGCCTCCAGGTATGCGTGAGACGCTGTATTTTAAGGATGATGATTCCAGGCTTTCCTTTCTTCAGGGAAATTATGTTACGCTTACCAATATGAGCGAGAAGGATATTGAGCGTGTGATCCGCTATCATCTGGAACCGATCAACATTTCGTTCCAGGCAATGAATCCGGAACTCCGGTGTAAAATGCTGCATAACCGTTTTGCAGGAAAGGCTCTGGATAAGGTGGATATGCTGTACAATGCAGGAATCACCATGAATGGACAAATCGTACTGTGTAAGGGTGTCAATGACGGAGACGAGCTGGAATACAGCCTTGAAAAGCTTTCCGCTTATGCGCCGGTCCTTCAGAGCGTTTCTGTTGTACCGGTAGGACTTACCAAATACAGAAAAGGTCTCTATCCTCTGGAGCCTTTTAATAAGGAAGATGCTGAAAAAGTCCTGGGTCAGATCGAACGCTGGCAGAAGATCATGATGGAGAAATATGGGATCCATTTTATCCATGCTTCAGACGAATGGTATATTCTGGCAGACAGGGAGCTTCCCTGTGAGGATGAATATGATGGATATCTGCAGCTTGAGAATGGCGTGGGAATGCTCAGACTTCTGGAAACGGAAGTAAAAGAAACGCTGGAGGGGCTTTCCGGTGACGACCGTAAGGTGACAGGCAGGATCGCCACAGGAAAACTGGCAGCGCCTTTTATCGCACGCTATATAAAAGAGATCCAGAAGAAATATCCTAATGTGCAGATTCCGGTCACAACCATCGAGAATCGTTTTTTCGGTGAAAAGATCACGGTGTCCGGTTTGATCACAGGGCAGGATTTGAAAGAGCAGCTTTCCGGTCTTGACCTTGGAGAGAAGCTTCTGATCCCATGCAGCATGCTGAAAGGTGATGAGGAGATTTTTCTGGATGACATGACGCTGGAAGAGCTTTCGGAAGCACTGAACACAGAAATTGTAATCGTAGACACAGGAGGACGTGATCTGGTGGAAGCCGTGATCTACCCTCCGGAACATAAACAAACAAGAAGGAGACAGATTTATGAGCAAACCAGTAGTAGCGATAGTGGGAAGGCCTAATGTAGGCAAATCCACTCTGTTTAACGCTCTGGCAGGTGACAATATTTCCATAGTAAAGGATACACCAGGAGTAACCCGTGACAGGATTTATGCAGATGTCACATGGCTTGACAGGACATTTACTCTGATCGATACAGGCGGAATCGAGCCGGACAGCAGCGATATCATTCTCTCCAGAATGAGAGAGCAGGCACAGATCGCCATTGATACGGCAGACGTGATCATTTTTATCACAGATGTTCGCCAGGGTCTTGTGGATTCCGATGCCAAGGTGGCAGATATGCTCCGCCGCAGCGGCAAGCCGGTACGTCTTGTAGTTAACAAGGTAGACAGCCACCAGAAATATATGATGGACGTATATGAGTTTTACAATCTTGGAATCGGAGAACCGATTCCGATTTCTGCAGCTAACAGACAAGGCCTTGGAGATATGCTGGATGAGGTGATCAAAGAGTTCCCGGATAAGAGTGAAGAGGAAGATCAGGATGATATTCCGAAGATCGCCATTGTAGGAAAGCCGAACGTGGGAAAATCTTCTCTGATCAACAAGCTTCTTGGAGAAGAGCGTGTGATCGTATCCAATATTGCAGGAACCACACGTGATGCTATTGACACAAAGGTTACCTGGAACAAAAAAGATTATATTTTTATCGATACCGCAGGACTTCGACGCAAGGGTAAGGTAAAAGAAGAGATCGAGCGCTATAGTGTTATCCGTACTGTGACAGCTGTAGAGCGTGCAGATGTGGTTGTAGTTGTGATCGATGCCTCCGAGGGCGTTACCGAGCAGGATGCTAAGATCGCGGGAATCGCTCATGACAGAGGAAAGGGTATCATCGTAGCGGTAAATAAATGGGATGCCATTGAGAAAAATGACAAGACCATCTACAAGCATACAGAAAAGATCCGTCAGATCCTTTCCTTTATGCCATATGCACAGATCATCTTTATCTCTGCAAAAACAGGTCAGAGACTTCCAAAGCTTTTCGAAAATATCGATACAGTTATCGAAAATCAGACACTTCGTATCCAGACAGGTGTTCTTAATGAGATCCTTTCTGAGGCAGTCGCTCTTCAGCAGCCGCCGTCTGACAGAGGAAGAAGACTGAAGATCTTCTATATGACACAGGTTGCGGTAAAACCGCCGACATTTGTTATCTTTGTCAATGACAAGGAACTGATGCATTTTTCCTATGTAAGATATCTGGAGAACAAGATCAGGGATGCATTTGGATTTTCCGGAACTTCCCTGAAATTTATCATCCGCGAGCGCGGGGAAAAGGAATAAAAGTATGGAACGTATTATTTGTCTTGTTATCGGTTATGTATGCGGGCTTTTTCAGACAGGCTATATTATTGGAAAAGTCCACAAGACAGATATCAGAGATCATGGCAGCGGGAATGCGGGTACTACGAATGCCTTCCGGACTTTTGGAAAGAAAGCGGGAGCGATCACCCTGCTGGGAGACTGCCTGAAGTGTGTACTGGCTATTGTGATCGTGAGAATGGTTTATGGAAATTCCATGAATGGTCTCCTTCCGCTTCTTACCCTTTATGCAGCATTGGGATGTATCCTCGGCCACAATTTTCCGATTTCTATGGAATTTCGCGGTGGAAAGGGAATTGCTGCTTCTGTAGGCATGATCATTGCTTTTGACTGGCGGATATTTATTGTATGTGCAGTTGTCTTTTTTGCACTGTTCTTTACAACTCATTATGTATCGCTTTGCTCTCTCAGTGCATATGCGGTGGCTTTTATCCTGGTCCTGGTTTTTGGACATATGGGAAAATATGGGATGGATCAGGCGCATACTGTTGAGCTTTATATCGTGATGGCAGTTCTTACAGCAATGGCGTTCTACAGACACAGGGCAAACATTGTAAGACTGTTTCATGGAACAGAGAATAAGGTGTTTTTAAGCAGTAAGAATAAAAAATAAGAGGTAAGATTTATGGCAAAAATCAGCGTACTGGGTTCGGGGAGCTGGGGATTAGCCCTGGCACTCCTGTTGCATAATAATGGCCATGAAGTCCTTCTTTGGTCAGCAAGACCGGAGAATGCCCGAAAACTCCGGGAAAAAAGAGAAAATCCTGACAGGCTTCCGGGGGTACGGCTTCCGGATGAAATCGATGTCCTGACAGATTTGGAGCGTGCGCTTAAGGATGTGGATGTAACAGTTCTGGCAGTAGCTTCCCCGTATATCCGGAGTACTGCACACAAGATGGCATCGTTTGTGTGCAGGGACCAGAAGATCGTCAATGTTGCTAAAGGTATTGAGGAAAAGACACTGAAAACACTCAGCGAGGTGATTGAAGAAGAAATCCCGCAGGGTAATGTAGCTGTACTTTCCGGTCCAAGCCATGCGGAAGAAGTAGGACGCGGACTTCCTACAACCTGTGTGATCAGCGCACATACACAGGAAACTGCGGAATACCTTCAGAGCATTTTTATGAGCCCTGTGTTCCGCGTGTATACAACACCGGATATCCTTGGGGTGGAACTTGGCGGAGCACTGAAAAATGTAATCGCACTGGCAGCAGGTACTGCCGACGGCCTTGGATATGGAGATAATACCAAGGCGGCACTGATTACCAGGGGAATCACGGAAATAGGAAGACTTGGTAAAAAAATGGGGGCGCAGATGGAAACCTTTTACGGCCTGTCCGGGATCGGCGACCTGATCGTGACTTGTGCAAGTAAGCATAGCCGTAATCGAAAGGCTGGATATCTGATCGGCCAGGGATATACGATGGAAGAAGCTATGAAAGAAGTGCAGATGGTTGTGGAAGGTGTTTATTCTGCAAGAGCTGCAAGAGAACTTGCGGAGAAATATGAGGTGGAGATGCCTATCATAACGGAAGTGAACCGCGTACTGTTTGAAGGAAAATCAGCAGCGGAAGCAGTAATGGACCTGATGCTGCGTGATAAAAAAGTGGAAACGCCCATGCTCCCGTGGGAGAATGCGTGAGCGGATCAGTTAAATATTTCCGGGTTTCAGATATGTGAAATGCTAAGCAGGGAATAACAGGATCGCCGTATCAACTGAAAAGAAAAAATAAAAAGATATCTGCCAGAAGATCACTTATGCTCTGACAGATATCTTTTTTGCATTATTATGGAAATTAAAACTGAATATCACGGAGATCTTCTGGAACATGAGAAGTATGCAGATCTTCGTTCAGTGTATCAATGATCGCCATATCTTCATCCTCGATGTTGAAGTCAAAGATGTTTCCATTACTGCGGATTCGTTCCGGGTTGATGGATTTCGGAATGACAGAAATTCCCTTCTGTATTGCCCAGCGAAGCCCGATCTGTGCAGGAGTCCTGGCATATTTGGTCCCCAGAACACACATTACATCATTATCAAAATATGCACCTCTTGCCAGAGGAGCATAAGCCTGTACCTGAATACCGAAAGCCTTGCAGTATTCGATCAGTTCAGCAGGGTAACACAAAGGATGGCACTCGATCTGGTTTACAGCAGGAATAACCCCGGATATTTTACGAAGCTCTTCCAGATGCCGGATATCAAAATTACTGACGCCGATACTTAAAGCACGTCCAGATTCCAGAATGGATTCCAGCTCTTTCCAGGTGCTCAAATAGCAGCCGGGAACCGGCCAGTGTATCAGATAGAGATCTACATAACTGACTTTCAGACGGTCGAGACTACGGGAAAAAGCTCCCTGGACATCGCCGAGACGCTGCGCATTGTTCCAGATTTTGCTGGTGATGAAAAGATCCTTTCTGGGAACTCCGCATTTGGCAATGGCACGTCCAACGCTTTCTTCATTTTTATAAACAGAAGCGGTATCGATCATGCGGTAGCCGGCGGAAATAGCAGAAGTGACTGCTGCTTCGGCCTGTACATCATCGGGCAACTTGTATACGCCAAGCCCCAGAAGAGGCATTTCTCTGTCGTTGTTCAGAAAAACAGTTTCTTTCAAAATAATTCCTCCTTGTATGTTCTGCTTTCCATGCTTTTGCTATTATAGCACAAAAATATGAAAGAATCACATCAATTATATTACAAAAGTGATAAAGCTTAGAGTTGGACAGACGTGCAGACTGGGTAATAAGTTGTGGTTTGAAAAGACTAACTTCGTTAAAAATGAAACAATCGAGTTAATTTACTGTCAAAGTTTTTGGAAAAATAGGAAAAACAGCATATAATTTTGGCTATATTTTATAATTATTTTCTTGATAATAACAGTGAAAAGATGTATAATGAATTTAATTGATAAATTCTTGTCATGAGAGTGTCCGCCCAGCGGATACAGGAAAGGGGTATTTATGCATTTAATCAAAGATGAGAATGGCAATCTTGTTCAGCATGGACATGCAGACAGCCATGAACATACACATGAGCACACCCATGAGGACGGTGTGACTCACAGCCATACACACAGCCATGCGGAAGGAGATAACCATTGTCATACACACGGTGATGGACACTGCGGTTCCTGCGAGAACGGTGACTGCAAGAATGAGACTGTAGCACTTCTTACCTACATGCTGCAGCATAACGAGCATCATGCCGCAGAACTTGATCAGATGGCTGACAATCTTAAGAAGCTTAACATGGATGCAGCTGCGAAGACGATCAAAGAGGCAGTTGCAGATTTTCAGAAAGGCAATATGAGACTTGGACTTGCTCTTACACTTGTTAAGGAAGAGTTGAAATAAAAACCGACAGAATAGTTTTGACAGCATAGTGGTTAAATGATGCCACTTATTTGGAGGAATGATTATGTGTCTTGCAACAGTATATAAGGAAGAAGATAATTCTGTGATCTTTAAGAATGTAAGCCGGATCGATGTGGACGGAAATAAATTGATCCTTCGAGATATCATGGGAGATGAGCGCGTGGTAGAAGGCAGTATCCTTATGGTGGATCTTGCAAACAGCATCGTGAAACTGCAGTGTGACTGATACAAATACGTGGAGGACGATCAATGAAATTATCTGAAGCAATGAGAGAAAAAATGCTGCTTTCCTTTGAACTTTTTCCGCCAAAGACAGAAAAAGGTATGGCAAACCTGCCGGGAACCATTGAACATCTCATGAAGTATAGACCGGAGTATATTTCCTGTACATACGGTGCCGGCGGCGGAAATGTCGGTGCCAACAGGGAAGTATGCCAGATGATCAGGAATGCAGGAACTGTTCCTGTAACACACTTCACAGTGATCAAGAACACAAAAGAAGGAATCAGACAGCAGTTGGAACAGTATCTGGCAGATGGCGTTGACCATATGCTGGCACTTCGCGGAGATATTCCACTTGGTGAGACAACAACCTGCGGAGACTTCAATTATGCGACAGACCTTGTTAAATTTGTCCGTGATGAATTTGGCGATAAGTTCGAGATCGCAGTAGCCGGTTCACCGGAAGGCCATATCGCATGCAGAAGCTTGGATGCTGATATTGCTGTTTTGAGACAGAAACAGGACAATGGTGCTGATTATATCATGACCCAGCTCTGCTGGGATATGGAACAGTTTAAATACTGGCTGGACGCTATCCGCGAGGCTGGAGTGACAATGCCTGTAGATGTTGGTGTAATGCCGATCCTGGATCAGGCAGCTACCATTAATATGGCTCTTTCACGTAACGGCTGTGTAATGGACAGTGAGCTTTGTAGGCTGATCTCCAGAAACTGGCTGTTCCCGAATCCGTTTAACGCTAAAGATGCTGATGGTAAACCATTTGACATGTTCTATGAGGACAAGGTTAAACGATTCAAAGAAGAAGGAATCGAATACACAATCAGACAGATCGATGAGTATCGCGCTCTTGGTGTTGACGGTATCCATCTTTATGCATTAAACAAATGGAAAGACGTATCCGAGATCATTGACAGATCCGGACTTCGTACACTTATCTAATCATCAACGAAATAAATAAGAATTCCGGCACGATGCGGAGGTGCCAGAACAGTATCAGGCACCTCCCTTATGCGCCGGCATAACAGATATAAAATCAGGAGGTGCCCGTTTTATGGCACATGTTATTGCAGTCGCCGGAAAAGGCGGCGTTGGAAAAACTACATTATGCGGAATGCTGATCCAGTATCTCTGCGAAAAGAAAAAAGGACCTGTACTGGCGGTAGATGCAGATGCCAATTCAAATCTGAACGAGGTTCTTGGCGTAGAAGTAGATACAACTCTTGGCGATGTACGTGAGGAGATCGCACATGCTGAGATGACAGAGAAAAGCCCGATCCCCAAAGGAATGTCCAAGGCAGATTATGCAGAGGTACGTTTCGAGGATGCTCTTGCTGAGGAAGATGATTACGATCTTCTTGTAATGGGAAGAACCCAGGGAAAAGGATGCTATTGCTTTGTAAACGGTCTGCTTCAGGCACAGCTTGCCAAATACCAGAAGAATTATCCATATATTGTTGTGGACAATGAAGCAGGAATGGAACATATCAGCAGAGGAATCCTTCCAAGTATGGAGACAGCAATCCTTGTAAGTGACTGTTCCAGAAGAGGAGTACAGGCAGTTGGAAGAATAGCAGAACTTATTAAGGAATGTGATATGAAGCCTTCCAGAGTGGGTCTTATTATCAATCGCGCACCAAAAGCAGAACTGAATTCCGGAATTCTTGAGGAAATCCGGAATCAGGGACTCGATCTGATCGGTGTGGTACCACAGGATGAAGCAGTTTATGAATATGACTGTGACGGGAAACCGACTGTTACTCTTCCTGAGGATAATCCGATGAGAAAAGCAGCTTTTGAAATTTTTGATAAATTAGGTTTATAATTAATATAAACCTTTTTTTAAAAAAGAGAATAACCCATGGGTGGGGATGGGTTCCTGCTCTGGGCTTATTATAAAAAGAAAAATAAAAATAGATGTGCTATTAAAGGAGGTCTATAATGAGTGAATTCAAATTAACTACAGTGGAGGAATTTGAAGCCGCTACAGCCCGTCTTCTCGAGACAGGTGCAAAGGTAGGAGCAGATGCATGGCAGATCCGTGCAAAGAACCAGACTCCGCACTGTAAATTCGGTGAGCAGGGTATTTGCTGCCGTATCTGTGCAATGGGACCGTGTCGTATTACACCGAAGGCTCCAAGAGGAATCTGCGGATGTGATGCTCATGGTATCGTAGGAAGAAACTTCCTTAAATTTACAGCCGGTGGTGCAGCTACTCACTCCGATCATGGTCGTGAGATCTGCCATACACTGTACTGTGCAAAAGAGGGCGGAAATTATCAGGTAAAAGATCCTGAGAAACTGCTTCGCATCGCTAAAGAGTGGGGCGTGGAAACAGAAGGCAAGGATATCTATGATCTGGCTCATGAGATGGCTGAGATCGGTCTTATGGAATATGGTAAACCGTTCGGATATCAGAGATTCCTTGACAGAATGCCTGCAGGACAGAAAGAAAAACTGATCGAGAACGAAATTGCACCACGTGCTATCGACCGTGAGGTTGCAAGCTCCCTGCATATGTCTCATATGGGATGTTCATCTCTTCCGGAAGCACTTGTAAAACAGTCTATTCGCTGCGGTCTGGCTGATGGATGGGGCGGTTCCATGATGGGAACAGAGTTCTCTGATGTATTATTCGGAACTCCGAAGCCACTTGATACAGAGGCTAACCTTGGAGTAATGGTTGAAGAGAACGTAAACATTGTTGTACACGGACATGATCCGAGTCTTTCTGAGATGATCTGTGAGTATGCAGACAGCAAAGAAATGATCGATTATGCAAAATCTGTAGGAGCAAAAGGAATCACCGTTTCCGGTGTGTGCTGTACTTCTAACGAGGTAGCTATGCGTCGTGGTGTTCCGATGGCTGGTAACTTCCTGCAGCAGGAGAACGTAGTACTGACAGGTGCCTGCGAGGCGATCGTAGTTGATGTTCAGTGTATCTTCCCTGCATTAGGACCTCTGAGCAAATGTTTCCATACTAAATTTGTTACAACTTCTCCGATCGCTCAGATGCCGGATTCTGAATTTATCAGATTCAACGCTGAGACAGCAGGAGAAAATGCAAAAGCAATCGTTAAGATGGCTATCGATAACTTCAAGAACAGAAAACCTGAGCTTGTACATATCCCGCAGCTGAAACAGAAAGCTACTGTTGGTTACTCAGTAGAAGCAATCGTCAAAGTTCTTGATGGTGTTACAAACTCTCAGGTTGACGTAACAGGAACAACCAAACCATTACTTGAGTGCATCACTTCCGGTGTTATCCGTGGTGCTGTTGCTATGGTTGGATGTAACAATCCTAAGATCCGTCCTGACTATGCACATATCGAACTGATGAAGAAGTGTATTGCAAATGATATCATTATCATCGCTTCCGGATGTTCCGCACAGGCAGCTGCTAAAGCTGGTCTGATGGACAAATCCGCAAGAGATCTCTGCGGTGCAGGTCTGAAACGTGTCTGTGAGCTGGCTGATATCCCACCAGTACTTCATATGGGATCCTGCGTAGATATCTCCCGTATGATGATCCTGGCTGCTGAACTTGCAAAAGATGCAGGACTTCAGATCAATCAGCTTCCTGTAGTAGGATGTGCTCCTGAGTGGATGTCTGAAAAAGCTGTATCCATCGGTAACTACGTAGTTGGTACTGGTATTGATACATTCCTTGGCGTTGATCCATATGTTTCCGGTTCTTCAGAAATGTGCGAACTTCTTACAGAGGGAACAAGAAAATGGACAGGTGCTGCTTACACAGTAGAGACAGACATCGAGAAATTAGTTGATCTTATGATCGAGAGAATTGAAGAGAAGAGAACAGCATTAGGAATCTAATCCGTTGCGATCTTTAAAATGTTATAAAAGGTGGAAGACGTAAAATGAAAATAGCAGTAACCGGTAAAGGCGGAGTAGGAAAGACAACTTTCGCAGCAACACTTGCAAGACTATACGCAGATGAGGGAAAAAAAGTCCTTGCGGCGGATGTGGATCCGGATGCGAACCTGGGTCTTGCCCTTGGATTTGACGAGGAAACCTTGGATTCTATTGTTCCAATCTCAAAAATGCGTAAGCTCATAGAAGAACGCACCGGAGCCAACAGCCAGAATCAGTTTTATAAACTGAACCCAAAGGTAGACGATATTCCGGATACTTATGGAAAAACCTGTAATGGCGTAAAGCTGCTTGTCCTTGGAACTGTGGAAACAGGTGGAGGCGGATGCGTCTGTCCTGAACATGTGATGCTTAAAAGAGTGATCAATAACCTTGTGATCCACAGAGATGATGTGGTGATCATGGATATGGAGGCCGGCCTGGAACATCTGGGCCGGGGCACCACGGAGAGCATGGATGAATTTATTGTAGTGATCGAACCAGGGGCAAGAAGTGTACAGACATATAAGAATGTCAAACGTCTTGCAAAGGATCTGGGAGTTTCTCAGGTTAAGGTCGTGGCCAATAAGGTAAGAAATCCGGAGGATGAGGAATTTATCCGGAGTAAGATCCCGGCAGAGGATCTGCTTGGAATGATCCACTACAATACAGAAGTTATAGATGCTGATCGTCAGGGAAAATCTCCCTACGATTTCAGTGAAACTGTAACAGCTGAAATCAGAAAAATCAAAGACAAAATTGATCAGAATTCAATTCTGTAAAAATAGGAGGTATTACAGTGACTTTATTTGATAGAGTATTCGGCGGAAACGATGCTGTATATGGTTTAACAGAGGGTGCTATTGACGGCGCGATCGCTCAGTATGGCGAAGACAAAGCTGTCAGCTTCCCGAATACCGCTTACAGCCTTCCTTGCTACTATGCTGTAACAGGAACAAAAGTTACAACATTAAAAGAATTAAAAGAAGCTCTTGGCGTTGTAAAAACACTTATGACAAGAGAGAAAAGACTGAACGATGCATTCATGTCCGGTGTTGCTACAGCACTCTGCGCAGAGTTCATCGAGGTTCTGAAATATATCGACGGAGCAACTCCTTACGAAGAGCCATGCTATGGACATCTTGGTGATGCTGTTATCCGTGAGCTCGGTGTACCGCTTGTAACAGGTGATATCCCAGGCGTTGCTGTTATCCTTGGTGCTGCTCCTACTACAGAAGAGGGTGTTGCTCTTGTAAAGAGCTATCAGGCACAGGGTATCCTGGTAACACTTGTTGGCGGAATCATTGATCAGGTTGCAGAAGCCGGAATGAAGACAGGTGCCAACGTTCGTGTTATTCCTCTTGGAAAAGATGTTACATCTGTTGTTCATGTAGTTTCCGTTGCGATCCGTGCAGCTCTGATCTTCGGTAACGTAACACCTGGAGATGCAGGAACACTTATGAAATACACAATGGATCGTGTACCGGCATTTGTTAACGCATTCAAACCTCTGGATGATGTGATCGTAGCATGCGGTGCAGGCGCTATCGCACTTGGATTCCCGGTTGTTACAAATGAGACAGAGAATATCTTCCGTGTACCGAAGAGCCTTATCGTTCAGGAGGACGTAAGCAAATTCAACGCTACTTCCCTTGAGGCACGTGACATTAAGATCAAAATTACAAATATCGATATTCCGGTTGCTTTCGCATCTGCATTCGAGGGTGAGATCATCCGTCGTAAAGATATGCAGGTTGAGTTCGATGGTTCCCGTGTAGACTGTGCAGAGCTTGTACAGACCTGCGATGCTTCTGAGATCGAGGATCACAAGATCACAGTAATCGGACCTGAAGTAGATGAGATGGAATTCGGCAGCAAGAACAGCATTGCATATGTTGTTAAAGTTGCAGGTAAGAATATGCAGTCTGACTTTGAGCCGGTTATCGAGCGTAAATTCCACAACTACATCAACTGTATCGAGGGTGTATACCATACAGGACAGCGTGATATGCAGCGTATCCGTATCAGCATTGAGGCATTTAATGCAGGCTTCAGAATCAAACATATCGGTGAGGTTCTTTATGCATCTGTTAAGAATGAGTTCGATGCGGTTGTTGATAAATGTGAGGTTGTTATCTATACAGATCCTGCTGAGTGTACAAGAATCCGTCATGAGGTTGCAATTCCGATCTTTGACAAACGTGATGAGCGTCTTGATACTCTGACAGATGAGTCTGTTGACGTATATTACAGCTGTATCCTTTGCCAGGCATTCGCACCAAGCCACGTATGTGTAGTAACACCTGAGAGACTTGGTCTTTGCGGTGCGGTTTCATGGCTGGATGCAAAAGCTACACATCAGCTTGACCCAGCTGGTCCTTGCCAGATCATCACAAAAGAGCGTCCGATCGATGAGAATCTTGGTTCTTATGAGGACGTTGATGAGGCAGTTCAGAAATTCTCCCAGGGTGCTCTGGAGCACGTTACACTGTACTCCATCATGCAGGATCCGATGACTTCCTGCGGATGCTTCGAGTGTATCTGTGGTATCGAGCCATTCTCCAACGGTGTTGTTATTGCTAACCGTGAGTATGCAGGCATGACACCACTTGGAATGACATTCCCTGAGATGGCATCCATGACAGGTGGTGGAGTTCAGACACCTGGATTCATGGGACATGGTAAACATTTCATTTCCTCCAAGAAGTTCATGAAGGCTGAGGGCGGTATCGAGCGTATCGTATGGATGCCGAAAGAACTGAAAGAATTCGTAGCTGACAGACTTAATAAGACTGCAAAAGAGCTTTACGGAATCGATAACTTTACAGACATGATCGGTGATGAGACGATCGCAGAAGATCCAGAGACACTGGTTGCATTCCTTACAGAAAAAGGACATCCGGCTCTCGGACTTGATCCGATGATGTAATTTATCCGGGAGAAAGGATGTGCGGACATCCTTTCTCCTGTAAACTGTTAAAAAGTTTGTTGATTTTTTAACAGAAATATAGTGCTGCATCTTGCCAATAACTGGTGCTATGTAGTATAATATAAGAAGCTCTGTAGTTTTTAATTATTATTTTTAAGGAGGCTAACGAAAAATGCCGTTTAATCAGAAACCACAAAAGTTCAATGCAAAGATTAATGCTGTCACAATCGGAAGCGGAGATAAGACTGTGACAATTGGTGGGGATTGTACATTCCCATTTTATTCCTTTGACGCAGAGTCAGAGAACTGCCCGAAGATCGGTGTAGAGATCTCTGATATGGGTCTTGAGGGCGTATCTGAAGGTATCAAAGCTTACTATGAAGGCGCTACTACAATGGCTGACATTGCTAAGAAAGCTGCAGCTATGGAGGGTGCTGACTTTGTTGCACTTATTCTTGAGGGCGGTGACCCGAACGGTGTTAACAAATCTATCGATGAGCTGATCGCAGTTGTTAAAGAAGTTGCAGATGCAGTTGACTGTCCACTGGTTGTAGAGGGCTGCAAGAATGTTGAGAAGGATGCAGAGCTCCTTCCGAAGGTTGCAGAGGCTCTTCAGGGCAGAAATGCACTGATCCTTTCCGAGAAAGAGGAGAACTACAAAGCAATCGGTGCAGCAGCAGGTCTTGCTTACAATCAGATCGTAGGCGCTGAGTCTGCCGTTGATATCAACCTTGCTAAACAGCTTAACGTTGTTACTACACAGCTTGGTGTAGATGCTAAGAAGATCGTTATGAATATCGGTAGTGCAGCAGTTGGTTATGGATATGAGTACGTAGTATCTACTATGGACCGTATCAAAGGTGCCGCTTTAGGGCAGAATGATAACATGCTGCAGATGCCTATTATTACACCTGTATCCGCTGAGACATGGAATGTTAAAGAGGCAATGGCTTCTGAAGCAGACATGCCGGCATGGGGACCACAGGACGAGCGTGGAATCGACATGGAAGTTGAGACAGCAGCAGCTGATCTTGCAGCTGGTTCTGATGCAGTTATCTTAAGACATCCGGAATCTGTTAAGACAATTTCCAAGCTGATCAAAGCACTTGCGTAATAAATAGGAGGATAAAGAGCTATGGCACTGAATGGTATTCAGATCTTTAAATTAACACCAAAGAAAAACTGTAAGGAATGTGGATGCCCTACATGTATGGCTTTCTCTATGAAAGTTGCACAGGGCGCTATGAAAATTGAGCAGTGTCCTCATATGTCCGAGGATGCATTAGCATCTCTTTCTGAGGCAACTGCACCGCCAATGAAAACTATCAAGATCGGAACAGGCGATGGAGAGTTTACACTTGGTGGAGAGACTGTTCTTTTCAGACATGAGAAGACATTTGTAAGCAAAACAAGATATGCCGTATCACTTTGCACATGCATGAGTGATGAAGAAGTAGAAGCAAAACTTGCAGAGATCCCACACGTTGACTATGATCGTATCGGTGAGAGAATGCATGTAGAGCTTGTGTATGTAAACTGCGATGGGAATGCAGATGCTGCAAAATTTACAGCACTTGTAGAGAAGGCTAAAGGTCTTGGAAGAACACTGATCCTTGGCTGTACAGATCCTGAGATCGCAAAAGCTGCCCTTGAAGTATGTAAGGACGGCAAACCGGTTCTTAACGGAGCAAACGCTTCCAACTACGAGGCAATGAGCAAGGTTGCTACAGATGCAGGCGTAGTTCTCGGTGTATCCGGTAAGGACATCAATGAGTTATATGATACTACAGCAGCTATTGAGAAACTTGGCAACAAGAATCTTGTACTTGATACAACAGGAGCTGACATCAAAGAGACCTTTGCAAATACTGTACAGGTTCGTCGTGCAGCTCTTAAGAATCAGGACAGAACATTTGGTTATCCTTCTATCGTTAACCTTGTTAAACTTGCGAAGGGTGACAAACATTTACAGGCAGCACTTGCTTCCATGTTTACTATGAAATATGGTTCTATCATCGTTATGGAGCAGATGACATATGCAGAGGCACTTCCGCTGTTCGGTCTTCGTCAGAACGTATTTACAGACCCGCAGAAGCCAATGAAGGTAGAACCGGGCATTTATCCTCTGAACGGAGCAGACGAGAATTCTCTCGTTGTAACAACAGTAGACTTTGCTCTTACATATTTCGTAGTATCTGGCGAGCTGGAGCGTTCCGGTGTTCCGCTTAACCTGGTGATCAATGATGCAGGCGGACTTTCCGTACTTACATCCTGGGCAGCAGGTAAATTCTCCGGAAACAGCATCTCCGAGTATATCAAAGAGAATGTTGAGCCGAAGGTTAAATGCAGAAGACTGGTTATTCCTGGTAAAGTAGCAGTTCTTAAGGGCGATCTTGAGGCTAAGCTTCCTGGATGGGAGATCATCGTAGGACCAAGAGAAGCAGTACAGCTTGTGAAATTCTTAAAAGACCTTGATGCATAAACTTAAGGTTTAAGAAATCAGCTGTCCGGCAATATCGCCGGCAGTTATAAACGGCTGTGCAGGTTTGCTGCACAGCCATATCCTACTAATATGTAAAGGAGAACACGAGTATGGCAAAATTTGTAACAATTGGGGAGAGACTTTCAACAACAGCACCGGCAGTAAATAAAGCATTTACTGAGAGAGATCCTGAGCCGATCATCAAAAGAGCAAAACAGCAGCTTGATGCGGGCGCTACATATCTTGATGTAAACATCGGACCGGCTGAGAACGATGGCGAGGACCTTATGAAATGGGCAGTACAGCTCCTTCAGTCTGAGTTTGACAATGTTCCGCTTGCTCTGGATACTACAAATCAGAAAGCTATTGAGGCTGGTATTTCCGTATACAACAGAAGCAAAGGTAAACCGATCGTAAACTCTGCAGATGCTGGAGACAGAATTTCCAATATCGACCTTGCAGCAGCTAACGATGCGATCTGTATCGCACTTTGCTCTTCCGGTATGGTTGCATCAGACAATGACGAGCGTATGATGCATTGCCAGAACATGCTTGAGAGAGGTCTTGGCCTTGGTATGGAAGCAGAGGATCTCTGGTTTGATCCGCTTTTCCTTGTTGTAAAAGGAATGCAGGACAAACAGATGGAAGTTCTTGAGGCAATCAAGATGTTCTCCGAGATGGGTCTGAACTCCACTGGCGGTCTTTCCAACAACAGTAACGGTATGCCAAAACATATCCGTCCGATCATGGACTCTGCTCTTGTAGCTATGGCTATGATGAATGGTCTTACATCTGCAATCGTTAACCCTAACGACCTTCGTCTTATGGAGACAATCAAATCCTGTGACGTATTCAAGGGTAACACACTTTACGCAGATTCTTACCTTGAGATCTAATTTGGCGTGTGAACAAAACAGGAGCGCTGTTTCAGAGGCTGGGGGCTTCGGCCTTCAGCCTCTTTTTTACTAATATAGTTTAGTCTAACTCCCAACGCCACAGGTGGAAGACGAATAACTTTTACGAGGCGAGAAAGGTGGTTGCCGAATGTTTAAGGTGACTTTTGCTTTTGAAAATGGCAGTACGGTAGAAGCATTTGCCAATGCGGGGGATAATTTACTGGAGGTTGCTCGTAGTGCCAATGTGGCTATCGATGCACCATGTTCCGGAAACGGAGCCTGTGGAAAATGTCGGGTACAGTTAAAAAGCGGAGAACTGGACTCAAAGAAAACTCTTCATATTTCGGATGAAGAATATGGCGCAGGCTGGCGTCTGGCCTGTATGAGCAAGATCAGTGCAGATGTGGAGGTTCTTGTTCCGGATATTGCATCCGCATATAAGAGCCGAATGAAAGTGGCTGATTTGAGCTCAAAAGAAGAAATCGCTATTTTTGAAAATGCCAAGCATGAAGTTGAGATGGCTGGCATAGAACTTACAAACAGTCTTGATGTTGTGGAACTTCAGATGGATATTCCATCACTGGATGATACCATGCCGGATAATGAAAGGCTGACCCGTGCACTTCAGAAGTTTATGAACCTGAAGCGTGTCAGAATTCCGTATGCGGTGCTTAAGAAGCTTCCAGATGTACTTCGTGAGAGTAAATTCTCTGTGAAGTGCGTGGTTCGTACAGCACCAAATGACATGTATGTTTATGATATTTTTGACAGTAAGAAAGATGTTGTGATCGGTGGTCTTGCTGTAGATATCGGTACCACAACCGTTTCGGCAGTCCTGATCAATATGGAAACAGGAGAGATCCTGGCCAAGAGTTCTTCCGGAAACGGACAGATCCGTTTTGGTGCGGATGTTATCAACCGTATCATCGAATCTCAGAAACCTGGCGGAAAAAAGAAACTTCAGGACGCGGTGATCAAAGAGACCATTAACCCGATGATCCATGAGATGTGCAGAAGCATTCATTTCCCGGAGAAACAGATCTACCGGATGTGTGTTGCTTCTAATACAACCATGAATCATCTGTTTGCAGGGATCAATGCGGATCCGCTTCGTATGGAACCGTATATTCCTACGTTTTTCAAAACAAATTCCTTGTTTGCATCGGATGTGGGAATTGAGATCAATCCGGATGCACATATTATCATGGCTCCGAATATCGGAAGCTATGTAGGTGGAGATATCACTGCCGGTACACTGGTAAGTATGATCTGGAACAGACCGGAATTTTCTCTGTTTATCGACCTTGGTACTAACGGAGAGCTTGTGTTCGGTAATTCCGATTTCATGATGAGCTGTGCATGTTCCGCTGGTCCTGCCTTTGAGGGTGGAGATATCAGCTGCGGTATGCGTGCTACAGACGGTGCTATTGAGGCATGTACCATTGATAAAGAAACTATGGAGCCGACATATAAGGTTGTAGGTGAACCTGGAACCAAACCGGTAGGACTTTGCGGTTCCGGTATCATTGATGTGATCAGTGAACTCTTTATGACAGGAATCATCAATCCGAAAGGCAAATTTGTCCGCGAGGGCAAGAGAGTCCGTCACGATCAGTATGGCATGGGAAGCTATGTGATCGCATTTGAGGATGAAGCAGGCTCTGTTAAGGATGTAGAGATCACAGAGGTAGATATTGATAACTTTATCCGTGCAAAAGGTGCTATTTTTTCAGCAATCCGTACCATGTTGAATTCTCTTGACTTCGATGTTTCCATGATCGACGATGTATACGTTGCCGGTGGAATCGGAAGTGGAATCAATATGGCTAATGCAGTGCATATCGGAATGTTCCCGGATATTCCTCTTGAGAAGTTCCATTACATTGGAAACTCTTCTCTTACAGGTGCTTATCTGATGCTTCATTCCACATCAGCAGAGAAGAAAACTTATGAGCTGGCTTCCAATATGACTTATCTGGAACTTTCCACAGTTCCTACGTATATGGACGAGTTTGTAGGTGCATGCTTTATTCCGCATACGGACACAAATCTGTTTCCGTCTGTTATGGAAGAACAGCAGAAGAGATAAAGCAGACTAAAACAGCAGAGGTAAAACATGGCTTTTAGTATAAATGACTTGAATTATGAAAAAGACAGCAAAGAAAGAATGCCCTGGGAGCATTATACAGAGGAGTTCGCTAAGGCAGACCCGGCAGAAATTGCCGGACGTCTTTCACTTCCTTATGACGAAGAGAAGAAAGAACTGACTCTGAAATTCCTGGGAAGCGTTTATTATATTTCCTGGCCGGATTTTCAGGTAACTCATGAGGAAGATGATGCGGGATTTTATCCTCTTGAGGAAATGCATTATGCAAAGATCCTTGCTATCCGTTTTCTGCTGAACGGGAATGTATCTCAGGGAAGCGGAAGGTTTAAAACATACAGGGAAATGCCCTGGGGAGAGGTTTATCTCCGTCAGTTTGATGGCAGGTGCATCAAACGCCTGGCTTTCACATACGGAAACAGACTTAAGGATTTCAAGGAAATCATGGAACACATCCATGCGGTTCCCGTGGATCATGGAGATATTGCATACCAGGTGGAGATCTTTCCGGGATATGTAGTTCAGATGATCCTCTGGGAGGGGGATGATGAATTTCCGCCGTCCTCACAGATCTTGTTTTCCGATAATTTTCCGGTTTCCTTTGCGGCTGAGGATATGGCCGTTATGGGAGACGTTATCATTGGGTCTTTAAAGGCATTTCTGAAATGTCTTTAAAAATGAAAAATAGTTAAGAACAGGATGGGACCTGTTTTTATAGAGATGCAGTTTTAAGGGATTAAAAACTGTAAAAATACCTAAAGGGAGGTAACATTATGGGATTTAAAAGTGACATCGAAATTGCACAGGAGTGCGAAATGCTTCCAATTACACAGATTGCAGAGAAGGCAGGTATTGACGACAAATATTTGGAGCAGTACGGTAAGTACAAAGCAAAAATTGATTACAATCTGTTAAAAGAGAGTGACAAGAAAGATGGTAAGCTGATCCTCGTAACAGCTATCAACCCGACACCTGCAGGAGAGGGAAAAACAACAACAACCGTTGGTCTTGCAGATGCAATGCAGAAAATGGGCAAAAAAGTAATGGTAGCTCTTCGTGAGCCATCCCTCGGACCGGTATTCGGTGTAAAAGGTGGTGCAGCAGGCGGCGGTTATGCACAGGTAGTTCCGATGGAGGATATCAACCTTCACTTTACCGGTGACTTCCATGCGATCGGTGCGGCAAACAACCTTCTTGCAGCAATGATCGACAACCATATCTTCCAGGGTAATGACCTGAACATTGACCCGAGAAAGATCACATGGAGACGTTGCGTGGACATGAACGACCGTCAGCTTCGTAATGTAGTAGATGGTCTTGGCGGAAGAACAAACGGTATGCCGCGTGAGGATGGATATGATATCACAGTTGCATCCGAGATCATGGCAGTTCTCTGTCTTGCAAGCGACATCAAAGACCTGAAAGAGAGACTTTCCAGAATCATCATCGGATATACCTATGGTAAAGTTTCCGAGCAGAAACCGGTAACAGCTGGTGATCTTCATGCAGAGGGTGCTATGACAGCACTTCTGAAAGATGCCCTGAAACCAAACCTTGTACAGACACTGGAGCATGTTCCTGCAATCGTACACGGCGGACCATTCGCAAACATCGCTCATGGATGTAACTCCGTAACAGCTACAAAGATGGCTATGAAACTTGCAGATTATGCTATCACAGAGGCTGGATTCGGTGCTGACCTTGGTGCAGAGAAATTCCTTGACATCAAGTGTCGTATGGCAGGCCTTCATCCAAGCGCAGTTGTTATCGTAGCTACTGTTCGTGCACTGAAATACAACGGTGGTGTTCCGAAGGCAGATCTGAACAACGAGAACCTTGAGGCTCTTGAGAAAGGTCTTCCAAACCTTCTGAAACATGTAAGCAATATCAAGAATGTATACAAACTTCCATGTGTAGTTGCTATCAATGCATTCCCGACCGATACCAAGGCAGAGCTTGACCTGGTTGAGGCAAAATGTAAAGAGCTTGGCGTTAACGTTGCACTTTCCGAGGTATGGGCAAAAGGCGGCGAAGGCGGCATGAAGCTTGCTGAGGAAGTAATCCGTCTTGTTGAGGAGCCGAATGACTTCACATATGCTTATGAGCTTGAGGGATCCATCGAGGATAAACTGAATAACATCGTACAGAAAGTTTACGGTGGTAAGAAAGTTGTTCTTACAGCAAATGCTCAGAAACAGGCAAAACAGCTGGAAGCACTTGGATTTGGCAACTGCCCGATCTGTGTTGCTAAGACACAGTACAGTCTGACTGATGATCAGACAAAACTTGGTGCACCGACAGACTTTGAGGTAACAGTACGTAACCTGAAGATTTCCGCAGGTGCAGGATTCATCGTTGCTCTGACAGGTGAGATCATGACTATGCCAGGTCTCCCGAAAGTTCCGGCAGCAACCAAGATCGATGTAGATGAGACAGGTAAGATCACAGGTCTCTTCTAATCGGAACATAAGATCAAAAACAACCGGAGGGGGCTTTTTATAAAGCCCCCAATGGGCTCTAAAGAGTGCTAAAATAAGAATATAAGGAGGAGAGTCCTATGGGATTTTCTACAAGTACTTGTACTGAATTTGTCGAGGTATTAAGCTCCAAGGCACCGGTTCCAGGCGGCGGCGGCGCTTCGGCTCTTGTAGGTGCGGTTGGTACAGCTCTTGGAAACATGGTTGGAAGCCTTACTGTCGGTAAGAAAAAATATGCAGATGTAGAAGATGAAATGTGGGAGCTGAAAAAGAAATGTGATCAGCTTCAGAAAGATTTCCTTCATCTGATCGAGAGAGATGCGGAAGTTTTTGAGCCTCTTTCCAAGGCTTACGGAATGCCGAGAGAGACAGAAGAAGAGAAGGCTGAGAAGGCTCGAGTAATGGAAGCTGCCCTCAAGGAAGCATGCTCTGTTCCTATGGAGATCATGGAGAAATGCTGCGAGGCTATTGAACTTATCGTTGAGTTCGGAGCAAAAGGTTCTAAGCTTGCAATCAGTGATGCTGGTGTAGGTGCTGCATTCTGCAAAGCAGCTCTTAAGGGAGCAAGCCTGAATGTGTACATTAACACAAAATCTATGGCTGACCGTGCATATGCAGAGGAATTAAACAAAAAAGCAGACGCTATGCTTGAGAAATATACGAAGATCGCAGACGAGACATTTGACAGTGTTCTCGGAAGACTGAAATAGGAGGAACCAGACAAATGGCAAAGCAGTTATTAGGTAAAGAAGTAACAGCGGCTCTCAATGAAAAGATCAAAGCGAACGTTGCAGAGCTTCAGGCAAAAGGTGTAGATCCTACACTTTGCATTATCCGTGTTGGTGAGAATCCAAGCGATATTTCCTATGAGAGAGGTGCTACAAAGCGCTGTGAGACTCTTGGTGTTGCATGTGAGAAAATCCTTCTTCCGGAGGATGTTTCCCAGGATGAGCTTCTTGCAACCATCGATAAAGTAAACAAAGATGACAAGATCCATGGAGTTCTTCTGTTCCGTCCGCTGCCAAAACATCTGGATCAGGCAGTGATCGAGAATGCACTTGCAGCAGAGAAGGATGTTGACTGTATGACAGATCTTTCCATGTCTGGTGTATTTACAGGCAAGAAGATCGGATTCCCGCCATGTACACCGCAGGCATGCATGGAGATCCTTGATCACTATGGAATCGACTGCACAGGCAAAAAAGCGGTTGTTATCGGAAGAAGTCTTGTAGTTGGTAAACCGGCTGCCATGATGCTTGTTAAGAAAAATGCGACAGTAACGATCTGCCATACAAGAACCGTTGATATGCCGTCTGTTGCAAAAGAGGCGGATATCGTCATCGTTGCAGCTGGTCGTGCTGGTGTTGTCGGCGCTGATTATGTCAGAGAGGGACAGACTATTATCGATGTTGGTATCAATGTCAATGCAGAGGGCAAGCTTTGTGGTGATGTTGATTATGCGGCAGTTGAGCCAATCGTTGATGCGATCACACCGGTTCCTGGCGGAGTAGGAAGTGTTACAACTTCTGTTCTTGTAGGTCATGTGGTTGAAGCTGCGATGAGAAAAGCGCAGTAATAAAGGATTGATTATTGATATATGTACAGATTCCGAAATAGTTTTTGTTTACGGATGATGATGCTTGCAGGCGTTCTGGTGATCGGAACGCCTGTGGGTGTTTTTGCAGAAGAAGTGGATCATTCCATGGAGGGACAGATCTCCAAGCCGCAGTCATCCGGAGAGAGTGATATAGATAGTTTTGTGGATGATTCCACAGATAATACTTACGGATATTATACGATCATGGGGTGTACCACAGTGGATGTGGAGGATATGGTGGCGCAGTATGAGGCGCAGAATGTGGAGTATCCTTCCGGTATCCTGACAGAGGGCGGTGCACCGGACATTGATACGTTTTGCACAATTGTGATAGAGGAAGCGGATACGGAGGGTGTCCGTGGTGAAGTTGTTTATGAACAGGCGATGCTTGAGACCGGATGGCTTCAGTTTGGTGGGGATGCCAGTGCAGGGCAGTTTAATTTTTCGGGGCTGGGGACTACCGGTGGTGGTGTTGCCGGTAATTCTTTTCCGGATGTAAGGACGGGGATCCGGGCGCAGGTGCAGCATCTGAAGGCTTATGCTTCTTCGGAGGAGTTGAACCAGGCTTGTGTGGATAACCGTTTTCAGTATGTGACCCGGGAGAGTGCACCTTATGTGGAGTGGCTTGGGATCCAGGAGAATCCTTATGGGGGCGGATGGGCCGCCGGGAGAAGTTATGGATATAAGCTTAGGAGTCTTCTGGCGGAGTTGAAGGGGGAGGAGTATACCTGGCCGGAGAGTACGGAGACGGTGGAGAAGTAGTGGTGGTGGCGAACGGGACGGTAGTGGCGAACGGGACGGCCCGGAAGGGAGTGCGGTTCTGTCTGCGGCCGGGCTTCGTCGGCGGCTGGATCTAAGGCGCCGGGATTCTGCTAAAACCATTTTCCAAAAGCCAGAACTCGCGGCTTTTTGCCGCTCAGACAGCTGGCTTTTGAAAAATAACGCAGAAGTCCCGCCGCCTAAGATCCAGCACACCTCCTGCAGAGTCGTCCGCAGACAGTACCGCACTCCCTTCCGGGCCTGTGCGTTGGCGGTGTTAGGTTGTCTGGCTATGGGGAAGGATGTGGATGAGGGATGGAGGCGGGCTTTGCCCTGTCCTGGTTGATAAAATAATGGAGATGCAACCTTGAAGATTAAAGATCTAGGTTGCATCTCCGTTTTTTATTCAATCAAATTGAAATATTTGGGGAATTATATAGTGGAATATTTTGAGGTAGTTAGTTCAACTCCAGGTTTTCCAGTTCCTGTGAGGGGAGTTTTGGTTCTGAGCTGTCTACGTATTTTTTGAGGGCCTTGGAGGTTTTTGCGAAGCCGGCGTTGGTTCCGGCGCCTCCGATGCAGCCTCCGGGGCAGGCCATTCCTTCGATCATGCAGTTTTTGATCTTGCCGGCTTTTGCCAGAGTGAGGACTTTTTTGCATTCGGCAAGGCTTTCTGCGTGTTCGATGTGGACTGGTACATCGGGATAGTATTCCTTCAGACAGTTTTCGATGGCTCCGGCTACGCCGCCTGCAATGGCGTAGCCTCGTCCTGCTGCGGTTGCGGCCTGGGTTTCTTCCGGGAGCTCTTCGCAGGTGGATGGGGTGATGCTTTTGGCGTCGAACAGGCCCCAGAGTTCCTCGAAGGTGATCACGAAGTCTACATCACTTCTTACGGAATGACGCATGGCTTCCAGTTTCTTGGAGGCGCATGGTCCGATGAAGACTACTTTCGCATGGGGGTGCTCTTTTTTTACGATCCGGGCAGTTGCCACCATCGGGGTCAGCTCCTGGGAGATGTTGTCGATCATAGCCGGGAAGTATTTTTTTGCCATGACTGACCAGGATGGGCAGCAGGAGGTGAGGAGGAACGGGAGGTGGCCGGTTGCTACTTCTTTGGCGTAGTGGTGTGCTTCAGAGATGCAGCCGATGTCTGCGCCCAGTGCTACCTCATAAATGTTTGAGAAGCCCAGCTGTTTGAGAGCGGAGCGGAATTGGCCCGGGGTGACGTATTCGCCGAACTGATTGATGTAGGCGGGGGCGATTTCTGCAATGATCTCAGTTCCTTCTCGGAGGGCATGTGCCAGCTGGAAAATCTGGGATTTGTCGGAGATAGCTCCGAATGGACAGCTGACCATGCACATGCCGCAGGATACGCATTTATCCTGGTTGATGGAGGCGCGTCCCTGTTCATCGCTCTCGATGGCTTTTACACCGCAGGCACGTTCGCAGGGGCGTTCTTTATGGGCGATGGCATCGTAAGGACAGACAGCTTTGCATCTTCCGCAATGGATACATTTGTCCTGGTCGATGAAGGATTTTCCGTTTACCATGGAAATGGCGCCTTTGGGGCAGGTGAGTAAACAGGGATGTGCGACACAGCCGCGGCACATGTTGCTGACTTCGTATTTGTTGGATTCGCATGCGGAACATGCGGAAGGGATCACCTGCATAAGAGGTGGTTCATAATATTTCTCGTCAATGTTGCTGGCCTTCACGCCATCGGTAAGGTGGACGGAACGATTTTCCGGGCGGAGGGAAAGTCCCATGGCCAGACGGACACGTTCGCTTGCAACAGCTCTTTCACGATAGATGCTTTCGCGGTATTTCGCGCGTTCCTCTACAATATTGTAGGGAATGGATTCGATATCATGGATCATTGATTCGTCCGTGGATTCAAATCCGATCTTAGCAATTTCGGTAAAAATCTTTCGCCGGATCTGTTTTACTGGTGTGTCAAGATTTCGCATAGATGTTCTCCTTTACAAAATAAATTAATTAAATGTTTTCCACGCACTTTTTATCTATCTTAAAGTAATTGAGAAATAAAATCAATAACCGGCTTTAATGTTTTGGGGCAGAAACAAAGAGCAGATTTGTATCTTTATTATCAAGGTTGTTAAAAATTGAACATATTTTATGGAAAATAGATACAAAATCAGTAAGTCACTGTAAACATTTCGATATATTCTGAAAAAAGCAAAAAAATCGCTTGTGAAAAATGACCATATAAGTTATAATTAAAGGCATGAAATAGTGCAAAATAATGATTTGCATAAATGCGCGGCACTGACAGAGTGTTAAAGCATTAACCTGTAGTGGAACAGGTTGATCAAGTGGAAAATCTATGAGAAACAAGGAGGGAACCGAATGTTAGACCAGACGTATTACAGAAAAACGGACGAGATCATCGAGCACTACGGCCGGAAAGCTGCATCACTGATTCCAATCATGCAGGATATTCAGGCTGAGTACCGTTATCTTCCGGGAGAGCTTCTTACTTATGTTGCGGAACAGATTGGTGTAAAAGAAGCGAAGGCGTACAGTGTAGCTACTTTCTATGAAAACTTTTCCTTTGAGCCGAAAGGCAAGTACATCATCAAGGTATGTGACGGTACTGCCTGTCATGTACGTAAGTCCATGCCTGTAAAGGAAGCAATGCTGAAGGAACTTGGACTGAGTCATAAGAAGCATACTACAGATGATATGATGTTTACCGTTGAGACAGTTTCCTGTCTTGGTGCCTGCGGACTTGCACCGACACTGACTGTAAATGATGAAGTTCACCCGAAGATGACTCCTGAGAAGGCTGTTGAGCTTTTAAATGAATTGAGAGGTGAGAGCGTATGAGTATAACCAGTATGGAAGATCTGAAAAACAAACAGGCTGAGGTTAAGAAGAATCTTGATGGCTATACCTGCCGTGTTCTCGTCTGTTCCGGTACCGGATGTATTGCTTCCGGTGCTCAGAAGATTTATGAAGAAATGTCAAGACTCTGTGAGGGAATCGAGGGTGTTGCGGTTGAGATGCAGAAGGATGTTCCTCATGTAGGAATCGTTAAGACCGGATGCCAGGGCTTATGTGAACTTGGTCCTCTTATGAGAATTGAGCCCTATGATTATCAGTATGTACATGTTCAGGTAGACGACTGTCGCGAGATCGTAGAGAAGACCGTGATCTGCGGACTGCCTGTTGAGCGTCTGTTTTATCGTCATAATGATGAGGCCTGTCCACATCCCAGTGACATTCCGTTCCTGAACCAGCAGACAAGGATCGTTCTTGAGAACTGTGGCAAGATCGATGCAGAGTCCATTGATGAATATATTTCCGTAGGCGGATTTTCCGCTATGGCGAAGGCTTTCTTTGAGATGACCCCACAGGGTGTTATCGACGAGATCTCGAAGTCTGGTCTCCGCGGCCGTGGCGGTGCAGGCTTCCCTGCAGGCAAGAAATGGTCACAGGTTGCACGCCAGCCGGAAAAAGTCCGTTATGTAGTATGTAACGGTGATGAGGGTGACCCGGGAGCATTTATGGATGGTTCCGTAATGGAAGGTGATCCTTACAAGATGATCGAGGGTATGGTGATCGCTGCCTATGCAGTAGGTGCAGAAGATGGTTATATTTATGTGCGTGCCGAGTATCCTCTTTCTGTACAGAGACTTCGAATGGCTATTGAGCAGGCAGAGTCCTATGGCCTTCTTGGTGATAATATCCTTGGTTCCGGTATTAATTTCCACTTACATATCAATCGCGGTGCCGGAGCGTTCGTATGTGGTGAAGGTTCTGCCCTGACTGCTTCTATCGAAGGCAACAGAGGTATGCCTCGAGTAAAACCTCCGAGAACGGTTGAGCAGGGCCTGTGGGGTAAACCTACGGTTCTGAATAACGTAGAGACTTATGCCAACGTACCGAAGATTATCCTTCAGGGAGCAGACTGGTTCCACACCATCGGTACAGAGGGAAGCCCTGGAACCAAGACTTTCTCACTTACCGGTTCCATTGAGAACACCGGTCTTATCGAGGTTCCAATGGGAACAAGCCTCCGTCATATCATTTATGACATTGGCGGCGGTCTTAAGAGCGGTGCTGCATTTAAGGGTGTACAGATCGGCGGTCCTTCCGGTGGATGTCTGATCGACGATCAGATCGATCATCCGCTTGATTTTGATTCTGTTAAGAAGCTGGATGCCATCATGGGCTCCGGCGGACTGGTTGTTATGGATGAGAATACCTGTATGGTAGAGGTTGCGCGTTTCTTCATGAGCTTTACACAGCGTGAGAGCTGTGGTAAATGTGTTCCTTGCCGTGAGGGTACCAAACGTATGCTTGAGATCCTGGAGAGAATCGTCGCAGGTAAGGGTGAGCTTTCCGATCTGGATGAGCTGGAAGAGCTTGCAAACATGGTTCAGAGCATGGCCCTGTGCGGACTCGGTAAGAGTGCACCGCTTCCGGTCATCAGTACTCTGAAGCGTTTCCGTGACGAATATGTAGAGCATATCGTAGATAAAAAATGTCGTGCGAAGGTCTGCACGGCGCTCCGTCAATTCCATATCAATCCTGAGTTCTGTATCGGCTGCGGCAAGTGTGCAAAGAACTGTCCGGCTGGTGCGATTTCAGGAAAGATCAAGCATCCACATGTAATCAACAACGACGTATGTATCAAATGCGGATCCTGTAAGGATAACTGTAACTTTGATGCGATTTATGTGGAAGCATAGAAGGGAGGATATCTTATGGGTACAATGACAATTGACGGAAGAAAAGTAGAATTCACCGACGAAAAAAATGTCCTGACAGTCATCAGGAATGCCGGTATCAATATCCCCACACTGTGCTATCATTCAGAGGTTTCCACCTTTGGTGCCTGTCGTCTCTGTACAGTTGAGGATGACAGAGGCAAAACATTTGCCTCCTGTTCCGAGCAGCCGAGAGACGGAATGGTTATCTATACCAACTCCGGTCGTATTAAGAAATATCGTAAACTGATCGTGGAGCTGCTTCTTGCAGCACATTGCCGTGACTGTACAACCTGTGTAAAGAGCGGCGAATGTATCCTGCAGGAGCTGGCACATCGCCTTGGCGTGCGGGATATCCGTTTTGAAAATACAAGAGAACAGCACGAGATCGATGACAGTTCACCGTCCATCATCCGTGATCCGAACAAATGTATCCTCTGCGGCAACTGTGTACGTGCCTGCGAGGAACTTCAGGGAATCGGAGCTCTTGGATTCGCATTCCGTGGAACAGAGGCCATGGTCATGCCTGCATTCAATAAAAAGATTGCTGAGACACAGTGTGTAAACTGTGGTCAGTGCCGTGTTTACTGTCCGACAGGTGCGATCTCCATCCGTACACATATGGATGAAGTATGGGATGCACTGGCTGATAAGAATACTCGTGTTGTTGCACAGGTTGCACCGGCAGTTCGTGTTGCAGTTGGTGATCATTACGGACTTGCCAAAGGCAGAAGTGTTATGGGTAAAATCGTTAACGCGCTTCACAGAATGGGCTTTGACGAAGTATACGATACCACATTCAGTGCCGACCTTACCATCATGGAAGAGACCAAGGAGTTCCTAAACAGAGTGGAGAAGGGTGAGAATCTTCCGCTTCTGACTTCCTGCTGTCCTGCATGGGTGAAGTTCATCACAGATCAGTATAAGGAATATGTTCCGAACATTTCTACCTGCCGTTCCCCACAGGGAATGATGTCTGCGGTTATCAAGGAATACTTCCGTGATCCGGAGCATGCAGCAGGCAAGAAGACCGTTATGGTTTCCATTATGCCATGTACAGCCAAGAAGGCAGAGGCAATCCGCCCCAACAGTTTTACCGATGGCGAGCAGGATACCGATATCGTTATCACAACCACAGAGCTTCTCCGCATGATCGATAACTTTGGTCTTGATTTTGCAACACTGGATCCGGAAGCATGCGATATGCCGTTTGGATTTGGTTCCGGCGGTGGCGTTATCTTCGGTGTTACCGGTGGTGTTACCGAGGCAGTTCTTCGAAGACTGAGCCCGGATCACAGCAAGGAAGCCATGCATGAGATTGCAGAGTGCGGTGTTCGTGGTGAAGAGGGAATCAAGGAATTTACCGTACCGTACAAGGGAATGGATATCAATGTATGCGTAGCCAGTGGCCTTGCAAATGCAAGAACCGTTATGGAACGTGTAAAGAACGGCGAGGCAAACTATCATCTGATCGAGGTTATGGCATGCCGCCGTGGATGTATCATGGGTGGAGGTCAGCCGACCAGATCCGGTGACAGAACCAAGGCAGCCAGAGCAAGAGGTTTGTACAATGCAGACAATACCATGATCATCAAGAAATCCGATGAGAACCCACTGGTTCTGGAGCTTTATGAGGGACTCCTCAAAGGCAAAGAGCATCATCTGCTTCACAATGAGTTCTATATCAAAGACTGATATGAGGAATACAAAGGGCTGCTGTTCCCGGTGAACAGCAGCATATAAGAAGCCTTCCGGGCATATACTGTGGTATGCGGGAACTGTCTTTTTTAAGACGTTTCCCGGAACTTACAGGCCAGTATATGCAGGGAGGCTTTTTTATATGGAAAACTTTCAGGTTTACCGTGATATCCAGGCGCGGACGGGCGGGGATATCTACATAGGGGTTGTGGGACCGGTCCGTACAGGAAAATCCACATTCATCCGGAGATTTATGGAGCTGATAGCACTGCCATCGATCAGCGAGGGAAAAAGAGCAGAACTTCAGGATGAACTGCCATTAAGCGGTGCCGGAAAAATGATCACCACCGTAGAACCCAAATTTATTCCAAAAGAAGCAGTGGAAGTATCCATAGGGGAAAACCAGAAAATCCGGGTAAAACTCATTGACTGTGTAGGCTTTCTGGTAAAAGATGCATCCGGAAATGTGGAAGAAGGCAGGGAGCGGATGGTCAAAACTCCCTGGCAGGAAAAAGCAATCCCGTTCCATGATGCAGCCCGCATTGGAACGGAAAAAGTGATCAGCCAGCATTCCACCATTGGGATTGTAGTCACAACAGACGGAAGTTTCGGGGAGATTCCCAGAGAAAATTTTATCCCGGCAGAGGAACAGACCATAAAAGAACTGAAAGTCCAGGGAAAACCCTTTCTGATCCTGGTAAACTCCCAGACTCCCTACAGTGAGGAAACCGGAAAAACTGTAAAACATCTGGAAGAGAAATTTGGAGTATCCGTTCTGGCAGTCAACTGTGAACAGCTTCGAAAAGAGGATGTGACCAGAATCCTGGAGAAGATCCTTTATGAATTCCCGGTCAGTGAGATAGAGCTTTTTGTTCCCAGATGGGTGGAGATGCTTTCTCCGGAACATGAGGTAAAGGCGGCTCTGTTAAATGAGATTCGGGAAAAGATGACCAGACTTACTCATGTGCGTGATGTAAGCAGAGAATCAGTATATCTGGAAAGTCCATATGTGGAAGATACATTGCTTGAGCAGGTCAGTCTTTCCGATGGAAAAGTCCGTATCCGGATCGCAGTAAAAGACATTTATTATTATCAGATGCTCAGTGAAATGAGCGGGATATCCATGGAAAGCGAATATGAACTGATCCAGACCATAAAAGAGCTTGCCGGTATGAAAGAACAATTTGTAAAAGTCCAGGCTGCCCTGGAAGCGGTAAAAGGAACAGGGTATGGGGTTGTGGTGCCTGAGCTTTCCGAGATCACTATTGAGGAACCTGAGGTGATCCGTCAGGGAAATAAATTCGGAGTAAAGATCCGGTCAAAAAGTCCGTCCATTCATATGATCCGGGCGGGAATCGAAACGGAGATCGCTCCGATCGTTGGTACAGAACAGCAGGCGGAGGACCTGATAAAGTATATCAGAGAAAGCCCGGAGCGAGGGGAAAGTATCTGGGAGACCAATATTTTCGGAAAATCCATCCAGCAGCTGGTGGAAGACGGAATCCGGAACAAGCTGGCCATGATCAGCGAAGAAAGTCAGGTGAAGCTTCAGGATACTATGAAGAAGATCGTAAATGACAGCAAAGGCGGACTGGTGTGTATCATCATATGAATGGAGAATAGAATTGCAAAGCAAAAAGGACGTTCTTCAGCAGACGTCCTTTTTTTGATGTTGTTTTTTCCATTCTGCGATAAACTGAAGCTGTTCCTGGTCAGATAGTTCCTGGGAAGCGGCGTCATTTCCTGCAGCGGCACAGCAGAAAAGAACAAAGATCTGGAGTCCGAAGAATACAAGAAAAAAGAGAAGCATAGAAAAACCTCCTTTATTTTTCAGATATGTTAAGTATTGGAGGAGATAATGTATTTTATACATTATATTGCAAGAAAATCAGAGCAATGCTATAATTATCACCGGGTATGAAGATTTTTAAAACAGGAGGAAAAGAAACCATGAAAAAGAGAAGATTCGCACAGCTTGTTCTCATGATCACAATGCTGTTTTGCCTGACATTTGGCACAGTGTGTGCGCAGGCGGCAACAACAGCAACCACAACAACCGCAAAAGCAGCTGTTAAAAATGGCTGGAAAAAAGAGGGCGGTCAGTATTATTACTACATCAAAGGTAAAAAAGTTACTAACAAATTAAAAAAGA
The DNA here is from genome assembly GCF_003184505.1 of Blautia sp. BCRC 81119. Lineage (NCBI taxonomy): Bacteria > Bacillati > Bacillota > Clostridia > Lachnospirales > Lachnospiraceae > Blautia > Blautia sp. BCRC 81119. The sequence goes on along the minus strand of NZ_QJHD01000016.1, from coordinate 28,512 downwards.
TCAATGGTGCGATATATTATTTAGGCTCGAATGGTGCAAGAAAGACCGGATGGTATACAGTAAAATCCGGAAATACCTACAAAACCATGCAGTTTGCTTCCAACGGAAAATACACTGGGAAATCCAAAAAAGCAAATGCAGAACTGATCAAGATGACAGATTCAGTGCTTCGCAGCCAGAAGATTTCTGCAAGTCTGACTACAACTGCGCAGAAAAAAACGGCTCTTCAGAAATTGTTTAACTGTTCCAAAAAATACGGATATATGAGAATGAAGGGCTTTGACGGAAAACCTTTGCAGTTTACAAAAGGTAAAAGCCAGATGTTTGCATATCTGACCATGGGAATGAAAAAAGGAAACTGCTACGGTGTTGCATCAGCCTTTGCAGTACAGGCTAAACGTGCAACAGGACTTCCGGTCCGTGTATGCTGGGGAAAAAGTAATGTATTTAATAAAAATAAATGGCAGCCACATGGATGGACAGAGATCAAGATCGGAAATACCTGGTATACATTTGATGCAAATGCAGCAGGAAACAAATCCAGAAAAGATGTTAAATATTATATGCAGAAATCTTCATCCATGAAAAAATACTATAAAACTGAAGGAAGAGAAGATATCGTTCTCTAAAGAATAGGAGCAGATCATGAAAAAGTGGACAAAGAAGATCCTGGTAGCAGTACTTTGTCTGATGATGCTCCAGATGCCGGCAGCTGAACCACTTATTGCGGTTCAGACTGTACAGGCAGCATCTACAGCCAAGGCAGCCAAGGTAAAAAACGGTCTCAAAAAAGAGGGCGGACAATACTACTATTATGTGAAGGGAAAAAAAGTAAAGAATACATGGAAAACCGTGACTGTCGCTAATAAGACTACCGGCAAAAAAATGACATACAGATACTATTTTTCCAACACCGGAAAGGCTTATAAAGGTGGAACATTCTTCGGGGAGAACTATCTCCTTGTAAAAAAGATCGGCGGGAAATACTATGGATTTAACCGGTATGCACAGATGGTAAAAGGCGTTTATTATTCCGCATATGGACAGTCCAGAGCCGGATTTTATGCTTTTAATACAAAAACCGGTGTATACGATGCCAGAACATCTTCAAGATTAAGGAAAGCATTTGTAAGAGAAAAGAGTTCTGCAGCACTGCGGAAAGCCCTTGGCAGACCTCTTCGTACCAGAAAGACAGATGGCTGTTATGGTGACGGACAGGAATATCTGTTGGAATACACAAGATTCTGGGTCAATACATACAAAGACAAAAAAGGGAAGGAAATCGTACTGGACGTGATCAGCAAATAAGATTCGCCAGACCGATAAATAAATATAATTATGGTTTTCAGTTCAATGGTATTTCTGTGTGTATTTCTTCCGGCTGCTTTTTGTCTGCATCTCCTTTTACCTGGGATGCGGGCCAAAAATTTTTTGCTTGTAGTGGCAAGTCTGGTCTTTTATGCATACGGAGAACCGATTTATGTAATATTACTGGTTGCTTCATCGGCGGGCAACTATATTTTAGCGCGCCTGACAGGGGAATGTCCGAAGATCCGTAAGCTCACAATGACATTGGCTGTGGTGATAAATCTCGGTCTTCTTGTGATCTTTAAATATTCCGGATTTCTGGTGGATACATTTAATTCTGTTACCGGTGCCGGAATTCCGGTTCCGCAGGTCCGGATGCCGATCGGAATATCGTTTTTTACTTTTCAGGCACTTTCCTACGTGATCGATGTTTATCGGGGAGATGCTTCGGTTCAGAAGAATTTCGGAAAGGTGCTTCTGTATATCTCATTTTTCCCACAGCTGATCGCGGGACCTATCGTCAAGTATCATGATGTGGAGGCGGAGATCAATAATCGTAAGCAGACGCCGGAGGAAATCGGAAAAGGAATCCGGCGTTTCATTGCAGGTTTGAGCAAAAAGGTTCTTATCGCCAATACAATGGGACTTGTGGCGGATAATCTCTTTGGTGCGGCAGCAACCGGAATCACCGGTCCGGGTGCTTGGCTGGGCGCAGTTTCCTATATGCTGCAGATCTATTTTGATTTCAGCGGCTACAGTGATATGGCGCTGGGACTCGGAATGATGTTTGGATTTCATTTCCATGAGAATTTTGATTATCCTTATATTTCTGCCAGTATCCGTGAATTCTGGAGAAGATGGCATATGTCTCTTTCAGGATGGTTTAAGGAATATCTGTATATTCCGTTAGGGGGAAACCGCAGAGGGAAATTCCGTACAGTGGTCAATAAAATGATCGTTTTTGTGTGTACAGGTATCTGGCATGGTGCCTCCTTTAATTTTCTGTTCTGGGGAATTTATCATGGCTTTTTCCTGATGCTGGAAGAGTATATCCCATTTATCGGGAAAAAGGGCGGAAAACTCAAGAGCTTTTTTCAGCATGTCTATGCACTTCTGGTAGTTTGTGTTGGCTTTGTATTTTTCCGTGCGGACACTATGAAGCAGGGATGTTTCTGGATCAGAGAAATGTTTACGGATTTTGGATGGAAGGCTTCTGCAATGAGCCTTACACTGCAGCAGCTGACACCGGTATATCTTGTAACGCTGGCAGCAGCACTGGTCGCAGCAGTTCCGGTAAACAGCATGCTGAAAAAGTATAAATGGTATGAAGGCTTTACCTATGTATTAAGTCTGGCTGGTTTTGCGCTTTGTGTATTGAGCCTTGCCGGCGGAACCTATAATCCGTTCATCTATTTTCGATTTTAAGAGGAGGCAGAAAACATGAAAAAATTGCAGGTGCTTTATATTACTGCATTTTTTGCAGCTTGTCTTGTGCCATCTCTGGGGATGGCGGTGACAAAGCAGGAAGCATCGTCTGAAAACCGAAGACTGGCTGAGTTTCCTGAACTGAAAAAAGAAAACGAGATCAATACCCGTTGGCTGCCGGAAGCAGGCGAATATTTTCAGGAACATTTTGCGTTTCGAAATGAGCTGGTAACGGCAAATGCCCTTCTGAACGGGAAGATTTTCGGAGTATCTACTGCAGATGGTGTGATCCAGGGAACCGATAACTGGCTTTATTATAAGGATTCGCTGGAGGATTATCTTGGAGAGGAGCTTCTTTCCGAGAGAAGCCTTTTTAATATTGCACATACATTGGCCATGATGCAGGAGACATTGAATGAAAAAGGTGTGCAGTTTCTTTTTACTGTGGCACCTAATAAAAACTCACTCTATGGAGAGAACATGCCGTACTATGACAGCCTGAAGGTATCATCGGACAAAAACCTTGTTAATCTTCAGAAATATCTCAGGCAGGAGCAGGTTTCTTACGGAGATCTGTATGAGACTCTTTCAGAAGAGAAAGAAGTTCTTTATCACAAAAGAGATTCACACTGGAACAACAAGGGTGCTGCAGTTGCGGCGGAAACATTGCTGTCTTCTCTGAAAAAGGAGCATGTTTCCTATAAGGAGGAACCCTATACTATAAAAACAGATTTCACAGGAGATCTGGATGAGATGCTGTATCCTCTTGCAACGACACCGGAAGAGGAAGTTTATTATGACAGACAGACAACATTTGCCTATGTGGGAGAAGTGGTAAGTAATTTTGATCCGAAGATCACAACGGTAAATCCTGTGAAGGAAGGAAGTCTGGTCATGTTCCGTGATTCTTTTGGTAATGCACTGCTTCCGTTTATGGCAGATGCTTATTCCAGTGCGTATTTTTCCAGAGGAGTACCTTACCAGATGAGTGAAGTGGATGAGAAGAATGCAGATACTGTGATCGTGGAACGGGCAGAGCGTTTTCTCCCGGAAATGGCACAGTCACCGCCGATCATGGAAGGACCGGAGTGTCAGGTGAATGTTACGGAAGAAGATACGGTTCCTGCCGGTGCCGGAGCAGTTCAGTGCGAGATCCAGGGAAATCTGGAAAAGATCACAGGTTGTATTGAAGAAAAATATCTGGATATAGACAGCAGGATTTATATAAGATTGAACCATGATAAGATTTATGAAGCATTTCCGATGGATGTTTCCACAGAAGATGGAAAAACGGACAGCAGCGGTTTTTGCTTATATCTGGACCGTTCACTTCTTGCAGCAGACGGAAATCAGATCGAAATTCTTACAGGCAACAAAGATTCAGCCCGTATAATAGGCGGACTGACACTATAAAGGAGGATATAAGAAATGAGAAAAAAAACAGTACAGGTGCTTTTAGGGGCAGCATTGATCGCAGCGATGTGTCTGGGGGCACCGACAGCTGCTTTTGCAGACGAGACAACGACAAAGGAGGAAACCGCAGAGAAAACTGGCGATAAAGATTCCGCAGAAGAAAAAGAGACCGCAGAGGATTTTCAGATCGGAGAGCTTACAGTAAAAAATCAGAGCGGACTTGAGGTGAAATCCGCAGAGCTTCAGGATGCAAAAGAGGATGACAGCAAAAAGAAAGACTCCAAGGATGCGGCAGGTCAGGATCTAGTGATCACCATGAAAGATGGTACAGAGCATACCTTCCGGAATGTGACACCGGATGACTGGAAAGAACCTGTTTTTTATAATGAGTATGAGATCCTTTATATTTCCTATACAGATGAAAAAGGAAAATCTCAGGAAGCGCTGGAAGATGCGAAGGAGACTGAGCTGGAAGAAGCTGCCACTACCTATGCAAAATCCAATGTAAATATCCGTGAAAAAGCGGATACAAAATCAAAATCCCTGAAAGTAACATCTCTTGGAACCGAGTTCAAGGTAACCGGTGTATGCCCTGGATGGCTGAAGGTTGAAGGAGATGGTGTTAAGGGATATGCGGCACATACATACTTCACTTCCAATAAAGATGAGATCGACAAGCTGGTAGCAGAGCAGAAAGCAGCTGAAGAGAAAAAAGTGGCAGAGGCAAAAGCGGCATCAGAGGCACAGGCAGCAGCAGACGCGCAGGCAGCGGCAGACGCGCAGGCAGCAGCGGACGCACAGGCAGCGGCAGACGCACAAGCAGCGGCAGACGCACAGGCAGCGGCAGAGGCACAGGCAGCAGCAGAGGCACAGGCAGCAGCAGAGGCAGCAGCATCAGAACCTACCGAAGTTAGCCGTCAGGCCTATGATGACTGTGACGGAAGTGGTCATGGCTACTATGAGATCACCTATTCTGACGGAAGTGTGAGATACGAAGAGTATTGATTAGAATGAACGATAAGGAAAGATACGTATGAAAAGATTAAAATTGTTTTTTATGGCGATGGTCATGCTTTTTGCGGTGCAGATCTGCACGGTTTCCGTAACCTGTGAGACGCAGGCAGCAACTACTACGGCAACTGTAAAGAAGAAAACCGGTCTCTACAGAGAAAAAGGAAAATATTACTACTACACCAAGGGCAGAAAGATCAGAAACCAATGGAAGACCGTAAAGGGAAAACGGTATTATTTCGGGCCTAAATATTATGCGTTAACTTACCATAACAAGATCGGTTCCAGGATCTATGTGTTTGATACTGCAGGACGCCTTTTGAACGGAAAGACGTCACGTATCGTAAATGTAGGAAAATATTCCTATTACGTAAATAAATATGGAAATCCTTCAAAGGGTTGGCTGTGCCTTCCGGATAGAAATCTTTACTATGCGGATTCCTGGGGACGTTTTTACAAAAACCGTACTCTGGAGGGAATCCGGTTTAACGGAAAGGGGCAGGCTGTAAAAAATGATATGCGCAGCCTGAAGCTGCATTGTATAGGCGTGGTCCAAAATATTACAAGAAGTGGAATGTCCAAAAGCCAGAAGCTGCAGGCGTGCTGGAGTTATGTGATAAATAATACCTATTATTCATCTGCCTATTATCCGAATTTAAATCAGAATGACTGGTGGAGAATGACTGCGTGGAGAACGCTTGCTACAGGAAAGGGAAACTGTTATGGCTATGCCTGTGCATTTGCCGCACTGGCAAGAGAGATCGGATATGATCCATATGTGGTATGCGGTCGTGTTCCGGGAACCAGAGATGGAGCTGGAGATGGTTTTACAAGACATAGCTGGGTGATCATAAACGGACTTCATTATGACCCGGAAGGACAGGCTAAGGGCTGGCATACCGGAGTTTATGGAAGCTACAGCTACGGAATGGACAATCAGATCCAGAAAACAGTTAATTTCCGTACAGGAAGAGGAAACTAAATAAAATATACAGCAAAGATCCCGGGGATTCAGATGTAAGATCCCGGGGTCTTTTTATATAAAACGAGTAGCGGGAAAGATGTCCGCAGAATAAGCTAAAGAAAGGTCAGATGTCCGGCGGGAGAGCTTTGGAAAGGTATAAAAGGATGTATACAGGAAAAGGGATAGGCGTGGCGGTTCTGGATACCGGTATTTTTCCTCATATAGATTTTGGCAGCCGTATTTCCGTGTTTCGTGATTTTACAGGAGTCAGACGCAGCCCATATGATGATAACGGACATGGGACTCATGTCAGCGGGATCCTTGCAGGGGACGGAACTGCATCAGGTGGAAAATATAAAGGGGCTGCACCTGGCTGCAGTATCGCTGCTCTGAAGGTTCTGGATCGTTTCGGGAACGGAAGCAGGGAGGATGTGATGCGGGCATTTCGGTGGATCATGGAGTTTGGAAGCATTTATCATATCCGTATCGTTAATATTTCAGTGGGAACAACATCCCGGGATCATAAGGAACAGACAGATCTTCTTGAAGGAGTGGAAAAACTTTGGGATCTGGGATTTGTGGTGGTAGCTGCAGCAGGAAATCAGGGACCGGGGGCCGGCACGGTAACAGCACCGGGAAGCAGCCGGAAAATCATTACCGTAGGCTCCAGTGATATGCTGAATGGCAGAAAGGCAGTTTCCGGAAGAGGCCCTACTTTTGACTGTGTGTGCAAACCGGATCTGGTAGCGCCGGGAAGCCAGGTCATTGCCTGTGCACCGGGACTGCCGTACTCATATGGGCTCAAAAGCGGAACCTCCATGTCGACGCCTCTGGTGTCAGGAGGGATCGCCTGCCTTCTGGAAAAAGATCCCCGGCTTTCTAATGTAGAGGTAAAGATGTTGTTAAGAGAAAATGCAGAAGATATGGGACTTCCCAGAAATCAGCAGGGATGGGGAAAATTTAACTGTGAAAAACTGTTGGCAGGCTGAATTATTATACAATTCTTATAAACATAGTGTGGTAAAGCACAAAAGCGTTGACGGAACCGGAAAATATGAGTACAATGTACAGTAAAAGTGCTGAAGAAAGATTCTAAAGGAAAGAGCACCTGGAATCCGAACAGGAGAATAAACCTCAAAAGGAGAAAATAATATGGAAAAAATCAAAATGCAGACACCTTTAGTTGAGATGGACGGAGACGAGATGACACGTATCCTGTGGCAGATCATCAAGGATGAACTTCTCACACCGTATCTGGAACTGAATACAGAATATTATGATCTTGGTCTTGAGCACAGAAATGAGACAGATGATCAGGTTACCATTGATGCAGCAGAAGCAACCAAGAAATACGGAGTAGCCGTAAAATGTGCCACGATCACGCCAAACGCAGCCAGAATGGAAGAGTATGACCTGAAAAAAATGTACAAGAGTCCAAACGGAACGATCCGTGCCATTCTTGATGGAACTGTATTCCGTGCGCCGATCGTTGTAAAGGGAATCGAGCCATGTGTAAAGAATTGGGTGAAACCGATCACACTTGCACGTCATGCATATGGAGATATCTATAAGAATACAGAATTTTATATTGACAAGCCGGGAGATGCATATCTTGTATTTGAGGGCGAAGACGGAGAAGAGCGTAAGGAGCTGATCCAGCATTTTGATGGAGCAGGTGTTCTCCGTGGCATGCATAATCTTGATGATTCCGTAAAGAGCTTTGCGAGAAGCTGCTTTAATTATGCACTGGACACAAAGCAGGATGTATGGTTCGGAAGCAAGGATACCATTTCCAAAACATACGATGGAAGATTTAAAGAGATTTTCCAGCAGATCTTTGATGCAGAGTTTAAGGATAAATTTGAGGAAGCCGGCCTGACCTATTTCTACAGTCTGATCGATGATATCGTAGCCCGTGTTATGAAGTCAGATGGCGGTTTTATCTGGGCATGCAAGAACTATGACGGAGATGTTATGAGCGACATGGTATCTTCCGCATTTGGCTCTCTTGCCATGATGACCTCTGTACTGGTATCCCCGAAGGGATATTTTGAGTATGAGGCTGCCCATGGAACAGTTCAGAGACACTATTATCGTCATCTTGAGGGAAAAGAAACATCCACAAACTCCGTTGCAACGATCTTTGCATGGACAGGAGCTCTCCGCAAGAGAGGCGAGCTGGACGGAAATGAAGCACTTGCTGATTTTGCAGGAAAACTGGAAAAAGCAACACTGGATACCATTGAAAGCGGAAAGATGACCAAGGATCTTGCACTGATCACTTCCCTGAAAGAGGTACAGGTATTGAACAGCAAAGAGTTTATCCTTGCTGTAAAGACAAAACTGGATGAACTGATGGCATAAATAACAGGAATTTCAGAATTTCAAGTAATTTCATAAAAAATAAAAAACTGCACCGGAAGATCCAGGGATGGATCACGGTGCATTTTTTTTATGAGGGATATATATGGATCATCTGATCTCTGTCAGATCGAAGCGTTCATGGCCTGCTGTACATGTTCCACAAGGATCTGCCGGACCTGGGGATATTCGCCAAGTCCCTTCAGTACAGGGGTGACTTCATATCCTTCGGAAGAAAGACGGTTCATCCAGGAGTCCGGATCTGCACCGGCCAGATCGTTCTGTGCATGGTCGCCGGCTACGATCATGAAAGGCGCCAGCACGATCTTTTTCGGATGAAAGCTGTCGGCAGCCCGGAGAAGGGAGTCCAGGGCCGGATAGGCTTCTACAGTTCCAAGAAAAATATTTTTATGTCCGGTATCTTTAAAACGGTAATCCAAAGCAGCGTAAACCGTGTTTGCGTAGTGTTCTGTTCCATGTCCCATCAGTACAAGTGCAGTGTCCGGATCCATGTCCCGGAATTCATCTGCAACTACCCGGACGATCGCCTGGTTATCTTCTTCTGTTGTGAGAAGAGGATTTCCGAAAACAATACTGGAAAAACGGTCACGAAAAGAAAGCGCATCGGCTTTCATCTGATCATTTTCGATACCGTTGATCACATGAGTCGGCTGTACGATCACATCGGTGATACCATCCAGAAGCATCTGTTCCAGAGCCTCCTTTACCGTGTGGATCGTAAGACCGTCCCGCTTTTTCAGTTTGGCAATGATCATTTTGCTTGTCCATGCACGGTAGGTGGGACAGGCCGGGAATGCATCGGCAATATCGTGCTCGATGGCCTCGATGGTAAGCTTACGGGTGTTTTCATAGCTTGTGCCGAAACTTACTACTAGGATCGCTTTTTTTGAAGCTGAGTTCATACGGGGATTTCCTCCATCCTGATAATTATGGTGATTATGATAAACTCTTTATATTTCTCCGCTGGAATATAAAGATGATCCGCAATTTCTACCATAAGATATTATAAAAGGGAGGGCTGACATTGTCAATCGTAGTTGACTTTCCTTACGGAAATGTTTATCATTATAAAAGATTGTGGAAACAAAGGAGAAACGTAGGACATGAGTATATTCATGATTGGAATCGATCATAATATGGCACCTGTAGATGTCAGAGCGCAGTTTGCTTTTACCCGTAAAAATACCGGAGAGGCGTTGCGCAGGCTGAAAGAAGAAGCTGGGATCTGCGGGTGTATTATTCTGTCGACCTGTAACCGGCTGGAACTGTGGGTAAGTACTGCAGATGAGGAGAAGCCGGACCTGTATCAGTGGCTCTGCTCGTTGAAAGGTGTGCAGGGAGAACAATACCAGAAGTATTTTACCAGCAGAGAAAACGAAGAGGCGGTGGAACACCTGTTTTATCTTACCAGCGGACTGAAATCCCAGATCCTGGGGGAAGATCAGATCCTGACCCAGGTAAAAGATGCGTTGAGTATGTCAAGGGATGAGTTTACCACAGACAGTGTTCTGGAGGTGCTTTTCCGTATGGCGGTAACTGCAGGCAAGAAGATCAAAACGGAAGTGCCGTTTTCCCATGGAAATCCTTCTGTGATCCATCAGGCCATCCGTTTTCTGGAAGAGGGCGGTTATCATGTTCGCAATAAAGTCTGTATGGTGATCGGAAACGGTGAGATGGGGAAGATGGCTGCCCAGACACTGCGTGAAGCAGGAGCGGATGTGACGGTTACGATCCGTCAGTACAGAAGTGGTGTTGTGAGCATTCCTGTTGGATGCAGCAGGATCAATTATGGTGAGAGAATGGATTATCTGCCGGAGTGTGACCTGGTGGTCAGCGCAACAGCAAGCCCCAATTATACACTGACGGAAGAATTGTTTGAGGATGTACGTGTGGAACGACCTATGATCCTTATCGATCTGGCAGTTCCAAGAGATATTGATCCGGAGATCCGAAAAAAAGATAACATCACACTTTATGATATGGACAGCTTCCGAACCGGCGAGACACCGAAGGAACTTGCAGATAACCTAGAAGCAGCAGGAGCCATTGTGAAGGCCCAGATGAACGAATTTTTCCAGTGGCTGGAAGGTCGTGATATCATCCCGCGCATCCAGGAGATCAAAGCGGATGCTGTGGAAGATCTGAACCTGAGGATCGAAAAAATCTTCCGGAAAACTCCTATGGAGGATTCAGACAGAGAAAACCTGAAAAAAGCAGTGGATACTGCAGCTGGAAAGGTTGTGAACAAGCTGATCTTCGGGCTTCGGGACAGCCTGAACCAGGATGCTTTTCTGGAATGTGTGGAAGGACTGGAGAAACTTTATGAAGAATAAACCTTATTTCCCCATGTTTATAGACCTGTCCGATAAAAATATCGTTGTGGCAGGTGGTGGTAATATTGCTACCAGAAGAATAAAGACTCTTCTGAAATTTACAAGAGATATCACGGTAGTGGCTACAAAAGTGACCCAGGAGCTTATGGATCTTGGAAAAGCAGGAACTGTAACTTTATATATCCGTCCCGTGAAACGTTCAGACTTTGCCAACGCATATATGGTGATCGCAGCCACCAATGACTGGAAGCTGAATGATGAGATCCACCGTGTCTGTAAGGAGGAGGGCATTTATGTTAATGTAGCCTCCGACCGGGAAGCCTGTGATTTTTATTTCCCAGGCGTATATATGCGGGATGAAATGGTAGTTGGAGTTACAGCCAGTGGACTGGATCACAAAAAAGCAAAGCGTGTAAGGGAAGAGATCCAGAATGCGCTGGAAAAAGTATTGGGAGAGCAGGATGAAGATGAAGAGAGATAAGATCGTGATCGGCAGCAGAGAGAGTAAGCTTGCAGTGCTGCAGAGCGAAATGGTCCGTGACTACATAAAAGAAAAAAATCCGGATCTGGAAGTGGAAATCCTCACTATGAAAACTACCGGGGATATCATTCTGGACCGTACACTGGATAAGGTTGGCGGAAAAGGGCTTTTTGTAAAGGAGCTGGATAAAGCACTGATAGATGGAAGAAGTATTCTTTCTGTACACAGCCTGAAAGATATGCCTATGGAGGTTCCGGAGGAGTTGCCGCTTCTGGCTTTTTCCAAAAGAGAAGATCCGAGAGACGTACTGGTTCTTCCTGAGGGAGCTTCTGAACTTGATAAAAGCAAGCCCCTTGGATGCTCCAGCTTAAGGAGAACCTTACAGCTTAAAAAACTGTATCCGGATATGGATGTCAGAAGTATCCGCGGAAATCTTCAGACAAGACTCCGGAAGCTGGATGAAGGACAGTACAGTGCATTGATCCTGGCTGCTGCCGGCCTTAAGAGACTTGGACTGGAATCCAGGATCAACCGGTATTTTACAGCAGATGAGATCATTCCGGCTGCTGGTCAGGGAATCCTTGCTGTACAGGGAAGAAAAGGGGAAGCTTATGATTTCCTGGAGGGCTACTGTGATAAGGATGCCTGGACCGCGGGAAGTGCGGAGCGTGCTTTTGTAAAGCTCCTGGATGGAGGGTGCTCTTCTCCGGTGGCTGCCCATGCGGAAATTCTCGGGGATGAGATCTATCTCAGAGGGCTTTATTATAATGAAAAAGACGGTTCCTATGTAACAGGAACACTGCGTGGCAATAAGGCAGATGCGGAAAGCTTAGGCAGGGAACTGGCAGAAACTCTTCGGAAAAAAGGAGAAAACAGATGAAAACAGGAAAAGTATGGCTGGTAGGAGCGGGTCCTGGCGATATCGGCCTTTTTACATTAAAAGGCCTCAAAGTGCTGGAACAGGCAGATGTGGTCGTCTATGACAGTCTGGTAGGTCAGGGAGTTCTGTCAAGAATCCCGGAAAATGCCAGGCTGATCAATGTAGGCAAACGTGCCAGTCACCATATCATGCGTCAGGAAAATATCAATCAGGTACTTCTTGAGGAGGCACAGCGGGGTCTTCGTGTGGTGCGCCTGAAAGGCGGAGATCCATTCCTCTTTGGAAGAGGAGGAGAGGAGCTGGAGCTTCTTCGGGAGAATGGGATCCCTTATGAGGTTGTTCCGGGTGTTACTTCCTCCATTGCAGTACCGGCATATAACGGGGTTCCGGTAACACACAGGGATTTCTGTTCTTCAGTCCACATCATTACAGGACACAAGAAAGCCGGAGAAGAATATGATATAGACTTCCGGGCACTTGTTGATACAAAGGGAACGCTTGTATTTCTGATGGGCGTGTCCGCACTTCCGGATATCTGCGAGGGTCTGATAGGTGCAGGAATGGAAAAGGACATGCCTGCGGCGATCCTGCAGAAGGGAACTACAGCAGGTCAGAAACGGATCGTAGCAACAGTTTCTACCCTGGAAGAAGAGGTGAAACGCCAGGGGATCGAGACACCGGCGATCATTGTGGTGGGTAAGGTATGTACACTGGCAGAGAAGTTTGGCTGGTATGAAGAACTGCCGCTTTCAGGATGGAAGGTCCTTGTCACAAGACCGAAAGAGCTTGTTTCCAGAACTGCGGACATGCTTCGTGAAAAAGGCGCGGAGGTTCTGGAGCTTCCGGCGATCCGTACTGTCCCCATGGAAGACCAGAGCCGTCTCTATAAAGCGCTGGATCACCTGGAGGAATATCAGTGGCTTGTATTTACCAGCCCTACAGGTGTAAGGGTATTTTTTGAAGAACTGATCCGCCATGGAAAAGATATCCGTGCCATGGGAAATGCCCGTCTGGCCGTGATCGGGGAAGGAACAAAAAAGGCCCTGAAGGAAAGAGGTCTGCTGGCAGATTTTGTGCCGTCGGTATATGACGGGGATACTCTTGGAAAGGAACTTTCAGAGCTTCTTTCCGGTGGAGAAAAGATACTTATCCCGCGGGCAGAAAAGGGTAATGAAAAGCTCACCGCATTTCTTGCACAGGCAGGCGCTGTGGTCGAGGATGTTCCGACTTATCAGACTCTTTACGAAAAGAGCCAGCTCATCGATGAGAAGAAGGAATTTGAAACAGGACAGATCAGCTGTGCGGTGTTTACAAGTGCCTCCACTGTGAAGGGATTTGTAGAGGGAACAAAAGGACTGGATTATTCAAAGGTTAAGGCGGCCTGCATCGGCAGACAGACGAAGGCGGCTGCTGAGAGCTTTGGAATGAAAGCATATATGTCAGAAAAAGCCACCATTGACAGTCTTGTCAAGCTGGTGGAGGATATGAAAAGGAGCGAATGATCATGGAACTGACAAAAAGACCAAGAAGATTAAGAGGTAGCGAAAACCTTCGTAAGATGGTACGTGAGACAAGAATGGATAAATCTTCTCTTATGTATCCTATGTTCGTAATGGAAGGAGAAAATAAGGAAGAAGAAATTCCGTCCATGACCGGGCAGTACCGTTACAGCCTGGACCGTCTTCCGTATAAACTGGAACAGCTTTCCAAAGCCGGTGTAGGCAGTGTGATGTTTTTTGGTATTCCTGACCATAAGGATGAAGTGGGCAGCGGTGCCTATGATCCGGAGGGGATCGTTCAGAGAGCTCTTCGCATTGCAAAAGAGAAATTTCCGGAGCTTTATTATGTAACAGATGTATGTATGTGTGAGTACACTTCCCATGGCCATTGCGGCGTTCTCTGCGGTCATGATGTGGACAATGACAAGACGCTGGAGCTTCTTGCAAAAACAGCACTTTCCCACGTGGAGGCAGGTGCAGATATGGTTGCTCCGTCTGATATGATGGATGGTCGTGTTGCAGCGATCCGTCAGTGTCTGGACAAGGCCGGACATTATACAACACCGATCATGTCCTATGCAGTAAAATATGCTTCTGCATTTTATGGCCCGTTCCGTGAGGCAGCAGATTCTGCTCCGTCTTTTGGGGACAGAAAGAGTTACCAGATGGACCCACACAACAGCAGAGAAGGTCTGAAAGAAGCCCTTACAGATGTTGAGGAAGGTGCGGACATCATCATGGTAAAACCGGCTCTTGCATATCAGGATATGATCTGGCAGGTAAAGGAAGCTACCAATGTACCAGTTGCGGCATACAGTGTCAGCGGTGAATATGCAATGGTAAAAGCAGCAGCTGCAAACGGCTGGATCGACGAAGAAAGGATCGTTGGTGAGATGGCTACAGGAGCATTCCGTTCCGGTGCGCAGATCTATCTTACCTATTATGCGGAGCTTCTGGCAAGACTTATGGATGAAGGGAGAATCGGCTGATGACAAGATCAGAACAGTTATTTGAGCGTGCGGTAAAAAGAATCCCGGGAGGCGTAAACAGCCCGGTAAGATCTTACGGAGCCATCGGTGAGGCACCTCGTTTTATTGAAAAAGCAGATAAATGCTACATCTATGATGTAGATGGAAACCGTTATGTGGATTACATTGATTCCTGGGGCCCGATGATCCTGGGACATAATTTCCCGGAGATCCGCGAGAGTGTGATCAAGGCCTGCGAAAATGGCCTGAGCTTTGGCTGTGCTACAGGAATCGAAGTAGAGATCGCAGAATTTATCTGTGAACATATTCCACATGTAGATATGATCCGTATGGTAAACTCAGGAACAGAAGCTGTTATGAGTGCCATCCGTGCAGCAAGAGGTTTTACCGGAAAAGACAAGATCATCAAATTTGCAGGTTGCTATCACGGACACAGTGACTGCCTTCTGGTAAGTGCCGGCTCCGGTGTCATGGCAAGTGGTATTCCGGACAGCGCCGGTGTTCCGAAGGGCTGTACACAGGATACCATGACGGCTACCTACAATGATGCCGCCAGTGTGGAAGCACTTCTCAAACAGGAAGAGGGAAATGTGGCAGCCGTGATCGTGGAGGCAGTAGGAGCAAACATGGGTGTGGTTCCTCCGAAACCAGGTTTCTTAAAGCGGCTTCGTGAGCTTTGCGATGAGCACAATTGTCTGCTGATCTTTGATGAAGTGATCACAGGCTTCCGACTTGCCTTTGGCGGAGCAGCAGAGTATTTTGGTATCCGTCCGGATCTTGTCACCTACGGGAAAATAATCGGCGCAGGAATGCCGGTAGGCGCTTATGGCGGACGTAAGGAGATCATGGATCTGATCTCACCGTGTGGTCCTGTATACCAGGCAGGTACCTTAAGCGGAAACCCGGTTGCCATGGCTGCAGGTTTCACACAGCTGAAATATCTCTATGAGCATCAGGAAATCTATAAAGATCTGGCTGCCAAAGGTGAGAAGCTTTACGGCGGCTTGAAGAAGATCGTGGAGGAAAAAGGTCTTCCATATCAGGTAAACTATGATTCTTCTCTGGCAAGTATTTTCTTTACAGACCAGGAGGTAAAAGACTATGTTTCTGCAAAAACATCCAACCTGGAGCTTTTTGCAAAATATTTCAAGGGAATGCTGAAACGAGGCATTCATCTTGCACCTTCCCAGTTTGAGGCGATGTTCCTTTCCACAGCGCATACAGATGAAGTAATTGATGAAACTCTGGAAGCAATGAGAGGCGCTTTGGGAGATCTGTAAAGAGGCGTAATGGATGCGCAGGAGCCGATCCATTTGCGTGGATCATGTGTGAACGCCATAGTGAACGGCAGCTTTGCATAAAAAATTGCACAAAAGATAACAGGATGGTAACTTGTTCTTGCAGAAGCTTTGTGATAAAATAAACACAAAAATACGTAACCAATGTAAAAAGCAGGAGGCCAGAACTTATGGGAAAAAAGAAGTACGTGGCTTACGTGGGAACATATACCCATGGAACCAGTAAGGGAATTCAGGTATACGATGTAGATGTAGAAAAAGGAACACTCACAGAACGAAGCGAAGTGGAAGTTAGCAATGCTTCTCATCTGGCAGTATCAAAAAACGGTAAATATCTGTATTCCATTGAGGATGAGGGTGTAGCTGTATTTGAAAGAGACAAGAACGGTGATCTTACCCGCCTCAACAGTGTGGATATCAACGGAATGCGAGGCTGCTATCTTGCAACAGATGTGGACGGAAGATATCTTTATGTGGCAGGGTACCATGATGGTAAGGTAACGGTTGTACATACACATAAAGACGGCCGTCTGGGAAGTGTTATGGACGGCGTTTTCCACAAGGGACTTGGAAGCGTGGCAGAGCGCAACTTCCGTCCGCATGTTAATTGTGTACGTCCGACACCGGATAATAAGTATCTCTGTGCGGTAGATAATGGTATCGACCAGGTTAAGATCTATCGTATCAATAAGAAGAAAGACAAACTGGAGCTGGTTGACATTCTTCGCTGCCCGAGAGAGAGCGGCCCTCGTATCATCCGTTTCAGTGATGACGGAAGATTTGCATATCTTCTTTTTGAGCTCAGCAATGAGGTGAAGGTATACAGCTATGACGGAAGCGGTAAGAATCCGGAGTTCCAGCTGCTTCAGAGCATTACCACTCTTGGAAAAGAGGATTCCAATGATGCGCTCCATAACGCAGCTTCCGGTATGTCTCTTTCTGCGGACGGTAAATATCTTTTCTGTACAACAGCAGGGGAAAATACTGTGACTATGTATGCAGTAGACCAGGAAACAGGTCTTCTGACCAAGAAATTTACACTTCCGATCAGTGGTGATTACCCGAAGGATCTTATGATCTTCCCGGATAACAAGCATATTGCTGTTGCCAATCATGCCAGCAACAGTATTACCGTTTTCACTGTGGATTATGAAAAGAATATCATCATGATGAACGAAAAACCAAGAAAGATCGAGACACCGAACTGTATCCATATCTGGCCGGTACCGGATACATGGGAGCAGTTGGATTAAGAACAGGATTGATCAAAGTAAGTCTTGTACAGGCAGACAAAAACAGACTCAGGGACGAGTAGGAACTTTCCCTGAGTCTGTTTTTTTGCGCATTTATAATTTTTTATCTGACAGGTCAAAATGTGAAATTACCGCTGATAAAATTCGTGGATACGATCCATCCGTGCACTCATATTGTTAAAAAGTGCATCTGTAATGGTAAGTGCTGCCATAGCTTCCACAACGACTACTGCACGCGGTACGATCACCGGATCATGCCGGCCCTTGATCTCAAGCTCCAGGTTTTCTCCGGTGTTGGTCACAGTAGACTGAGACTGACTGATGGAAGGAGTAGGTTTGATATGTGCACGGAGAATGATATCGCTGCCATCACTCATACCGCCCATAATACCACCTGCGTGGTTGGAAGTTTTGGAAATAATGCCGTTTTTCTGTACAAAACCGTCGTTGTCTTCGGAACCGGTAAGACGTGTCACGTTGATGCCGTCACCGATCTCAACAGCTTTTACAGCACCAATGGACATGATCGCATGAGCGAGGGTAGCATCCAGCTTGTCAAAAACCGTATCGCCCAGACCGGCAGGAACGTTTTTGATGCGGCATTCGATCACACCGCCGGCACTGTCCTGACTGTTCAGACATTGTTCGAGATAGGCAGATGCCTTTGCGGCTGCGTCGGCATCTGGCATGCAGAGTGCATTATTTCGGATCTCTTCTTCTGAGAAGGACCGGATCTCTACAGGACCGATGGATTTTGCGTAGGTAGTAAATGTAATGCCAAGTTCGTTTAACAGCTTGATGGCAATGGCACCGGCTGCCACACGTCCGGCGGTTTCTCTTCCGGAGGAGCGTCCACCTCCACGGTAATCACGGAATCCGTATTTCTGGTCAAAGGTAAAGTCTGCGTGACCGGGACGATAGGAGTATGCGATATTTCCGTAATCTCTGGAACGCTGATCTGTATTGCGGATCAGAAGAGAAATTGGAGTACCGGTAGTCTTTCCTTCAAAAACTCCGGAAAGGATTTCCACCAGATCTCCTTCCTTACGGGCAGTTGTATAACGGCTCTGACCGGGCTTTCTCCGGTCAAGAAAAACCTGGATATCTTCTTCGCAGAGAGAAAGACCTGCGGGACAGCCGTCGAGAACGGCACCGATAGCCTTGCCGTGAGATTCTCCCCAGGTGGTAACCACGAATTTTTTTCCGAATGATGACTGACTCATTTGTATAACTTCCTTTCGTTGGAATTCTGGAATCATTATATAGGAAGCCGGAAAAAATGTAAAGAACGTGGAAGGCAGAATGAATTTTTATGTAAAGATCATGTGAAATTATTTAAAAGCTCTTTTAAAAAGAAAAGGTATGAATTGACAAAGCTATTTTGACTATTTATAATAAAAAAGAATTTTGCCCTGGCAAAAGAAAAGCAAGAGAAGGGAAGTGGGAATCGTGGTAAGGATTTACAAGACAATAGACGGAGCCATCCACCAGATACAGGAACCGGAGGAAGGCTGCTGGATTGCGCTGACGAATCCGACGGCAACAGAGATTTTTGAATTTTCCGAGAAGTTTGATATAGAGGTTGACGATTTACGATCCCCTTTGGATGAGGAAGAACGGTCACGTATCGAAGTTGAGGATAATTATACACTGATCCTGGTTGATGTTCCTATGATCGAGGAACGTAATGACAAGGACTGGTATGGGACAATACCGCTTGGCATCATTGTGACGGGGTCTATGATCTTTACCATCTGTCTGGAGGACACACCGGTTCTTACCAGATTTATGGAGGGAAGAGTCCGGAGCTTTTTTACCTATATGAAGACCCGTTTTATCTTTCAGATCCTTTACAGAAATGCGAGCATGTACCTGCGTTATCTGCGTATCATTGACAAAAAAAGTGAGCAGGTGGAAGAAAAACTGCATCTTTCCACAAGAAATGAAGAGCTGATCGAGCTTCTGGAGCTGCAGAAATCCCTGACTTATTTTATCACATCACTTCGGTCTAACGAGGTTGTGCTGGAGAAGCTTCTGAAGATAGACAGCATCAAGAAATATCCGGAGGACACCGATCTTCTGGAGGATGTCATCACTGAGAATAAGCAGGCGATCGAAATGGCCAATGTGTACAGCGGTATCCTGAACGGAACTATGGATGCTTTTGCATCGATCATCTCCAATAATATGAATATCGTTATGAAGGTACTGGCGATCATTACTATTGTCATGAGTATTCCGACTATTGTGTTCAGTGCTTACGGAATGAATGTGGCTGGTTCCGGTATGCCCTTATCAAGGAGTCCATTGGGATTTCTGATCATTATCCTGATTTCTGTGGCGATCAGTGTTGTGGCAGCGATCATTCTTTCCAAGAAGCGATTTTTCTGATTTTCAAAAGTTTTCTGAAAGGAGATTTTAATGAAATTTATCGACAAACTGGAACGTAAATTCGGAAGATTCGGGGTTCCGAATCTGACTGTTTACATCATCGGATGTTATGTGTTGGGGTATTTTCTGGCTATGTTTGCTCCGGGAGTTTTGAACATGCTGAGTCTTGATATGTCCATGGTCATGAAGGGACAGATCTGGAGACTGGTGACATGGGTGATCTATCCGCCGTCCAGTGTGGGAGGAACCGGCAATCTTGTGATGTTCCTTCTCGCAATCTTTTTTTTCTATTATCCGATTGGTACTTCACTGGAACGTACCTGGGGAACTTTCCGGTACACATTGTATATTTTTTCAGGTGTTTTGTTTACTGTGATCGCAGCAGTGCTTTTACATGTATTTACAGGTGGTTATGTGGTGATGAACGGGATCGCCTATTCTCTTGGCGGAAATATTTTTACCACATATTATATCAGTCTTTCTATTTTCCTTGCCTATGCAGTCACATATCCGGATCTTCAGCTGCTTCTTATGTTTGTGATCCCGATCAGGATGAAATGGATGGCCTTTGTATACGGACTGTTCATTGCGTGGGATATCGTATCTTATCTTCGAGTCGGGCTTTGGGTAGGTGTAGTACCGATTGTAGCATCACTTTTAAACTTTGTGATCTTTTATTTCAGTACCCGTGATATGAACCGATACAATCCGAAGGAGATCCACAGGAGGCAGCAGTTTAAGAAGGCTGTGGCTCCTTCCAGAACAGGGTTCGGTCCGGATGGGATCGCCAAGCATAAATGTGCGATCTGCGGACGTACCGAAAAGGATGACCCAAACCTGGAGTTCCGTTTCTGCTCAAAGTGCAACGGAAATTATGAATATTGTCAGGATCATTTATTTACACATAAACACGTACAGTAAAACGTACAAACGAAGGAGAACATTATTATGAAAAAAACTAAGATTATCTGTACACTTGGACCTGCCAGCAATAACAGGGAAACTCTGAAGGCTCTTATGGAGAATGGAATGGATATTGCCAGATTCAACTTTTCTCACGGAGACCACGAGGAGCAGAAGGGCCGTGTGGATATGATCAAGGAGCTTCGTGAGGAGCTTGATATGCCTATTGCCATGCTTCTTGACACAAAGGGCCCGGAGATCCGTACCAGACTTTTAAAGGACGGACAGAAGGTTAAGCTGGAAGTGGGAAAACAGTTTGTACTTGGAATTGGCGATTTTGAAGGCGACAGCACAAAGGTTGCTATCACATATGAGACACTTTACAAGGATGTAAAACCGGGAAACAGGATCCTCATTGATGATGGTCTGATCGAGTTGGAGGTTAAGGCAATCAAGGGAACCGATATTGTCTGTGATATCTTAAACGGTGGTGAGCTGGGAGAGAAGAAGGGTGTAAATGTTCCCTATGTAAAAGTAAATCTTCCGGGAATCACAGAGCAGGATAAGAAGGATATTATCTTTGGTATCGAGCAGAAATTTGATTTCATCGCGGCATCTTTTGTTCGTTCCGCAGAGGTGATCCGTGAGATCCGTAAGCTTCTGAATGATAATGGTGGAAAGGATATCGGTATTATCGCGAAGATCGAGAATGCAGAGGGTGTTGAGAATATTGATTCCATCATTGAAGCATCTGACGGTATCATGGTTGCCAGAGGAGATCTCGGTGTGGAAATTCCTGCAAGCCAGGTACCTCACATCCAGAAGGAGATCATCCGTAAGTGTAATGAACATTATACACCGGTTATCACAGCAACACAGATGCTTGATTCCATGATCCGTAATCCGCGTCCTACACGTGCAGAGGTAGCTGATGTTGCCAATGCGATCTACGACGGAACCGATGCGATCATGCTTTCCGGAGAGACAGCAGCTGGTAAATATCCGGTTGATGCTCTTAAGATGATGGCAGATATCGCAGAGATGACAGAGCCGCATCTGGATTATAAAGTGTTTATTGAACATCGTTCCATGGACGGAAGAGAGAAGATCTCCAGTGCAGTGGCACTTGCAACGGTGCGTACTGCAAAGAACCTGAAGGCGAACGCTATCGTAACACCGACAATGAGTGGAAATACAGCCAGACTGATCTCCAATTTCCGCCCGAAGGTTCCAATCTATGCGATCACACCAAACTCAACCATCCAGCATAAACTTCAGCTGATCTGGGGTGTAACACCTCTGAAAGGATATCAGAGAGATACCACGGACCATATCATGTCTCAGGCTATGAATGTTGTCCGTAGCCGTCATCTGATACATAAAGGAGACCTTGTTGTATTTACAGCAGGAGACCCTGCGACCAACATGACAAACGGTCGTGGTGCAGTGACAAATATGATGCACGTGATCGAGGCAGAATAAGACTGAGTTTTCTTCGGGAACAGCAGTCGGAAAAACAGGAGATGCAGTTATTATGAAAAAAGAACCATTTGTGACACTTGAGAAACTTAACGAAATTACTGAAAAGTTTCCGACACCCTTCCATCTCTATGATGAGAAGGGAATCCGTGAGAATGCAAAAGCCCTGAAAGAGGCCTTTGCATGGAACAAAGGATTCAAGGAATTTTTTGCGGTAAAGGCAACACCGAATCCATATCTGATCAATATTCTGCAGGAGTATGGTTGTGGCTGCGACTGCTCCTCAGAAACAGAGCTTATGATGGCCAAGGCAGTAGGCTGCAAAAAGGGCGATATCATGTTTTCTTCCAATGACACACCGGAGAAAGAGTTCAGATATGCAGATGAGATCGGTGGGATCATCAACCTTGATGACATTACACATATTGAGAGCGTAGAGAAAGCTCTCGGAAAAATCCCGGAAGTGATCAGCTGCCGTTACAATCCAGGTGGAGTATTTAAGATCAGTAACGGTATCATGGATAATCCCGGAGATGCAAAATACGGAATGACTACCGAGCAGATCTTTGACGCATTCCGTATCCTGAAATCCAAAGGTGCCAAAGAGTTTGGAATCCATGCATTCCTTGCAAGCAACACAGTGACCAATGATTATTATCCAATGCTTGCAAAGGTTATGTTTGAGCTTGCCGTGAAGCTTCAGAAGGAGACAGGTGCACACATTAAATTCATCAACCTTTCCGGTGGTATCGGAATTCCTTATAAACCGGATCAGGAGCCAAATGATATCCGTGTGATCGGTGAGGGTGTCCGCAAGGTTTATGAAGAAGTACTTGTTCCGGAAGGAATGGGTGATGTTGCGATCTATACAGAGCTTGGCCGTTTCATGATGGGACCGTATGGCTGCCTTGTCACAAAAGCAATCCATGAGAAGCATACACATAAAGAGTATATCGGCGTAGATGCCTGTGCAGTAAATCTGATGCGTCCGGCTATGTATGGTGCTTATCATCACATTACGGTTATGGGTAAGGAGAACGAGCCGTGCGATCATAAATATGATGTGACAGGTTCCCTCTGTGAGAATAATGATAAATTTGCCATTGACCGTATGCTTCCGAAAATCGACAAGGGAGATCTTCTTGTGATCCATGATACAGGTGCTCATGGTTTTGCAATGGGTTATAACTACAATGGTAAACTGAAATCTGCAGAGATCCTTCTTCATGAGGACGGCAGCTTTGAGATGATCCGTCGTGCCGAGACACCGAGAGATTATTTTGCAACCTTTGACTGCTTCCCTGTTTTTGAGAAACTTCTTCAGGATGAAGACGAACTGAAATAAAATAGCGGAAATATATAAAAACAGCCCTCTATGCATCTTGGTAATGATGCATAGAGGGCTGTTTTATGTTTAAGTATCTGGTAGGCATAAGATCGCGAGCAGGGCGGAAGGTGGTCAAATGCAGGGTTACAGCTTCCGGCTGCCGGAGATTTCTGCCAGGGCTTTTCTAAACTCAAAGAAAAACAGGATGGCAGTAAATGTAACGGCCAAGATATCCGCAACCGGCTCGGCCATATAAACTGCATTTGTCCGGTCAGCACGGAAAATATTGGGCAGGATATAGATCAGCGGGATGACCAGAATAAATTTCCGGACAATAGCCACAATGATGGAATCTTTGGCTCTGCCAAGGGAGATAAAGGTCATCTGGCAGGCAATCTGGATACCAAAGATAAACACAACTGCCATATAGATCCGGAGCGCTGTTTTTGTGAAAGCAAGTAATGTACTGTCCGAAGTAAACATTCCGGCAAAGATCTGCGGGAAGATCATAATGATCAGCCACAGGATCACGGAATAAGAAACACTTGTTTTTATAAGAAGCTTAAATGTAGAACGTACACGTTTTTCGTTACGTGCACCATAGTTGTAGCTGATGATAGGCTGTGCACCCTGACCAAGTCCCTGAAGAGGAAGCATGGCAAACTGCATGACGCTGGTAAGGATAGTCATGGCTCCTACTGCAACATCCCCGCCGTATTTTAAGAGTGAGGAGTTGTAGCAGACAGAGATAACGCTTTCACTGAGCTGCATGACAAAGAGAGAAGAGCCAAGAGCCATACAGGGCAGAATGATATCGGCTTTCAGTTTCATGGTGCTTTTCCGAAGCTTCAGGAAGGTCTTTTTTCCAAAGAGGAAGGAGAGGACCCAGATGCAGGAAAATGCCTGGGAGATCACTGTTGCCAGAGCAGCGCCCCGGACACCCATGTGGAATCCGAAAATAAAAACCGGATCCAGAATAATGTTGGAGATCGCACCGATCAATACGGAGAGCATTCCGGTTTTTGCGAATCCCTGGGCTGTGATGAAATTATTCATGCCAAGAGTCAGCTGTACAAAGATAGTTCCTACTGCATAGATATTCATGTAACCCACCGCATAGTCGATGGTGTTTGCACTGGCGCCGAATGCAAGGAGAAGGCTGCGGTTTCCGAGAAACAGGATAACAGTCAGGATCAGGGAGATGATGATCTGCATGGTGAAGCAGTTTCCGAGAGTCTGTTCGGCTTTCGACGTGTCATTTTTACCCATAAAGATGCTGGCTCTGGGAGCGCCTCCGTTTCCGACAAGAGCAGCGAAGGCAGATACGACCATAATAAGCGGCATACATACACCTACACCGGTAAGGGCAAGAGCACCCTCTCCGGGAATATGACCAATATAGATACGATCGACGATATTGTAGAGCATATTGATGAGCTGTGCGGCAACGGTAGGAAGTGCAAGCTGCAGAAGAAGCTTTCCGACAGACTCGGTTCCTAAAAAGCTTTTGTCTTTTTCCATTTTTTTATTCCTTTCGTGTTTTTTGATAGTATATAATAAAGACCTGACAGATTTCTCCGTCAGGTCTTTTATGCGAATGCCGCTGGCCGGACTCGAACCGGCACGGATCGCTCCGCTTGATTTTGAGTCAAGTGCGTCTGCCAATTCCGCCACAGCGGCATAACCATTTATTATAATAGCACAGTATCAGGTGGCTTGCAAGGATTTTTTCAGAATAAAGGTATTATTTGGAAATATTTTTAATTCTAAAAAGTTTATGAAATCGGATGAGGCATCCTTGAAATTGACTGAAAAAAGTGGTAGAGTGTACTACAAGGCTGTACCACTTGATATAGCACTGTGGATATAGCAATATACTATAAGATAACGGAGGAGACTGCATGAATCTGAATTCAAAAAAACCAGAGAAGCGGCCGCTGTATGTATATTACATTATTGCGGTCGTAATTATTGTTTTGCTGAATGTTTTTGCTCTTCCTGCTCTTTCTGAGAGAAGTGTAAAAGAGACCGATTACACCACCTTCCTGAAAGCTGTAGACAGAGGAAAAGTATATGAAGCAACTATTAATTCTGATTATATCTATTATACGATGAAGGTAGATGGAAATGATGTCTATTGTAAGACGGTATCTGTAGAGGATCAGGATCTTGTATCCCATCTTTACGATGCGGGCGTAAGTATAGAGGGTACTGCACCGCAGAGACAGTCCCTGCTTTTATCTCTGATCCTGGGATATGTACTCCCGATCGCAATTTTTATTCTCCTGGGACGCTGGCTCAGCAAGAAGATGATGAGTTCCATGGGAAACGGAGGACCGGGAGGAATGATGTCCTTTGGCAAAAGCAATGCCAAGGTTTATGTGAAATCCTCTACGGGAATCAAATTTTCAGATGTTGCCGGTGAGGATGAAGCCAAGGAGCTTTTGACGGAAATTGTAGATTTCCTTCATAATCCGGAGAAATACAGAGAAATCGGTGCTTCCATGCCGAAGGGTGCCCTTCTTGTAGGCCCTCCCGGAACCGGTAAAACTCTTCTTGCCAAGGCAGTTGCCGGTGAGGCGGAGGTTCCGTTTTTCTCAATTTCCGGTTCGGAATTTGTGGAGATGTTTGTGGGTATGGGTGCTGCCAAGGTCCGTGATCTTTTTAAACAGGCCAATGAGAAGGCACCATGTATCGTATTTATTGATGAGATCGATACGATCGGCAAGAAACGTGACGGCTCCGGAATGGGCGGCGGAAACGATGAGCGTGAGCAGACACTGAACCAGCTTTTGACAGAGATGGACGGTTTTGACGGTTCCAAGGGTGTTGTGATCCTGGCAGCTACCAACCGACCGGATTCCCTTGATCCTGCACTTCTTCGTCCGGGACGTTTTGACAGAAGGATCCCGGTTGAGCTTCCGGATCTTCAGGGGCGTGAGGAAATCCTGAAGGTTCATGCCAAGAAGATCAAAATTGCGGATACAGTCCGGTTTGATGAAATTGCCAAGGCGGCAGTCGGTGCCTCCGGTGCGGAGCTTGCCAATATTGTCAACGAGGCAGCTCTCCGTGCAGTCCGCGACGGACGGAAATTTGCCACACAGGCGGATTTTGAAGAAAGCATCGAAGTTGTTATTGCCGGATATCAGAAAAAGAACCGTGTACTTTCTAATAAGGAAAAGCTGATCGTTTCCTATCATGAGGTTGGTCATGCACTGGTTGCTGCCAAGCAGACAGATTCTGCACCGGTCCATAAGATCACGATCATTCCACGTACCTCCGGTGCACTGGGATATACCATGCAGGTAGATGAGCAGGAACATTTCCTGATGACTAAGGAAGAACTGGAGAATAAGATTGCTACATTTACAGGCGGCCGTGCAGCGGAAGAGCTGATCTTCCATTCCATTACTACCGGTGCCTCCAATGATATTGAGCAGGCGACCAAGATTGCCAGAGCGATGATCAGCAGGTATGGTATGAGTGATGATTTTGACATGGTTGCCATGGAAAATGTAAGCAATCAGTATCTTGGCGGAGATGCAAGTCTAACCTGTTCCTTTGAGACGCAGACGCTTTTGGACAAGAAGGTTGTGGAGCTTGTAAGACGGGAGCATGAAAAGGCTACGAAGATCCTGACAGATAATATCGGAAAGCTCCATGAGATTGCCAAGTATCTGTATGAGCATGAGACGATCACCGGTGAGGAGTTTATGAAGATCTTGAATGAAGCGCCGGTGGAGATTGAGAATACACAGGAAAATTAAATATGTTGGCGGGAGGGACGCCGAAGGGAATACTTCTGTATGGTCTTCGGCTTCCGTTGGGCGTTAGTTCTAAGGCCCTGAAAATCTGCTAAAACCATTAAAAAAAGTTCGGAACTCGCGGCTTGTTGCCGCTCAGATAGCCGAACTTTTTTTAATAACGCAGATTTCCAGAACCTAAGGACTAGCAGCCCTCCTCCAGAGACAGAGCCATACAGAAGTATTCCCTCCGGCTGTGCTCTGGCCATGTGGATTGCTTCTGACTAGTCTTTACCATATTTCCGGGTGTACCTTGGAACAGGTGAGTGCCAGACTTCCGGGGCCGATGTGGCAGGAAACGCTCAGGGAGAGAGGGAAGATGTTGACTTCACCGATATTCGGGAAGGTGGTGAGGACTTCTTTTCGGAATTCTTCGGCTGCTTCCAGGTTGTGGGAGTGGATGACATCCAGGTTGATCTTTTCTCCAAAGCGGTCTGCAATGTCATCTTTGATGGCTTTAGTCATAGTGTTTTTTGCCTGGGTCATGGTGCGGGCCTTGGAGAAGGCGTCCAGCTTTTCGCCCTGGATCTGCAGAACCGGTTTCAGACGGAGCATGGTTCCGATGGCTGCAGCTGCAGGAGTGATGCGGCCGCCCTGTTTCAGGTACTTCAGAGTAGCTACAGTGATATAGATGCTGGAGTCGAAGCGGGTTTTTTCCAGCCAGGTTCCAATTTCATCGGCAGAGAGACCGTTTTTAGCCTGCTGGATAGCCTCAATGGCAGAGTAACGTAAGGTTCCGGAGATCCTCTGGTTGTTTACGACACGTACACGATCATCATAGTCTTCTGCAAGCATGCGGGCAGTCTGCATGGAACTGGAGAGACCGCTGGACATGGGGATATGTACGATTTCGTCGTAGTCTTTAAGCAGCTTGTCCCAGAGGGTAGTGACGGATTCCGGTGTGGGCTGGGATGTGGAAACTCTGCAGCTTGGATTTTGTTCAAGATGCTGAAAGAACTCTGATTGGTTCATGTCAATGTCTTCCAGATATTCCTTATCATCTATAAAAAACGGCATTGGAAGCATGTAGATGCCAAGGTCTTTTACTTGAGCGGGAGACATGCCGCAGTTACTGTCTGTAACGATTGCTATAGATTTCATAATGGTGATCCTCCTTGCCTGGATTTTCATATTTGGTCAGTTTTTCTGTTTTCTGACCGGGATATCTCAAGTATACCACAGGAAACCGCCCTTGTCATTCAACGTTTAATTCGTTATAATGATATAACATTCTGGGAAGTCGAGCGAATAAAGCTGAGAAACTTATCCGGGAACTGATACAGGAGGAAGTAGATGGTAAAAGCCATAAAAGCAATGTTGATACCAAACAATGTACAGAAAACTAAGATGTTTCAGTACGCAGGTGCTTCAAA
>NZ_QJHD01000015.1:0-39996 GCF_003184505.1 Blautia sp. BCRC 81119 | reverse complement strand
GCTGATGCGTACCTGGCTCAGACAGATGGGGCTTACTCTGCGGCTTGTGGCCGCAGAGTACCTTCCCGTCAGAAGCCCCAGGCGCCAAGTATGACCAGCGGCTTACTCCGACGCACCGGGTCCCGACCATGCAGCCGTCCCGCTGGCAGTCTGTCCGTTCTGTTTTTTGGGGGGTGTGAGGGCGTGGTGGTCTGACGGGAGTGGGTGAGCCATCAGCGCTGCGCTGGATGGCTGCAGGGAGTGGGTGAGCCATCAGCGCTGCGCTGGATGGCTGCAGGGGCTGAGTTTCCTTGTGGTTTGCCGGGAGGTGGTGGGGCATCGGCGCTGCGCTGGATGCGTTGTGGGGTGAGTGTGGAATCGGCGTTGTGAGGTGGGGTGTGGAATCGACGCTGTGGTGGATGAAGTGGGATGAGGTTTTGGCGGTTTTTGTCGAAGGGTTTTTGTTGACTTTTGTTGGTGGGGTGGTTATACTGAAAGTACATATCTGGGAACATTCTGGGCCGTTCGGCTATCTGATCCCCATATGGTTGGTTGTATAAATATGGCGGGGAGGAGCCGGTTGGTTGTGTGAGGTTTTTTCTTTTGCCATCATAGTGAAAGGAGGAGGCTTATGCAGAGGAAGCGGCTTGAGGATATGAATCTTCTGGATGATTTTTTGTTTAACGCGGTGATGACGTTTCCTGGTATTGGTGAGAGGAAGCAGGTTGCTGCTGCAGGTGGTGCTGGGGCGTGAGATCGGGAGGCTATTAATAGTTAAATATAAATTATAAAATCATATAAGTACATGTTGAGTTTTATAAGATATTAGAGTGGAATATTATTGAAAGGAGTTGATGCTTTGAGTAAATATTATTCTATACATGAATTTTCAAAAATTATAGGCGTATCCGCCCAGACATTACGAAATTGGGATGCCAATGGAAAACTTCATCCGCATCATACTACAGTAAGCGGCTATAGATATTATTCTGACGAGTAACTCAACCAGGTAATAAATGTAAAGCCTAAAAATCGCATTACAATTGGATATTGTCGCGTTTCCAGCCATAAACAGAAAGATGATCTGGAACGACAGATTGATAATACTGAAAAATCCGAACAGCAGGAACTTGTTGAAGATCTGGTTCAGATAATCACAGTATTCAGTTGCAAATTACAAGGAAAACGAGCGAATAAAGCTAAGAAACTTATCCGGGAACTGATACAGGAGGAAGTAGATGGTAAAAGCCATAAAAGCAATGTTGATACCAAACAATGTACAGAAAACTAAGATGTTTCAGTACGCAGGTGCTTCAAGATTTGCTTATAACTGGGCTTTGGCAAGGGAAAAAGAAAACTATGAAAAAGGCGGAAAATTCATTTCAGATGCAGAACTCAGAAAAGAATTTACAAAGCTTAGACATTCTGATGAATACGCATGGTTATTGAGTATTTCAAATAATGTAACCAAACAGGTAATCAAAGATGCCTGCACTGCTTATAAGAACTTTTTCAAAGGTTTGCAGAAATTCCCAAGATTCAAGTCAAAAAAGAGGTCAATGCCGAAGTTCTATCAGGATAATATTAAGATACAATTCAGCAATACTCATGTTAAGTTTGAAGGATTTTCTTCGAGCAGGAAAAGAAATAAACAAAAACTAAATTGGGTAAGACTTGCAGAGCATGGTCGTATTCCTACAGATGCTAAATACATGAATCCGAGAATATCTTTTGATGGGTTGAACTGGTGGATCAGCGTATGTGTGGAATTTCCTGATTGCATAGAAAAACTTAATGATGATGGAATTGGTATAGATCTAGGAATCAAAGATCTGGCTATTTGCTCTGATGGAGCTAAGTATAAGAACATCAATAAAAGTCAGAAAGTAAAGAAACTAGAAAAACAGAAACGCAGATTACAGCGTAGTATCTCTCGTTCTTACGAGAAAAATAAGAAAGGAGAAAGTTACTGCAAAACAAATAATGTAATCAAAAAGGAAAAACTTTTATTAAAACGAAATCACAGATTAACAAATATCCGTAAGAACTATTTGAATCAGACTACATCTGAAATTGTAAGTCGAAAACCAAGATTTATTTGTATTGAAGATTTGAATGTTAGTGGAATGATGAAAAATAGATATTTATCAAAAGCAGTTCAGAATCAGGGGTTTTTTGAGTTTAGAAAGCAGCTTGAACACAAGTGCAGGGATAAAGGGATTCAGCTTATTGTGGCAGATTGGTTTTATCCATCATCAAAGCTTTGCAGTTGCTGTGGAAACATTAAAAAAGACTTGAAATTATCTGACAGAATTTATAAATGTGATTGTGGAAATGTCATTGATAGAGATTTTCAGGCATCTATAAATCTCAAGGCTTATGGAGAAAGAGTTGCAAGCTAACACTAAAACGTTAGTGCAAATATGTACGGGTACGTTAATCCGGAATTTACGCTTATGGAGAGTACAAGAACTTGTGAGTAGATAGATATTTATATCATCAAAAGCATACTCGTTGAAGTAGGAATGAAACATAGAAGTTTATAACTTTTTATAAGTTTTCAGTAACGGGAAAATATGAACTGTCGTATTGCAGAGGGAATGGTTAATAAATATATCGATCATACGTTGCCGTTGAATGATCTGGAGGATTTTCTGGAGCATATTGAGAAGTGTTCCTCCTGCTACGATGAGCTTGCCACATATTTCATTGTACATAAGGCTATGCAGCAGCTGGATGAGAAACAGGAAGATACTGTTCTGGATTTTAAGGAGCTTCTGGAAGAGGATATCCGAAAATCCAGAAGGTATATCCGAAAAAAGAAATTTCACAGAGCGATCGCTGCAGTGGCAGTCTGCGTTCTGATCGCGGCACTGGTGGTCTTTCTTGTTTTTGTGATCCTGGAACTGAAGGAGGGAATTTGATTTTGAGTGAAAAAATATTACTGATCGATGGTCACAGCATCCTGAACCGTGCGTTTTATGGTCTGCCGGATCTTACCAATGCAGAAGGACGTCATACAGGAGCGGTATATGGATTTCTGAATATTATGTTCAGGATCATGGAGGAAGAGAAGCCGGAGTATCTTACCGTTGCATTTGATCTGAGTGCACCTACGTTCC
The DNA here is from genome assembly GCF_003184505.1 of Blautia sp. BCRC 81119. Classification (NCBI taxonomy): domain Bacteria; kingdom Bacillati; phylum Bacillota; class Clostridia; order Lachnospirales; family Lachnospiraceae; genus Blautia; species Blautia sp. BCRC 81119. Next base: position 36,895 of record NZ_QJHD01000015.1, on the reverse strand, counting down.
GGCATAAGAGATATGAAGCCTATAAAGGTACCCGAAAACCCATGCCGGAGGAGCTTCGGGAACAGGTTCCGCTGATCAAGGAGATGCTTTCTGCCATGGGAATCAACATCATGTCCCTGGAAGGCTATGAAGCAGATGATCTTCTTGGTACGGTCGCCAGAAGAAGTGAAGCAAAGGGTATGGATGTTACCATTCTTTCCGGAGACAGGGATCTTCTTCAGCTTGCCACAGATAAGGTGCTGATCCGGCTTCCGAAGACTGTCCGGGGAAAGACAACCATTGAAAACTACCATACAGCGGAAGTTCTTGAGAAATATCAGGTAACGCCGCCGCAGATCATAGAGCTGAAAGCGCTGATGGGCGACAGCTCTGATAATATTCCGGGAATCCCGGGCGTTGGAGAGAAAACCGCGACCAAGATGGTCGTGCAGTTCGGTTCCATTGAGAATGCTTATGAGCATCTGGAAGAGGTAAAGCCTAATAAGGCGAAAGAATCTCTCCGCGAGCATTATGATCTGGCACAGCTTTCCAAAGAGCTTGCAACCATCAACACAGATAGTCCGCTGGAATTTTCCTACGAAAAAGCGAAAGTGGAAAATCCCTATACTCCGGAGGCATATGAATTGTGTAAACGCCTGGAATTTAAGAACATGCTGAACCGTTTTGATCTGGCTACGACAGCAGATTCCTCCATGGAACTGGAATTTTTTACCTGTAATGATCTTTCCGGTGTAGAGGCACTGTTTGAAAAAGCAGCGCAGAAAGATCAGGTGGGTATTTCTGTTCTTGCAGATCCGGATCAGGTGTATACCGTGGGATTGGTCCTGGATGAAAAAGAAATCTATCAGATTCCGGTAGGAGGACTTCTCACAGGGGATTACCTTTGCGGAAAACTGAAAACTCTGGCGGACAGTACGGTGCTCTGTGCTATGGATATTAAATCAGTTCTCAAACATGTTTCCCTTGATGATCCGAAGAAGGTTTTTGATGCGGGGGTTGCTGCATATCTTCTGAACCCGCTGAAATCTTCCTATTCCTATGATGACATCGCCAGAGAATATCTGGATGGTATGATGCTCCCCTCAAAGGAAGACCTTCTTGGAAAGACTTCTCTGAAAAAGGCCTGGGAAGAGGAACAGGAATGCCTTGGAAATTATGCCTGCTATCAGGCGTTTGTGCCCTGCATGGCCCGAAAGGTTCTTCTTGAAAAACTGGATGAAACAGGCATGCGTAAGGTTTATGATGAGATCGAGCTTCCTCTTGTCTTTACCCTGGATTCCATGGAAAAATGGGGGATTTCCGTTAAGGGTGAAGAGCTTAAGAGCTATGGTGAAAAACTTAAAGTCCGTATCCAGGAGCTGGAAAAAACCATCTGGCAGGAAGCAGGGGAGGAGTTTAATATCAATTCCCCGAAACAGCTGGGTGTGATCCTTTTTGAAAAGCTGGGACTTCCAGGTGGAAAGAAGACCAAGACTGGCTATTCCACAGCGGCGGATATCCTGGATAAGCTGGCGCCGGATCATGCCATCGTAAAAGATATCCTGGAGTACCGCCAGCTGACCAAGCTGAAATCCACTTATGCAGATGGTCTCGGAAATGTGATCGGAGAAGATGGAAGGATCCACTCTACTTTCAATCAGACGATCACAGCAACCGGTCGTATCAGCAGTACAGATCCGAATCTTCAGAACATACCGGTCCGCATGGAGCTGGGCAGGCTGATCCGTAAGGTTTTTGTGCCGGAGGAGGGATTTGTATTTCTGGATGCCGATTATTCCCAGATCGAGCTTCGTGTGCTGGCACATATGTCCGGTGATGAAAAACTGATCCAGGCTTATCGTGAGGCGGAGGATATCCACCGGCTCACCGCATCCCAGGTGTTTCATGTGCCGCTGGATGAAGTGACATCTCTTCAGCGAAGAAATGCCAAGGCGGTAAATTTCGGAATCGTTTATGGGATCAGTTCCTTTGGACTGAGCCAGGATCTAAGTATTACCAGAAAAGAGGCAGCTGCCTATATTGAGAAATATTTCGAGACCTATCCGAAGATCAAGGGCTTTCTGGACGGTCTGGTAAAGGATGGCAAGGAACACGGTTATGTAACAACTATGTTCGGCAGACGAAGGCCCGTGCCGGAGCTGAGATCCAGTAATTTCATGCAGCGCTCCTTCGGAGAACGTGTAGCCATGAACTCTCCAATCCAGGGTACTGCAGCAGATATCATCAAAATAGCCATGAATCATGTTTATGAACGAATGAAAAAAGAGGGACTGCGTTCAAGACTGGTGCTGCAGGTTCATGATGAGCTTCTGATCGAGACAAAGAAAGAAGAGATCGAGGAAGTTTCCCGTATTCTGGAAGAAGAGATGAAGGGAGCGGCAGACCTTGCAGTGGAACTTGACGTAGATATGCACCAGGGTGACAGCTGGTATGAGGCGAAATAAATGAGAGTGATCGGAGTAACCGGCGGAGTAGGGGCCGGAAAAAGTACAGTACTTGGAATCCTGGAAGAAGATTTCCAGGCATATGTGATCCAGGCAGACCAGCTTGGTCACATTCTGATGGAACCGGGGGAAGAATGTTACGATGCGGTGATCGCATTGTTTGGAAAAGAAATCATAAAAAAAGATAAAACTATTGACCGGAGACGGATTTCTGATGTAGTATTCACAGATAAGGATATGCTTTTGAAATTAAACGGGATCATCCATCCGGCTGTAAAGCAGAGAATCCTGGATCTTCTTGGAGAACAGAAGGAAGCCGGAAGAGAAATCTGTGTTGTGGAAGCTGCTCTTTTTCTGGAAGAGAATTATCAGGAATTCTGTGATGAAGTCTGGTATGTGTATACAGAGGAGGAAATCCGGATCCGTCGTCTGATGGAAAGCCGCGGCTATTCCAGAGAGAAATCTCTTGGCATTATCCGAAACCAGGTATCTGACCAGGTTTTCAGAGAACATACGGATTATGTGATCGAGAATAATGGAGATCTGAAGGGTACCCGGAGACAGATCAGAGAAGGGATAGAGAGAAATGAGACTTTGTAGTATTGCCAGCGGAAGCAGCGGCAACTGTATTTATGTGGGATCTGAGGAGGCACATGTTCTGGTAGATGTGGGAATCAGCGGGAAGAGTATCGAAAAAGGCCTGAATTCCCTGGATCTTACAGGGAAAGATGTGGACGGCATCCTGATCACACATGAACATTCCGACCATATCAAGGGACTGGGAGTGATCTCCAGAAAATACGGAATTCCCATCTATACCACAGGTGGAACCGCAGATGCCATGCTTCGTATGAAATCCCTTGGAAAAATGCCGGAGGGACTGATCCACGAGATCCGGGAGGATGAGCCTTTTGGGATCAAGGACCTGACGGTAAATCCTTTTACCATTCCCCATGATGCTGCACAGCCGGTGGGTTACCGCCTGGAATGCGGAGAGCATTCTGTGGGCATTGCCACAGACCTTGGAAAATATAATGATTACATTGTAAAAAATCTGGAGAATCTGGATGCGGTGCTTTTGGAAGCAAATCATGACATCCGCATGCTTCAGGTTGGAAAATACCCTTATTATCTCAAACAGAGGATTCTGGGAGACCGTGGGCATCTCTCCAATGAGAATGCAGGACGTCTGCTCTGTCGGATCCTCCATGATAATCTGAAGGCGGTTTTTCTTGGCCATTTAAGCAGAGAAAACAACTATGAAGAACTTGCCTACGAGACTGTGTGCTCGGAGGTGACACTTGGTGACAACCCGTACCGTTCCAGGGATTTTAAGATCCAGGTAGCGAAGAGGGATCACATATCAGAAATAATCACAGTGTAGAAAGGAAAAAACGATGAAGAAGACAATTATCACAGTAGTAGGAAATGACACAGTAGGAATTATTGCAAAGGTTTGTACATATCTTGCAGAGAATCAGGTTAATATTCTGGATATTTCTCAGACCATCGTTCAGGGTTACTTCAACATGATGATGATCGCAGACACAGCAAAATGTGAAAAGGATGGCGGTGAACTTGCAAAAGAGCTTGAAAATCTGGGCAAGGAGATCGGTGTTGTGATCCACTGCCAGCATGAAGATATTTTTAACATGATGCATCGAGTATGATCAAGCAGCGAATGCGGATTGCCAATGCATATGATATCTACTTTACATCAATCATCAGGGAGAAAATAAAATGATCAATATTTTTGAGGTAAACGAGACAAATAAAATGATCGAGCAGGAGAATCTGGATGTGCGTACCATCACCATGGGGATCAGCCTTCTGGACTGTATCGATCCTGACCTGGATGCACTGAATCAGAAAATATACGAAAAGATCACCACAAAGGCCAGAAATCTGGTAGCTACCGGTGATGAGATCGCAACCGAGTACGGTATCCCGGTTGTAAATAAACGAATTTCCGTAACACCCATTGCTCTGGTTGGCGGGGCTGCATGTAAGAAACCGGAGGATTTTGTGACCATCGCAAGAACGCTGGATAAATGTGCCAAGGAAGTTGGCGTTAACTTTATCGGCGGATATTCTGCACTGGTAAGCAAAGGAATGACTCCGGCAGAGGAACTTCTTATCCGCTCCATTCCTCAGGCAATGGCAGAAACAGAGCGCGTCTGCAGTTCTGTAAACGTTGGTTCCACCAAGACCGGTATCAACATGGATGCCGTAAAGCTGATGGGCGAGATCATCCTCGCAACAGCAGAGGCTACTAAGGACCAGGATTCTCTTGGATGTGCCAAGCTGGTAGTATTCTGTAACGCACCGGATGATAACCCGTTTATGGCAGGCGCGTTCCACGGTGTCACAGAGGCGGACTGCATCATCAACGTAGGTGTCAGTGGCCCTGGCGTTGTAAAGAAAGCTCTGGAGCAGGTTCGTGGCGAGGACTTCGGAACTCTTTGCGAGATGATCAAACGTACCGCATTCAAGGTTACACGAGTTGGACAGCTGGTTGCACGTGAGGCATCCAAGCGTCTTGACGTGCCGTTTGGTATTGTGGATCTTTCTCTTGCACCGACACCGGCTATCGGTGATTCCGTAGCTGAGATCCTGGAAGAGATCGGCCTTGAGAGAGCCGGTGCACCTGGAACAACTGCAGCGCTTGCACTTCTCAACGACCAGGTGAAGAAAGGCGGCGTTATGGCAGCAGCTGCTGTGGGCGGATTAAGTGGTGCTTTTATTCCTGTCAGCGAGGATCAGGGAATGATCGATGCGGTAAACGAGGGAGCGCTTACTCTGGAGAAGCTGGAAGCCATGACCTGTGTATGCTCTGTTGGTCTGGACATGATCGCAGTTCCGGGAGATACCAAGGCGACTACACTGGCAGGTATCATTGCAGATGAGTCTGCCATCGGTATGGTAAATCAGAAGACAACTGCAGTACGTCTCATCCCGGTTATCGGTAAGGGTGTGGGCGAAACGGTTGAGTTCGGAGGTCTTCTTGGCTATGCTCCGATCATGCCTGTAAATTCCTTCTCCTGTGATGCATTTGTACAGAGAGGTGGAAGGATCCCGGCACCGATCCACAGCTTTAAGAATTAATTTTATTTTTGGGCTTGACAGACTCACGTTGATGTGCTAAAGTAAACACAACTTAAAAAACAAACCAGTGAGAAAGAGAAGTAAACATTTCAGGAAGCTTCACAGAGAGCGGTGATGGTGGAAATCCGCAGGGGACCAGATGTTGAATGGACTTTCGAGGGCGGCCCGAACTATTTGTCTGTACAGTAGGCGCCGACGGGAACCGAACCCGTTACCAATGAGGAGTGTATGTTAGTACACCGGAAAGTGGACGATTCGTCAATTTGAGTGGTACCGCGATAATAAAGAACTTTTATTACCGTCTCAAGCATGATATAAGCTTGGGACGGTTTTTGTGTTACAGGAAAAGCGATTCTGTTGCATGAAAGTTGTTCCGGAAAAGCAGACCGCAAGGTGTACAAAAGGTAATCATAAGCGGAAATAAGAAGGGAGAACAAAACCATGAAAAAAAGAATGTTAGTGATCGCAGCAGCAGTAGCAGCAACAACTATGATGATGACAAGCCCGGTTATGGCGGAGGATTTTAAAGTGGGCATCTGCAATTATGTAGATGATGCTTCCCTGAACCAGATCGTAGACAACATCCAGTCCCGTCTGGAGGAGCTTGGCAAAGAAAAGGGTGTCACATTTGATGTGTCTTATGATAACTGTAATGCAGATGCCAGTGTTATGGAACAGATCATTTCAGATTTTCAGGCGGATAAGGTTGACCTGATGGTTGGTGTGGCTACACCGGTGGCAATGCGTATGCAGTCCGCTACAGAGGGAAGCGATACACCGGTTGTTTTCTCCGCAGTATCTGATCCGGTTGGCTCCGGTCTTGTAGATTCTCTGGATGCTCCTGGTGCAAATATCACAGGAACCAGCGATTACCTGGATACTTCTTCTATCATGAAGCTGATCCAGGCACAGAATCCGGATGTAAAGAAGATCGGTCTTCTCTATGATGTCGGACAGGATTCCTCCACAACAGCGATCCAGGAAGCAAAAGATTATCTGGATAAAGAGGGAATCGAATATGTAGAGCGTACCGGAACCACTACCGATGAAGTCCAGCTCGCAGCAGATGCACTGATCGCTGACGGTGTGGATGCCGTATTTACACCTACGGACAACACCATCATGACAGCAGAGCTTTCTATTTATGAAAAATTCATCGACGCAGGAATCCCGCACTACACAGGTGCCGACTCCTTTGCATTAAATGGTGCCTTTGTAGGATATGGTGTTGATTATGCAAATCTGGGACAGAAAACAGCCGATATGATCGCTGACATCCTGATAGATAATGCGGATCCGTCTAAGACAGCTGTTGAAACCTTTGACAATGGTACTGCAACAGTTAATACAGAAACCTGCAAGGCACTTGGACTTGATTTCGATACCGTAAAGAAGGCATTTGAGCCTCTCTGCACACAGGTAAATGAGATCACAACTGCAGAAAGCTTTGATGAAGTAGAATCAAAATAAATTAACCGCTCACTTTTGTGAGCAGTTATGAAATAAATCCAATTGGAGGAAATCACTGTGACGATTGCAACTATGCTCTCCCTCGGGGAGACTGCCCTGAAGCTTGGACTGATCTGTTCTCTGACAGTTCTTGCTTTGTTCCTTAGTTATTCCATGCTGAATGTCTGCGACCTTTCTACAGATGGCTGCTTTACCTTCGGGGCCGCTGTAGGAGCCGTAGTTGCTGTAAGCGGACATCCGTTTCTGTCCATTGCGGCAGCCATGGCAGCAGGTGTTACATCAGGATTTGTAACGGCTATCCTGCAGACGAAGCTGGGGGTAGACAGCCTGCTTGCAGGTATTATTGTAAATACTGCATTATATTCCGTAAATATCGCGGTCATGGGAGGGTCATCCCTGATCAATATGAATCGGACGACCACAGTATTTACCATGATGAAGGATGCGCTTGCAGGTACAGCGTTAAAAGGTAGGGAAGATATCCTCATTGCAGCTATCGCAGTGATCCTCGTGATCGTATTTCTGGTATTCTTTCTGAAAACAAGACTTGGTCTTGCGATCCGGGCAACCGGAAATAATTCCGATATGGTAAAATCTTCCTCCATCAATCCGGTCTTTACAACGGTGATCGGCCTTTGCGTGGCAAATGCATTTACCGCACTTTCCGGATGCCTTCTGTCTCAGTCACAGAAATCCGTAGATATCAACATCGGTCAGGGTATGGTCACCATCGCACTGGCATCCTTGCTGATCGGAGGTACCCTTCTCGGACATGGAGGAATTTTTGTGAGAGCGGTGGGAATGGTGCTTGGTTCCTTTATCTTCCGCCTTGTGTATACCATCGCACTTCGGTTCAATATGCCGGCATTTATGCTGAAGCTGGTATCCTCTGTGATCGTTGTTCTTGCAATTTCCGGTCCGTATCTTAAGAAACAGTGGCCGCAGATCCGAAGAAGAATGACTCATGCAAAAGGGGGAAGATGATCTATGTTAAAAATCAGCCATATTTCAAAAACATTTAATCCGGGAACCGTAAACGAAAAAAAGGCAATCACAGATCTTTCCCTGGAACTGAAAAAAGGCGACTTTGCTACGATCATCGGTTCCAATGGTGCAGGAAAATCAACACTTTTTAATGCAATCTGCGGTGATTTTCTTACAGATGCCGGTTCGATCGAGCTGGATGGCAGGGATATCACATTTATGCCGCAGCATGCACGCGCAAAAGAGATCGGACGTCTTTATCAGGATCCGATGCGTGGTACTGCACCGGGAATGACGATCGAAGAGAATCTTGCACTTGCAGCCGGCAAGGGTGGGTGGCTTTCCCGCACGACCCGGCAGGAAAAAGAACGTTTCCGGGAAGAACTGAAGAAGCTGGACATTGGACTGGAAGAGCGGATGAGTCATCCGGTAGGTCTCCTTTCCGGTGGACAGAGACAGGCGCTGACGCTTTTGATGGCAACCATGAATCCGCCGAAATTACTTCTTCTGGACGAGCATACTGCAGCCCTTGATCCGGGAACTGCTGAGAAAGTCCTTAATCTCACCAGACGGATCGTGGAAGAAAATCAGCTGACCTGTCTGATGATCACACACAATATGCAGTCAGCAATTGATCTTGGTAACCGTATCCTGATGATGGACTCCGGCAATATCGTGCTGGATATCGGAGGGGAAGAGAAGAAGGATATGACCGTGGATGGCCTTCTTGAGAAATTTAAAACGGGAGTGGGCAAGGCTTTGGATAATGACCGTATTCTTTTGTCTGAATAAACGGAATAAATAATGAAGAACCGTTACCGATCATGTGTAAAGTGGAAAATGAATAGCTGCTTTACACAGGTGATGGTTCTTTTTTTATGAAAATTCTTGAGTATGTCACGTTACCGTGATAAAATAAATGAAATCACTTTGTGATTTCATTTATGAGCAAGTAGCGAAGCGGATTGCGAATATCCGTTTGATTTTATTATGGAAGAGGGACGAATGATATGCAGTTTTCAAAAAGATTGGACCGATTTGGAGATGAAATTTTTGCTGCTCTGAACAACCGACGTATGGAGCTGGAAGCACAGGGCATGAAGATCTATAACATGAGTGTGGGAACTCCGGATTTCAAGACTCCGGAATATATCAAGAAAGCTGTAGCGGAAGCAGCTATGGATGACAACAACTGGAAATACAGTCTCCGTGATCTGCCGGAGCTTCTGGATGCAGTCTGTATTTATTATAAGAAACGTTTTGATGTGGAACTGACACCGGACATGGTAATGACTGTTTATGGAAGCCAGGAAGGAATGGGGCATCTTGGCATGGCGCTTTGTGATGAGGGAGATACAGTACTTCTTCCGGATCCGTGCTATCCCGTATTTGCAGCAGGAAGTCTGATGGCAGGAGCAGTTCCTTACTATTATCCGCTGGTTGCAGAGCATGATTTCCTTCCCTATGTAAAGGGAATTCCGGAAGAAATAGCGAATAAGGCTAAATATATGGTAGTATCCCTGCCGTCCAACCCGGTAGGAAGCATTGCCACTCCGGGACTTTACGAAGAAATCGTGGAATTTGCGAAAAAATATGATATTCTGATCATTCATGATAATGCGTACAGCGATATTATTTTTGACGGGGCATTTGGAGGAAGTTTTTTGGCCACTCCGGGAGCGAAAGATATTGGAGTGGAATTTTTCAGTCTTTCCAAATCCTTCAATGTTACAGGCGCAAGACTTAGCTTTCTGGTAGGCCGGTCGGATGTGATCGCAGCGCTCCGCAAATTGAGAAGCCAGATCGACTTCGGCATGTTCCTGCCGTTTCAGAAAGCAGCTATTGCAGCACTTCAGGGACCGCTGGACAGCGTAAAAGAACAGTGTCAGAAGTACCAGGAGAGAAGAGATGCTCTCTGCCAGGGACTTCGTGATATCGGATGGGAACTTCCAAATGGAAAAGGCACCATGTTTGTCTGGGCGAAGATCCCGGGTGGCCGCACCGACAGCATGGCATTCTGTATGGAACTGATGGAAAAGGCCGGCGTCATCGTGACTCCGGGAGCAAGCTTTGGTCCCCATGGAGAGGGCTACGTACGTTTCGCCCTGGTACTTCCGCCGGAGAAGATCCGGGAAGCAGTGGAAGCGATCCGAAAAAGCGGATTAAACTGAATAACTGAAAGTTGTTCAAAATCCGATCTCAAGCCATGAAAAGATTACTTATCAGCGTTCAAGCTGCTGTGGATCTTAAATGATCCGCAGCGGCTTTTTCATCTCGTGGATGAAAGGTTGACCTGTTTTGTGGCAGAGAAGCATTTCGTAAAGATTGGAAGCCGCACAGGTTTCATTAAAAAGTCGAAGCGCAGTTTCATCGAGGATCGCAGATGCATCGGCGGCTTTGGTGATCAGCGGGATCGAGGAGTTTTTCTTGATCTGGCTGAGAAGCGGAGCGCTGTTTTTTTGAAAGCCAAGTACCCGGGCATAGGGAATGTGTCCGGGTGCTTTTGTTTTTTGGTCAAGAAAGATCCGGACAAGGCTGCGGCAGATAGCAGAACGGGTAATATCCCGTGTTTTCAAAAGATCCGCAAACTGGGAAAAACCTTCATATTGATTTCGGGATTTCAGGATACGCCGGATCAGTGCATCCGAAAGCTCCGGATACATTTTTAAAGTTTCTTCGGATTCCAGAAGCAGTTTGTAATGCAGAGGAAGATCCAGTGCTGAGTCAGAAAGCCATGCTCCTTTTTTGAGAGAATCCAGGAATCCGGGAAGGGAAGCAGAAGGGATCAACCGGGAAAGATCAGCAGACTGCACAGTTCCTTCGGATTTTTTCATAAGGCTCCGGATGCCGGAAGCAGAGGGAAATTCTTCATCGGAAAGAAGAGAAAAATCCGTATCATGATAACCACTTCCCTTTCTTAAAAGTGCATGAGGAAGGATACGGCTGCTAAGACGGAGAAGCGCTTTGCAGTATTCGACTCCCAGGATGTTATTGGGAGAAGAAAGAATGAGTTCAATATGTTCTGATGAAACGCCGAATGTGTTATGCACGGAAGTGGCTTTTTCTCGCATGTAACGGATCAAAGCACTGCTTCTTGCAGCAGGAAAACTCATTCCGGTACGAAGATTCTGCTGAAGGAGTTTGCGGTATTCAAACGGTTCCTTTACAAGAATCTGTGCAATATTCATAAGAGTCTCTGTATCTCCGCATTCACTTCCGAAACATAGCTCATCTACAACACCAAGCCCGTCAAGAAGGCTTACGCCACCTGCGGCAAATCCTTCCGCACTGGCCGTTGCTGTCTGTACCGGCATTTCCAGGATCAGATCGGCGCCTCCGAGAAGAGCCATCTCAGCCCGGAGATGTTTTTCCATAAGGGCAGGAGCCCCTCTTTGGACAAAATCCCCGCTCATGGCGACCACAATATAATCAGCACCAAGGATCTCCCGGGCATAGCGGATCTGGTATTCGTGACCTTTGTGAAATGGGTTATATTCTGCAATGATTCCAACAACTTTCATATAAAAAAGTACCTGCCGTTTCTGAAAATTATAATGGTGCTATTTTAACATAAGCAATGTAAAAAGTTAAGCGGCATTCGAAATCTGTTTTGCTGCCATAAACCCGAATGCTGCTGTCCGCTCTGGGCCCGGCAACACCCTTTGGGAGATACAGAAATCACGCAAATTTATGATCATGCGCCGAAATCCTCGGGCCATCTGTGATCTTTATCCACAAAAAACACATCGCAGAACATTGTCGGTAAACAGTAACAATTGCACTTCAAAAAATACGCAGTATAGCCATTTTCTGACAATGAAACGCTTGAAAAGAAAAGGGTAAGGGGGTATAATAAACATAGTGTAGTGCCCGAACAGACACTAGCGTTTTTGTTACATCAAGAAAGGAGCCATTTAATCATGGGATTTGTTGAACTGCTTAAAAAAAGAGCAAAAGAAAGCGTAAAAACAATTGTACTGCCAGAGACAGAGGATATGAGAACTCTTGAGGCAACTGACAAGATTCTGAAAGAGGGAGTTGCAAAGATCATCCTCATCGGTAATGAGGAAGAGATCAACAAGAAAGCTGCAGAGGGCGGCTTTGATATTTCCGGTGCACAGATCGTAGATCCGGAGAAATCTGACAGAACTCAGGCATATATTGATAAATTTGTAGAGCTGAGAGCGAAGAAGGGAATGACACCTGAGAAAGCGAAAGAGATCCTTCATACTCAGTACCCATACTATGGCGTAATGATGGTTAAGATGGGGGATGCAGACGGTATGGTATCCGGTGCATGCCATTCTACAGCAGATACACTTCGTCCATGCCTTCAGATCCTGAAGACAAAACCGGGAACCAAGCTTGTATCCGCATTCTTCCTGATCGTTGTTCCGGATTGCGAGTATGGTGCAAACGGTGCATTCGTATTTGCTGATTCCGGTCTGAACCAGAACCCGACTCCGGATGAGCTTTCTGCGATCGCAGCATCTTCTGCTGAGTCCTTTAAGCTTCTTGTTCAGGAGGAGCCGATCGTAGCTATGCTTTCCCACTCCACTAAGGGAAGTGCAAAGCATCCTGACGTAGATAAAGTCGTAGAGGCTACAAGAATTGCCAAAGAGGAGCATCCGGAGCTTAAACTTGACGGAGAGTTCCAGCTTGATGCAGCTATCGTTCCAAGCGTAGGCGCATCCAAAGCACCGGGAAGCGAAGTAGCAGGTAAAGCTAACGTACTGGTATTCCCTGACCTTGATGCAGGTAACATCGGATACAAGCTTGCTCAGCGTCTTGGTAAAGCAGAAGCATACGGACCTGTTACACAGGGTATCGCAAAACCTGTAAACGACCTGTCTCGCGGATGCTCTGCAGATGATATCGTAGGTGTTGTAGCGATCACAGCAGTACAGTGCCAGGCAGAGGATAAATAATTATTAAAAGATCAGGAGAGTTAAATCATGAACGTATTAGTTATCAACTGTGGAAGTTCTTCATTAAAATATCAGTTAATCGATTCTGAGACAGAGAATGTACTTGCCAAGGGTCTCTGCGAGAGAATCGGTATTGACGGAAGACTGGTATATCAGAAAGCCGGATGTGACAAAGAGATCACAGAGGCAGCTATGCCAACACATAAAGAAGCAATCCAGATGGTACTGGATGCTCTTACAAACGATAAAACAGGTGCAATCGGAAGCCTTAAAGAGGTTAATGCGATTGGACATCGTGTCGTACACGGAGGCGAGAAATTTGCTTCTTCTGCAGTGATCACAGACGAGATGATCAAAGCAGTAGAAGAGTGCAATGACCTTGCACCGCTCCACAACCCGGCTAACCTCATTGGTATCCGTGTATGTGCAGAGCTTATGCCAGGCGTACCACAGGTAGGCGTATTTGATACCGCTTTCCATCAGACAATGCCTGCTAAAGCATATCTCTATGGACTTCCGCTTGACTTCTACAAGAAATATAAAGTAAGAAGATACGGTTTCCACGGAACATCCCACAGCTTCGTATCCAAGAGAGCTGTTGATTTCCTTGGCCTTGACAAAGACAACTCCAAAGTTATCGTCTGCCACCTTGGAAACGGATCTTCCATCAGCGCAGTTGTAAATGGCAAATGTGTAGATACAACAATGGGTCTTACACCACTTGAAGGTGTTGTTATGGGAACTCGTTCCGGTAACATCGATCCGGCTATCATGGAGTTCATTGCTAAGAAAGAGAACCTGGACATTGAGGGCGTTATGAATGTACTCAACAAGAAATCTGGTCTTCTCGGACTTTCCGGCGGACTTTCCAGCGACTTCCGTGACCTCAACGAGGCAGCTGAAGGCGGAAACGAGGATGCAGCTAATGCCATCGACGTTCTCTGCTATAGCATCGCTAAATTCGTAGGCGGATATGTTGCAGCAATGAATGGTGTTGACGCGATCGTCTTCACAGCAGGTATCGGTGAGAATGCGATCCCGGTACGTGAGAAGGTTGTCAGCTATCTCGGATACCTTGGCGTAACACTTGACAAAGATGCTAACGGACATCGTGGCGAGGAAATCGTGATCTCCACACCGGACTCCAAGGTTAAGGTTGCAGTTATCCCGACAAACGAGGAGCTTGCAATCTGCCGTGAGACTGTAGCACTGGTATAATCAGCTGTTTCAGTACCGGTACAGAACCGTTCGGGCATGATCGGTAATCAGGCAGAATTATATATTACTGTGGATCAGCAGTATACATTCGGGGGGCGGACAATTAAAGGTCCACCCCCGTAATTTACCCCGAATTTCTGATTAAGCCAACAGTAACAAAAAATTAAAAAAATGTAATATTTTCCCGAAAATAACGTTGACAAATCACAAGACCATATGTATAATGGATTGAGTGTGGATAGGAGAGACTTATGCAGATTCATTTATTAGACATTTCTTCCTGTGATGGCAAGACGATCCAGGAATCAGTTGTTCCTGAACTGGAGAAGATTGATTTTCAGATGGGAAGTTTTCCGGTACTTGCGAAGGAACCGGTAGAGCTTACGATCACCAATACTGGTGATAAGGTTCTTGAGCTTACAGGAACCGGTAAGATTACAGTGGGCATTCCCTGTGACCGCTGTCTTGAGACAGTAGTCGTCGAGATACCGCTGGAATTTAAGAAGAAGCTTGATATGAAGCTTTCTGATGAAGAGCGTGTCAATGATCTGGATGAAAGCAGCTATCTCACAGGTATGAACCTGGATGTGGACCGGTTGGTCTATCTTGAGGTATTGATATGCTGGCCTTTAAAGGTCTTATGTAAAGAAGACTGTAAAGGTATCTGCAGCCGCTGCGGGAAGAACCTAAACGAAGGTCCCTGCGGATGCAAGGAGGAGCCTAAGGATCCCCGCATGGCAGCTATCAGTGATATATTCAGTAAATTTAAGGAGGTGTAACCTATGTCCATTTGTCCTAAGAACAAATCTTCCAAAGCTAGACGTGACAAGAGAAGAGCGAACTGGAAAATGAGCGCTATGAACCTTGTTAAATGTAGCAAATGTGGAGCACTTATGATGCCACACAGAGTTTGCAAAGCTTGCGGAAGCTACAATAAGAAGGAAATCATCAAAGTTGAGGACTAATTTTAATTAGACAGTCAATATATGATGCGAAAAGAGTCTGGTATGCTGAGATAAGTATACCGGCTTTTTTTATACTCTGGGGGGAAATAAAAAAATATGAAACAGAACAAGAATCAGAAAAATACCGCCGTGAACCAGATCACAGAGGGTGTGATCTGGAAGCAGCTTCTGATATTCTTTTTTCCGATTTTGTTTGGAACTCTGTTCCAGCAGATCTACAATACTGCCGATACAGTTGTAGTAGGCCGCTTTGTGGGAAAAGAAGCATTGGCAGCAGTAGGAGGCTCATCCAGTATGATCGTGAATCTCATCGTAGGTTTTTTTGTAGGTTTATGTTCCGGTGCGTCTGTAGTGATTTCTCAGTTTTACGGAGCGAAAGACCACAAAAACCTTAAAAAAGCACTTCACACATCCATGATCTTCTGCCTGGCTGCCAGTATTATTGTGGGAACAGCAGGTTTTATCCTGGCTGAGCCGATCCTTCACCTGATGAAAACACCGGCAGAAGTAATACCGGATTCTGTGTTGTACCTGCATATCTATTTTGCGGGAACATTTTTTAATCTGGTCTATAATATGGTATCCAGTATCTTAAGAGCAGTGGGGGATTCCAAAAGACCGCTCTATGTGCTGATCATTACCTGTTTGTTGAATATTTTGCTGGATGTTGTATTTGTAGTGATCTTCCATATGGGAGTCCTCGGTGTTGCACTTGCAACAGTCAGCTGCCAGGCAGTCAGTGCCATCCTTGTAACCTGGTTCCTGATGCGCGCAGAGGATATTTATCGTCTGGAATTTCATGAGATTCGTTTTGATCTCCGGTCTTTTGGGGCAGTTCTCAGGATTGGACTTCCGGCAGGACTGGAATCGGTGATGTATAATATTGCCAATCTCACCATTCAGATTTTTGTCAATGAACTGGGGACTGACACAGTGGCAGCCTGGGGAACTATGGGAAAGATTGATGCGGTGTTCTGGATGGTCTGCAATGCTTTTGCCATCTCAATTACCACCTTTGTGGGACAGAATTATGGTGCCGGAAAATACCACCGCATGCGAAAAAGTGTCCGCGTCTGTATGGTGATGTCATACATTTCGGCGTTTATTGTAAGCGGAGCACTTATCCTGTTCGCAAATCCGATCTACCATTTGTTTACAACCGATCAGGTGGTTGTAGACATTGGGGTGCATATGATCCGTTTCCTGATTCCGTCTTATGCCATTTATGTTGTGATCGGAATTCTTTCCGGAGCGCTGCGCGGTGCCGGAAGAGTACTGGTTCCGATGATCCTGACCTGTGGAGGAGTCTGTCTTTTACGTATCATCTGGTTGTTTGCCTTTGTAAGATCTCATCCGGGGATCGAAAGTATCATGCTCAGTTATCCGGTGTCCTGGATAATTACTGCGGTGCTGTTTGTCATCTATTATTTCCGGCGATTTCCAGGTATGCAGAAAAAGAAATAACGATATATGAAAAGGTGCTGATTCTGTGCAATAGCAGTGATCAGCACCTTTGTTTTGTTCGAAAGATGTCGATTTATTACGTATAGATTTGATTGCCTGAAAGCTGAAAAAGAGGTATTCTGGATGCAGATAGATGAAACATATGTAATGGGGATGACCAGATATGTATAATTTGCAAAAAACAATACGATATGGTTTTTGGTTGATACTTGAAGTTATTGCGCTGTGTGTCGGTATGATTTATAGCGCGAGAACTGTACGGGCTGAACCCGAAGTACAGCAGCCGGCCAGAAAGGTAACAGAAGTTGTTACTGAAAAATGGACTGTGATCAGTGGAAAACGTCTGGATCTGATCCTGAAATATATGGGAGATATAAATTTTGAAAAAGAAGGAATCAGTCTTCGTATCCCTGCTTCTGTGGCACAAAGTTGGAAGGTAGCAGAGAATGGTACAATACAGGCACTGGTACAAAAGGTTTCCAATCATTCATATGAAATAAAGATCTATAAAGGCACTCAGAAGATCACGGATATTCCGGGGAGCCGGATCATGATACCGGTAAAAGAGATGTTTCCCAACGGAGGTCCGGAAACTATGGAAATTACGGATTCCCGAGGAAGAAAACTAAAGACATTCCTGGATAAAAAGCAGGATCTTCTGATCGTTGACACGGACGAGACAGGAATCTTCTGCGTAAGAGGTCGGAAAATAGATGATATAGAAGAGAATCCTTTTGCAGTGGTAGTCCTGACGACAGCAACAATGATAACAGTGCTGATCGTAGGAATCCGAAGCAGATCCGGAAAGCGAGGTGACAGTCATAAAGGAGAAAAGTAGGCAATGGACCCTGATCTTTGGACTTACTGTGGTGTTATCTATGACTGCTTTTTTTATGATGTATCTCATAAATAATGAATATACAGCGAAAGGCGAGCAGCCCATTCAGGGAATCCTTTGTCTGGATGATAAAGATGCGGCGGCAAAGCTACATTATCTTGCCAGGGAATGGCAATATTTTCCGGGAAAGCTGCTTACACCTGAGATGCTGAAAAAGGATCCAGGATATTACAGTTGTTATATTTCGATCGGAGAACGTAATGAAATGGAACTGGGGAATAAAGAGGCTTCTACGTATGGATGTGGGACATACCGGATGTTTCTGATCCTGCCCGAAGAGGAAAAAATCTGGGCTATATCTATGGCGGAGGTTTTTTCCGCATACCGAATCTATATCAATGGAGAACTGGCCGGGGAAGTAGGGAATCCTGACGAAAAAACCTATATGGACCGGGTCATGAACCGTGTTTTTACGTTTCAGGGATCCGGGGTTGTGGAGATTGTCATAGCAGTAGCAGACAAAAGCCATATCAGATCCGGAATCCAGGCTATTCCGGTTTTGGGATCTCCGGTCCGTGTAAGCATACAGAGAGGACTGCGGGTACTCGGAAGCGGCTGTGCCATTGCGTTCTGTATCTGTATCATGTTTGGGACTCTTATGGTACATGTCAGAACCAGGACAAAAGAATTTGCTATTTTTAATCTGGTCTGTCTCTGTGTGGCAGGATATTCGTTATGCTCCCTGGTACATAATTTTTTTCTTCTTCCCACAAGGCCCTGGTATGCCCTGGAAACTATGATCTATTATCTGATCCTTTCCTGCATGATCCGGCTTGAGGATTGTATTATAGGAAAAAAAAGGGGCATATATCTGTTTCTTTTGATCGATCTCTGGATCGTAGTAGCTTTCTTTCTGGAGATTTTTGCGGATATACTTCCTTCAGCCAGGCTTCTTTATGATGTTGTCTGGATCAGTGAGGCAGTCAAATGGGTGGCAGCGATCTATATGCTGCTCAATACTTTTGGAGAAACAGATTGCAGATATGGAAAGATCGTTTTGGTGGGAACAACGATTTATGCCTGTTCCCTTGTGGCAGATCGGATAGGGTATCTTTATGAGCCGATTTTGGGAGGAGGTTTCCCGGAGACAGGTGGGCTGATACTGACAGCTGCGTTTGGCTGTGTTCTGTGGAGAGACCTGTCAGAAGCATATAAGATCAGTCTGACTTATGAGGTATATAGTCATCAGACTGAACTTCGTCTCCTTGCCCAGAAAAATCATTACGACCGATTAAAAGAACAGATGGAAGAAACCAGCCGTGTCCGTCATGATATGCGTCAGCACCTTCGTGTTCTGTCTGCATTACTGGAACGTGAGCAGTATGGAGAAATGCAGAAATACCTTTGCCGGTATACCCGTGAATTCCAGGAACGTTTGACCTATCATTCTTACTGTAAAAATCAGGTTGCCGATGCGATCTTACATTATTATGAAGAACTATGCAGAAAAAACGGGATCGTTTTTCAGTGTCAGGTAGAGGCACCGGAAAAAACAGGGATCCAGGATACAGATTTTTGTCGTCTCTTTGGAAATCTTCTGGAAAATGCCATAGAAGCGGCACAGCTTTGTCCGAAAGGCAGTTCCAGATTTGTCCGTGTACAGATACGTACCAGAAATAATAAACTTCTTATAAAAGAAGAAAACAGCTGCACAGATCCCTTACGCAGAAATAAAACAGGATTTTTTTCAGGTAAGCATTCCGGACAGGGGATCGGAACTGCGTCGATCATGGAAATTGCGGCACGTTATGGAGGGTTTGCGGATTTTCAGTCTGAAAATGGCATTTTTAAAGCTGAGATATTTCTTCATCTGACGCAAAGAGATACTGAAGATAGGCTTTACGGATAGCAGAAGAGCCACGTTTCCGGATCTGGACGACCTCTCCGTTGTCCAGAAGGAAGCCTTCTTCAGAAGCTTCCTGTATACGGTCCATATTAACGACACAGCCACGGTAACAGGAGAGAAAATTGGGACAGTCCCGGATCTGCTCCTCAAATTTGTGAAAGGTAAGATAAGAACGGACCGGACCGGCGTCGGTATGAAGGCACACTGCATTTCGGAATGTATCTGCATATAAAATACTGCGCAGAGGGACCCGGATGGGAACCCGGTCAGAAACGACTTCAATGTAACGGGATGCCAGTAAATGCCTGGATTGAAAGGAATCCAGAATGGAACAGAGTTTTTCTGGCTGAAATGGTTTCAGAAGATAATAGGAGGCTCCTACATCATAGCTTTCCACAGCAAAATCACTGCTGGTAGTGACAAAAACAAGGATGCAGCTATCGGACTGTCTTCGGATCCTGCGCGCAGCTTCCATACCTGTCATTCCGTCCATATAAATATCCAGGAACAGGATCTGAAATTTTCCGGGCTGATAATCTTCAAAAAATTCTTCTGCGCTGAAGAAATGACAGATTTCTGCCCGGATCTGTTTTTTCTCAAAATAGGAAACAGCGATATTCTTCAGGGCTTCTGCATCCGTTGAGATGTCATCAATAATTGCAATATTCAAAATAATATAACCTCCGGTTTATAAAAGAGTAGTAAAAATAGTATATCATAACTTTTGTGTATATCCAATATCGGATTTTTGCCTGAAATGACGTATTGTGTAGAAAATTATCAGGAACGAACGTGCTTTTAGCAGATATTTAACATAAAAAATGTCATATTTCATGGAAACTGTCATTTTGTCACAGGTCTGTTGTCATTTCCTGCTATTTTTTTTACAATAGCGTCAAAAGATACGAAAGGCGGTGGATATACGAAAAATAAGGGCAGCAGCTGGCGACACCAGAAACTGTTGACCAAGATCCAGATAAAAAACAATCCTCCAAGAGGGCTGTACTTCCAGATTTGAGGTACAGCCCTTTCCCCTGTCATAACAGTGATTCTTGACGGAATCGTGGAAATTCGCTATCATGGAAATGATTTTTATATACTTTGGAAGAAAACGGAGAAAATGCGCATGAACATTCTTAATATAGAACATATCCACAAAATTTTTGGAGATAAGGTGATATTTGATGATATCTCCTGCGGCATCGATCAGGGAGAAAAAATAGGTATTATCGGTGTAAACGGAACCGGTAAGACTACTTTGCTCCGCGTGATCGCCGGAGAGGAAGAACCGGACGAAGGGCAGGTGATCACCCAGAACGGGATCCGGATCAGCTGGCTTCCCCAGACTCCGGAATTTCCGCAGCATATGACCATTCTGGACTATGTGGCAGAAGGCAAATGGCAGAAGGACTGGAGTACCGAAAGTGAGGCCAGACGCATGCTGAATACACTTGGTATTACCGATCAGAATATTAATATGGATAATCTTTCCGGTGGTGAAAAGAAAAGAGTGGCGCTGGCAAGGATGCTTTTAAATCCGGCTGACATTCTGATCCTGGATGAGCCTACCAACCATCTGGACGGAGAAATGGTCATATGGCTGGAAGATTTTCTCCGGAATTTTCGTGGGACGGTGATCATGGTCACTCATGACCGTTATTTCCTGGATCGTGTGGCAAACCGGATCCTGGAGATCAGCCACGGAAAATTATATTCCTATGCAGGAGATTATTCCAGATTTCTGGAGCTGAAAGCGCAGAGAGAGGAAATGGAGCTTGCCAGTGACCGGAAGCGCCGCAGTGTACTTCGGATGGAACTGGAATGGGCAGCAAGAGGCTGTCGTGCCAGAAGTACAAAACAGAGAGCAAGGCTTGACCGTTTGGAAGCACTGAAGGCGGGAAAAACCCCGCTGAAAGAGCAGAATGTGGAAATGGATTCCATTGAGACCCGTATGGGAAAGAAAACCATAGAGTTTCATCATGTAAGTAAAACCATCGAAGGTCGTCTTTTGATCAATGATTTTGATCATATTGTTCTTCGTGATCAGCGTCTCGGGATCATCGGACCAAATGGCTGCGGTAAGTCCACACTTCTTAAAATGGCAGATGGACTGATCTTGCCGGATTCCGGAGAGATTCAGATCGGAGAAACGATCCGTATTGGGTATCTTGCCCAAAACGTTCCGGATATGGATGGAAGACAGCGGGTGATCGATTATATCCGTGAGGTGGCGGAATATGTTCCGACAAAAGAAGGAAGGATCACAGCTTCCCAGATGCTTGAGAGATTTCTTTTTGATCCGGCCATGCAGTACACTCCGGTGGAGAAGCTTTCCGGAGGTGAGAAGCGAAGACTGTATCTTCTGAAGGTTCTGATGGAGGCGCCAAATGTTCTTCTTCTTGATGAGCCCGGAAATGATCTTGATATTCCCACCATGACCATTCTTGAGGACTATCTGGATTCTTTTTCCGGCATCGTGATCACAGTGTCCCATGACCGCTATTTCCTGGATAATGTGGTGAACCGTATTATGGCATTTGAGGGAGATGGCCGGCTTGTCCAGTATGAGGGCGGTTATACGGATTATCTGGAAGCAAAGGAAAGAAAGGGACAGTCTCTGGAAACGCGTTCAGATATGAATGGCGGTACAGTACAGGGAGAAACAGCTGAGCCTGAGAAAAAGAAATCCGCTGCAGATACCTGGAAACAGAACCGGAAACAGAAACTGAAATTTACCTATAAAGAACAGAAAGAATTTGACACTATTGACGATGACATCGCAGCATTGGAAGAACGTCTGGAGCAGATTGACAAAGAGATGGCTGCCAATGCCACAAATGCGGGAAAACTCAGGGAGCTTTCCGATGAGCAGCAGGAAATCCAGCAGAAGCTGGACGAAAAAATGGATCGCTGGGTATATTTAAATGATCTTGCAGAACAGATTGAAAATCAGAAAGAGTAAAAGATATTGACTTCTCAGGCAAAACTCTAGTATCATAAATAACGGTACGTTAACCGGATAAACTGCAAAGCAGTTATTCGGTTATGAGTAGGTAGCGAATGCGGATTTCGAATATCCGCTTAACTTTTGGTACTCTGCAATGAAAATCCTTATACGGATGTGTATGAGGATTTTCACTACAGTGTACCATATGCATTCCGAAAAGATTTCGGACAGAGAAAGGACAACATATGTCAGAAATGGTAAAAGTCGTTGTAGATGCAATGGGTGGTGACAATGCTCCCGAGGAACCGGTAAAAGCCGCAGTGGAAGCTGTGAAAGAAAAAGAGAACATCCAGGTCATCCTTACAGGAGTACAGGATGTGATCGAAGCAGAGCTTCGGAAATACCCGGATTATCCTAAGGACAGGATTCGTGTGGTGCATGCGTCTCAGGTGATCGAGACTGCGGAACCTCCGGTCATGGCTATCCAGAAAAAGAAAGATTCCTCTATTGTAGTGGGATTAAATCTTGTAAAAAAACAGGAGGCCGATGCCTTTGTTTCCTCCGGAAGCACCGGTGCGGTACTGGTAGGAGGCCAGGTGATCGTAGGCAGGATCCAAGGAATCCGGAGACCACCTCTTGCTCCGCTGATCCCTACGGCAAAGGGCGTTTCCCTTCTGATCGACTGTGGTGCCAATGTAGATGCGAGACCAGATCATCTGGTACAGTTTGCGCAGATGGGTTCCATCTATATGGAAAATGTAGTGGGTATTAAGAAACCAAGAGTTGCTATCGTTAATAACGGTGCTGAGGAAGAAAAGGGCAATGCGCTGGTAAAGGCTACCTTCCCTCTGTTAAAAGCATGTAAGGATATCAATTTCATCGGAAGTATTGAGGCGAGAGATATCCCGTCAGGTTATGCAGATGTAGTAGTCTGTGAAGCTTTTGTAGGAAATGTGATCCTCAAGCTTTATGAAGGTGTTGGAGCTACTCTGATATCTATGATCAAAAAAGGTATGATGACAAACATTCGCAGTAAAATGGGAGCTCTGATGGTAAAACCTGCTCTTAAGGAAACCTTAAAATCATTTGATGCCAGTGAATATGGCGGAGCACCGCTTCTTGGTCTGAAAGGTCTTGTGGTCAAAAGCCACGGAAGTGCCAAAAGCGTAGAAATCCGTCATGCGATCTTTCAGTGCGAGCAGTTTAAGGAAGAGAAGATCAATGAAAAGATCGAGGAGTTTATAGCAGCTGAGCAGAAAGCACAGGCAGAAGAAAAAAGCGAAAAAAAATAAAACCGGGATTGCCGGAAATATTACAGACAGAACAGGAGGCGAACAGTCGTGGAACTGGAAATGCTGAAGACCATCATCGAAAAAACTCTGAGAAGAAATATGGATGCCATTACAGAAAAAACTACCTTTGTGGATGATCTGGGAGTGGATTCTCTGGATTTTTTTCAGATTCTTATTGATCTGGAGGAAACTTTTGATGTTCGTATCGCCCCGGAGGAAGCCGAGGAGATCGTTACTGTCGGCGATGCAGTGGAGACTCTTCGCCGAGTAACGAAGGGAAGAAGAAATGGAAAATAATTTAAAAAAGCTGGAGCAGACTATCGGATACCAGTTTACCGCAAAATCTTTACTGGAGCAGGCAATGACACACAGCTCCTATGCCAACGAAAAACACCTTGGAAAGCTTGGATGCAATGAGCGTCTGGAGTTTCTTGGAGATGCAGTGCTGGAGCTGATCAGCAGTGATTTTCTGTACAAAAAATTCCGGAATAATCAGGAAGGTGAGTTGACCAAGAAACGTGCCAGCATGGTATGTGAAAAGAGTCTTGCCTACTGTGCCAGAGAATTCGGGCTTCCGGAGTTTATCCTCCTTGGAAGAGGTGAGGAAATGATGGGCGGTCGTAAAAGAGATTCCATCGTTTCTGATGCCTTGGAATCTCTGATCGGGGCTATGTATCTGGACGGTGGATTTGAACCGGCACAGGCTTTTGTTATGAAATTTATCCTGAACGATCTGGAGGATAAGAGGATTTTTTATGACAGCAAGACAGTGCTTCAGGAAATGGTACAGGAAGGCGGAAATCATCCGGTGGAATATCGTCTTCTGAAAGAAGAGGGACCGGACCACAGCAAGAGCTTTACTGTGGAGGCGCTGATCAATGGAAAAAGTATGGGAACCGGAACCGGCCATACAAAAAAGGCAGCAGAACAGGCTGCAGCCCTAGAGGCAATACGCAGTATAAAATAACAGCAGGTGGCCAATGTATCTGAAAAATATAGAGGTGCAGGGATTTAAATCCTTTGCACAGAAAATAAATTTTGAATTTCATAACGGGATCACCGGCATCGTAGGACCTAACGGCAGCGGAAAAAGTAATGTTGGTGATGCAGTCCGCTGGGTTCTGGGAGAACAGAGCGCCAAGCAGCTTCGAGGCGGGAATATGCAGGATGTTATCTTTTCAGGAACGGAGCTTCGCAAGCCTCTGAGCTTTGCGTCCGTGGCTATTACACTTGATAACAGCGATCACAAGCTCCCGGTGGATTTTGAAGAAGTAACCGTTACCAGAAGACTGTATCGTTCCGGTGAGAGCGAATACCGCATCAACGGCAGCTCCTGTCGTTTAAAGGACATCAATGAGATGTTCTATGATACCGGTATCGGAAAAGAAGGATATTCCATCATCGGACAGGGTCAGATCGATAAGATCTTAAGTGGAAAACCCGAAGAACGCCGAGAGCTTTTTGACGAGGCAGCCGGGATCGTCAAATTTAAAAGACGAAAAAATACCACACTGAAGAAGCTTGAGGAAGAACAACAGAATCTGGTCCGTGTCACGGACATCTTAAGTGAGCTGACCAAGCAGCTGGAACCGCTGGAACGTCAGTCTGAGACTGCAAAAATATATCTGGCAAAAAGAGAAAATCTGAAAGAGCTGGATATAAATATGTTCCTCCTGGAATATGAACACACCGGAAATCTGATCCGCGAGCTGGAAGAAAAAACCAGGATTGCAGAAAATCAGTTAAAAGAAGCCCAGAATGCTCATAGTCGTACCAAGGATGAATATGAACGTCTGGAAAAAATACTGGAAGAGCTGAATGAGCGGATGGAGGCGTTGCGGGAAGAAAGCCGGGATCGTGCTATCCGTAAACAACAGCTGTCCGGTGAGATCAATGTTCTTCATGAACAGATCCTGGCAGGAGAGCAGAATGACAGTCATTATCGCAGCCGTCTTTTAGCAGTTCAGGAAGATACGGAGAAAAAATCTGCAGACCAGGAAGCTCTGGAAGAGCAAAAAGTAGATCTTCAGGCAAATTTACGGGAGATCGACAGAAAACTTGCTGACGAGCAGAAAAGAATGGATAATATCCAGAGCAGCATCGAAGAATGCACCCAGGCAGTGGAAGATGGTAAGAATGAGATCATTGAGATCCTTAATTCCCGTGCAAACACCAAAGGTAAGGCACAGCGTTTTGATGCCATGAAGGAGCAGTTGGATATCCGGAAAGCAGGAATCAGTCAGAGGATCCTTTCCCTGAAAACCCAGGAAGAGGAGCAGCAGTCTGCGATCGATCAGGCACAGAAGGAATACGACACTATCACGAAGGCCATTCAGGAAACCAGAGAAGAAGGCAGCCGTCTTACAAAAGAGATACATGCCATCCAGGAAACCCTTAAACAGCAGAATACACAGCTGGAAAAGGAACAGACGTCCTATCATAGAGAGGCATCCAGACTGGAATCCCTCCGCAATATCACAGAACGTTATGATGGATATGGAAACAGTATCCGCCGTGTCATGGAACAGAAGAATCATGTTCCTGGGATCCGTGGCGTAGTGGCGGATATCATTCACGTTGAAAAAAATTATGAGATTGCTATTGAGACAGCTCTTGGCGGAAGCATTCAGAATATCGTTACGGATAACGAGCAGACTGCTAAGCAGATGATCGAATTCCTGAAGAAAAACCGGTATGGTCGTGCGACTTTTCTCCCGTTAAACAGCATTTCTTCAAGAGGCGAGTTTAATCAGAGAGGTGCTTTGAACGAACCGGGAGCTATTGGTCTTGCCAGTGGCCTGGTAACTGCAGAGAAGGAATATGACGGTCTGATCGGATATCTTCTTGGCAGAGTGCTGGTGGTGGATCATATCGATCATGCTATTGCCATTGCCAGAAAATACCGACACAGTATCCGTATGGTAACGTTGGAGGGAGAATCCTTAAGTCCAGGTGGTTCCATGACCGGTGGAGCTTTTAAGAACAACAGCAATCTTCTTGGGCGTCGTCGTGAGATCGAGGAACTGGAAAAGAAGGTAAAAGAGCTGGCAGCCGGGTATAATGAGATCCGACAGTCCATGGAAGATAACCGCAGCAGAAGAAATGAGATGCGTGATACTGTGGCGGCGCTGCAGCAGAAATTTCAGGAACAATCCATTCAGCAGAATACAGCCAGGTTGAACATTGAACAGCTGGAGAAAAAA
Organism: Blautia sp. BCRC 81119; assembly: GCF_003184505.1. Taxonomy (NCBI): domain Bacteria; kingdom Bacillati; phylum Bacillota; class Clostridia; order Lachnospirales; family Lachnospiraceae; genus Blautia; species Blautia sp. BCRC 81119. The sequence continues at coordinate 10,131 of NZ_QJHD01000015.1, read as the reverse complement.
GCGGAGGAGATCCGCGGCGGTTATACCAGGATCGAGAGGGAGCAGGAGGAGATCCGTCTTCAGGCAAGAGACATGCAGGCAGATAACATAAAGATCACGCAGGAACTTGAAGCATCCAAAAGGGATGAGGAAGAGCTGGAAACGTTTATCGAGACCCGGCAGAAGGAGCTGGAGGACTGGAAAAAGGACGAAGCGGAGACTTCAGAGAAGCTGGAAAGGATCCGTCTTGACGCATCTGCATCCCAGCAGAAGGAAAGCTTCATAAAGGAAAATCTGCGGCGCCTGAAAGAGGAAATCGAAGTTCTTTCGAAAGAGAGGGAAGAAATTCTGGATTCTCTGGAAAAAGGTAGCCAGGAAACTGCAGAAAAGAGAAAGACGATCGACAAGGTCCGTAAGGAGATCGAAGGCTTTGCCGCAAAAGAAGAGGCGGCTGCAAAACAGCTGGAAAAATGGCAGCAGGAAAAGGAAGAGCGCACAAAAAGCCATAAGGAGTTTTTTGAAAAGCGTGATGAGCTGTCTGGCCAGATCAGTCTTCTGGACAAAGAATGCTTCCGACTGAAGACTCAGGCAGAAAAGATCGAAGAGAACCGGGAAGCAAGGATTTCCTATATGTGGGAAGAATACGAGATCACTCCGAATAATGCCTTGCAGTACAGGAAAGAAGAAATGAATGACAGGCATGTGATGAAGCAGCAGATCCATAAATTAAAGGACGAGATCCGAGCTCTTGGCTCTGTCAACGTCAATGCCATTGAGGATTACAAAGAACTTCTGGAACGGCATACGTTCTTAAGCGGTCAGTACAACGATCTTTTGGAAGCGGAAAAAACGCTGGAACAGATCATCCAGGAGTTGGATGAGGGCATGCGGAAGCAGTTTAGCGAAAAATTCGGAGAGATCCAGAAAGAATTTGATAAAGCCTTCAAAGAACTGTTCGGCGGAGGCCGGGGAACTCTGGAACTTGCGGAAGACGAGGATATCCTTGAGGCAGGGATCCGGATCATTTCCCAGCCGCCCGGAAAAAAACTTCAGAATATGATGCAGCTTTCCGGTGGAGAAAAAGCACTGACAGCCATTGCACTTCTTTTTGCTATCCAGAATCTGAAGCCTTCACCATTCTGTCTTCTGGATGAGATCGAGGCTGCACTGGATGATTCCAATGTAGGACGTTTTGCGGGATATCTTCAGAAGTTGACGAAGAACACACAATTTATTATAATAACACATAGACGTGGTACCATGAATGCAGCAGACAGGCTTTATGGAATTACCATGCAGGAAAAAGGGGTATCCACGCTGGTATCCGTAGATTTAGTAGAGAACCAGCTTACCCAGTAGCAGAGGGGATGAATCAGTATGGCAGAAGAAAAAAAGGGATTTTTTAAACGTCTGGTAAGCGGACTTACCAAAACGCGAGACAATATCGTTGCCGGCTTTGATTCCATTTTCAGCGGTTTTTCCAGTATTGATGATGATTTTTATGAAGAACTGGAAGAGATCCTGATCATGGGAGATATCGGCATTAACGCAACCACCTCTATTCTGGAGCATTTAAAGGAGCAGGTTGCTGAGCAGCATATCAAGGAGCCGTCCCAGTGCAAACAGCTTCTGATCGACAGCATCAAAAAACAGATGCAGGTAGAAAGCACAGAATATGAGTTTGAGAACCGGAAATCCGTGATCCTTGTGATCGGTGTCAATGGAGTAGGTAAGACTACCTCTGTAGGCAAGCTGGCCGGTAAATTAAAGGATCAGGGAAAAAAGGTCATCCTCGGAGCAGCAGATACCTTCCGTGCGGCAGCCGGGGAGCAGCTGACACAGTGGGCCAACCGTGCAGGCGTTGAGATCATCGGCGGCCAGGACGGAGCAGATCCGGCATCTGTTGTCTATGATGCAGTGGCAGCAGCCAAAGCCAGAAATGCAGATATTCTGATCTGCGATACCGCAGGAAGACTTCATAATAAGAAAAACCTTATGGAAGAGCTTCGCAAGATTTACCGTATTCTGGAACGTGAGTATCCGGAAGCATATTTGGAAACGCTGGTAGTTCTTGACGGAACCACGGGCCAGAATGCGCTTTCCCAGGCAAGACAGTTTGCCGAGGTCGCAAACGTTACCGGAATCATTCTTACCAAACTTGATGGTACAGCCAAGGGCGGAATCGCAGTAGCGATCCAGTCTGAGCTTGACATACCAGTAAAATACATCGGAGTAGGCGAAAGTATCGATGACCTGCAGAAATTTGATGCAGACGCATTTGTAAACGCCCTCTTTGACGTAGAAGAAAGGAGCTAAATACAAATGCTTACATTAGAGAGCTTTGAGGAAGCGGCAGCAAAAGTAAAAGAAGTGACACAGGAAACAAAGCTGATATACAGCAGTTATTTCTCAGATATGACGGGAAATAAGGTTTATCTGAAGCCAGAGAATATGCAGCGTACCGGTGCATATAAGGTGCGTGGCGCATATTACAAGATCAGCACACTTTCTGACGAAGAGAGGAACAAAGGTCTGATCACTGCATCTGCAGGAAATCATGCCCAGGGTGTTGCTTATGCTGCACATAAATATGGAGTAAAAGCAGTCATTGTCATGCCAACTACCACACCACTGATCAAGGTAGAGCGCACCAAGAGTTACGGTGCGGAGGTTATCCTTCACGGCGACGTGTATGACGAAGCCTGCGCACACGCACTTGCCCTTGCAGAAGAAAAAGGATATACCTTTATCCATCCATTTGACGATCCGGCAGTAGCAACCGGTCAGGGAACTATCGCCATGGAGATCGTACAGGAACTTCCGCTTGTAGATTACATTCTGGTACCGATCGGAGGGGGCGGACTTGCTACAGGTGTCTCTACACTTGCGAAGCTTCTGAACCCACACATCAAAGTCATCGGTGTTGAGCCGGCAGGCGCAGCATGTATGAAGGCATCCCTGGAGAAAGGGGAGGTCGTAACGCTTCCTCACGTAAATACTATCGCAGATGGTACTGCAGTACAGACTCCGGGAAAAAATATCTTCCCATATATCCAGGAAAATCTGGACGATATCATTACCATCGATGATGATGAGCTGATCGTGGCTTTTCTTGATATGGTAGAAAACCACAAGATGATCGTAGAGAACTCAGGACTTCTTACTGTAGCAGCTCTCCGTCATCTGGATGTAAAGAATAAGAAGATCGTTTCCATCTTAAGCGGTGGAAATATGGATGTGATCACCATGTCATCGGTTGTACAGCACGGACTGATCCAGCGTGACCGTATCTTTACCGTATCCGTACTTATTCCGGATAAGCCAGGTGAACTGGTACGTGTTGCAAGTGTGATCGCTGAAAATCAGGGTAATGTTATCAAACTGGATCATAACCAGTTTGTAAGTACCAACCGAAATGCAGCCGTAGAACTTCGGATCACTATGGAAGCATTCGGAACAGATCATAAGAATCAGATCGTTGCAGCTCTGGAAAAAGCGGGTTGCAAACCGAGAGTGGTACGTGCTATACTGTAGGACGTGTTATATTGCAATAACTGAAACTTCTGACCGGACTGTTGCATATGATGTAACAGCCCGGTCTTTTGCGAAAATACCTGCATAGACAGAAAGGACAGATAAATATGTGTGGAATTGTAGGATTTACAGGTAGACACCAGGCAGCTCCGATCCTTTTAGATGGACTCTCCAAGCTGGAATACAGAGGATATGATTCTGCTGGAATCGCCGTACGTGACGGCGAGGACGAGACGGAAGTGATCAAAGCCAAGGGAAGACTGAAAGTTCTGTCAGAAAAGACAAACGGCGGAGAGACTGTACCGGGAACCTGTGGTATCGGTCATACCAGATGGGCAACTCATGGTGAACCTTCTGAGAACAATGCACATCCGCATATGACAGACGACGGTAATATCGTAGCAGTCCACAACGGCATCATTGAGAACTATCAGGAACTGAAAAATAAGCTCACCCGTAAAGGCTATACTTTCTATTCTGAGACCGATACCGAGGTAGCAGTCAAGCTGATCGATTATTATTACAAGAAATATGAGGGAACACCGGTGGATGCCATCACACATTCCATGGTACGTATCCGTGGTTCCTATGCCCTTGCGATCATGTTCAAGGATTATCCGGGTGAAATATATGTAGCCAGAAAAGACAGCCCCATGATCCTTGGAGTGGCAGAAGATGAATCCTTTATCGCTTCTGACGTACCGGCGATCCTGAAATACACCCGCAATGTATATTATATCGGCAATCTGGAGATGGCGCGTGTGAAAAAAGGCGAAGTCACCTTCTACAATCTTGATGGAGATGAGATCGAGAAAGAGCTGAAAACCATTGAATGGGATGCAGAAGCAGCGGAAAAAGCCGGATATGAGCATTTCATGATGAAAGAGATCCATGAACAGCCAAAGGCAGTACTGGATACGTTGAATTCCGTGCTCAAGGATGGAAAGATCGACCTCAGTGAAGTTGGCCTGGAAGAAGAAAGCATCCGGAACATCCAGCAGATCTATATCATAGCCTGCGGCTCCGCTTATCACGTAGGAATGGCAGCACAGTATGTGATCGAGGATCTTGCACAGATCCCGGTAAGAGTAGAGCTCGCTTCCGAATTCCGTTACCGAAAAATGGCCCTTAACACCAACAGCCTTGCAGTGATCATCAGCCAGTCCGGTGAAACAGCAGACAGTCTTGCAGCACTTCGTAAATGCAAGGAAAATGGTATTCGTACACTGGGAATCGTTAATGTAGTGGGATCTTCCATTGCACGTGAGGCTGATAATGTATTTTATACTCTGGCCGGACCGGAGATTTCTGTAGCTACTACCAAGGCGTACAGCACACAGCTGATCGCAGCTTATACACTGGCGATCCAGTTTGCAATGGTAAGAGGAACGATCACAGAAGAAGCCTACAGCAATTATATCAGTGAACTGCAGACACTTCCGGATAAGATCTGTAAGATCCTGGAAGATAAGGAACGTATCCAGTGGTTTGCCTCAAAACAGGCAAATGTAAAAGATGCTTTCTTTGTAGGAAGAGGAATTGATTACGCTATCAGCCTGGAGGGCAGTCTGAAGATGAAAGAGATCAGTTACATTCACTCTGAAGCCTATGCTGCCGGAGAGCTGAAACACGGAACGATCTCCCTGATCGAAGACGGGACTCTTGTGATCGGTGTGCTGACCCAGCCGGATCTCTACGAAAAAACAGTCAGCAATATGGTTGAGTGTAAGAGCCGCGGCGCCTACCTTATGGGCCTGACCACATTTGGTAATTACAATATCGAGGATACCGCAGACTTCACCGTCTACATCCCGAAAACAGACCCGCACTTTGCAACATCCCTGGCAGTGATCCCGCTTCAGCTTCTGGGCTACTACGTAAGCGTAGCCAAAGGACTGGATGTGGATAAACCACGAAATCTGGCGAAGAGCGTGACAGTGGAGTAAAAAATATATATGGACTATAGAGAAAGCCTCAGAGTATGTATATGCGAAAATACTCTGAGGCTTTTTTATAAAATCTTTACGCAAAAATAGTTTCATGGTATCATATAGACATATGATGCTGTGAAATTATTTTGCTTTTCAGGGGATATTAAGAAGGGGTGACGGGTACATGCTTATGCCGGTAGTGCCAGAGAGGAGATTGAACTGAAACCAGAGTGCCCGGACAGCCATAGAGCAGATAAAGGAGAAAAATTATCCGGAGTCTTTACAGAAATGTACAGGGAATATCCTGGCTTGTGGGGATCAATTATAACAAACCAATCAACAGTGGTAAGCTTTTGGAGCTGCTGTCACAGTACAAATAATAAGATAGGAAAAAATATATGAAGAATACAGTGGTGATCTTTAATGCCGGTATCGGTGCGCTGACTCTTGGTTTTCAAAATGCCGGTTATGAGATTTTGAAAGCATATGAGCCGGACAGAAAAGTGATAGAGATCTATCAGGAAAATATAAGTCAAAATGTAACTGCATGCAGCCTTTCTTCCATAGATCCTGCCACAGTTCCGGACAGTGATGTCTGGGCTTTTGATCTGACGCAGTCGAAAGCAGAAGAGGTGTTTTATAGTTTGACCCTGGTGCAAAGAAGACGACCGCCGGCCATTCTTTTTGTTATGAAAAAGCAATTATGGAAAGGGTTCATAAAGGAGCACATTTTTCAGCTGCAAGAATATGGATACCATATCACGCATAAAAATATCCAGAGTTCGGAGGTTACTGCATTTCCGCTGCGGGAAGAATTTGCATATATTGTTTCAAAAAGAGTGAATGCTTCGGATATGATCATGCCGGTGCAGGTCCATAAGAGTAGTATCCTGTTGGATGGCTGGGTGGAAATGAATCCACAGGATTCCTGGTATTACAGAATTGATTTTGCGAAAGAGAAGATTGATGCTTCGCATGCCGGTGACAGCGTTTTGTGTTGGGAAAAAGGCGGTTATCGGGAATCCGGGCAGGTTCGTCTGAATCTGATAAAAATGCCGCTGATCCGTATCCATGGCGTCTATCATAAGATCACACACAAAGAAATAGCCAGATTAAAGGGATTTCCGGAAGATTTTCCACGTTCTGTGCCAAACAAAAGCCGGATGTACAGAAGCCTGATATATGCGCCGAACATAAAAGTGACAGAACAGGTCGTTCGCAATCTCTGCGTAGAACCCTATATAAATTCAGAGGGTGATGTGCAGATGAAAAACTGGGAAAATATGGCCCGCTTTAAGCAGCTTTTTGAAAAATACCTTACATATAAAGGGGTTTCTTTCCAAAGCGATGAATGGGTCTTTATGACCAGAATGTACAGTGATTCCAAAGAAATCGCTACACTTAAACGGTTGCAGAGTTATAGCCGTCTGGTTGGAAAAGCAGTGTCAGATCAGAAAAAGGATCTGCCATTACAAAATATCTGTGTAGTGGCGAATCTGGTCTCTGATGAGACTAAGAGAAAGTACGAAGAGGCGAAGCTTGGATATGTCTGGGACATCCGAAATGTGCTGTGGCTCTTTGAGGACTATCCGGAACTGAAGAACGAACTGATCTCGATTCTGAATTATTCGGTGGAAAACATAGAACCGGAGAGACCGGAGCCTTTTATCTTTGAGGAAAGCAGCCAGATGGAGAATACGGATCCGGAATCGGTTGCTGACAGCTATATAGCGCAGTTAAAAGTGTTGGAGACCGGTAGTGCAGCTTTCAAGAAATATGAGGAACTTTGTGTTTCTATTCTGAAATATATCCTTGGAGAATATCTGACTTTGTGGGAGCAGCAGAAGACAACAGAGGAAGATCTGTATCGTTTTGACATGTGCTGTAAGATCAAAAACGGGGTGACACAGGATTTTTTTGACACGATCTGTAAGTATTTTTCTACGAAGTATATCGTGTTCGAGTTTAAAAACTATGAAAAGCCTATTACTCAGAGGGAAATTTACACTACAGAAAAATATCTGTACGAAAAAGCTCTCCGTAAAGTTGCGATCATTATTTCCAGAAAAGGAGCGGATAAACATGCGAAAATGGCTGCACGGGGAAGTCTACGGGAAAGCGGGAAACTGATCATCTGCCTGTCCGATGAAGATTTGAAAGCGATGCTCCAGATAAAAAAAGAAGGGGAAAAAACAACGGGAGGGTATTTGGAAGATATTTTGGATGATATGCTGATGCGCCTGGAAAAATAGAAAATTTTGTGAAAAATCACTCAAAAATCCCCATTTCGAGGGCAGAGTTTTGGAAGATAATCCGCTGCCTTCGAATTTTTTTATTTTCGAAATAAATCTGTTGTTGTAATATGGAAATTGATGTGGCATAATAAATGGGAAAATGTTAAAAATAAGAAAAATCCAGATTAAGGAAATGTAAAGTCGCATTTTCAGGATAACATGGCTCCTGACAGGTTATGACAGGAAGCGAGTATGACAAAGGAGAAAATTATGGCAATTTTTTCAATGATCTTATCTTTGTTGTGTGGAGTATCATTATTTTTGTTTGGTATGTCCCTAATGGGCGATGGTCTGAAGCTGGCAGCAGGTAATAAGCTGGAAGCATTTCTTTATAAGATGACCAATACTCCGCTGAAGGGTGTCGCACTTGGTACTGGTGTTACCAGTGTGATCCAGTCGTCTTCTGCGACGACAGTTATGGTGATCGGTTTTGTAAACTCCGGTATGATGAAACTGAAACAGGCGATCGGTATCATCATGGGAGCCAATATCGGAACCAGTATTACTGGCTGGATCTTATGTCTTTCTTATATTGAAGGATCTAATGGAATCGCTAGTGTTCTTTCCACAGCAACTATTTCTGCTGTTGTGGCTGTAGTTGGTATTATTTTCCGTATGTTCTGTAAGCGTACCTTACATAAGAACGTGGGAAATATCATGCTTGGTTTTGCGATCCTGATGACAGGTATGCAGATGATGAGTGGTGCGGTATCTCCATTGCGTGAGAGTCCGATGTTCATCAAGATGCTGACTATGTTTTCCAATCCGATCGCAGGTATTCTCGTAGGTATCGCTTTTACTGCGGTACTCCAGAGTGCGTCTGCAACAGTCGGTGTGCTCCAGGCTCTTTCCGTAACCGGTATCCTGACATTTGCAAGTGCATTTCCGATCGTTCTTGGTATCGGTGTTGGTGCTGCATGTCCAGTTCTGATCTCAGCCATCGGAGCAAATAAGAACGGTAAAAGAACGGCTCTTGTATATCTGATCAATGACCTGTTTGGTCTGATTCTCTGGTCTGTGATCTTTTATACCGTGAATGCGTTTGTACATTTTACATTTATGGATATGACCATGACACCGGTAGCGATCGCACTTTTGAACACAGTTTTCCGTCTGGCAACGGTTATCGTGCTGTTCCCGTTTATTTCAAAGATCGAGAAGCTGGTATGCTGGCTTGTTAAGGATAACAAAGAAGATCTGGAAGATGAGGCAGACTTTGATCTTCTGGAAGAGCGTCTTCTGAATTACCCGGCCCTTGCTATCGCACAGTGTCACCGTGTAATGAACGGAATGTCCAAGAAGCTCCGTAAGAATGTCAACAGAGCCATGAATCTTCTGAATGATTATCAGCAGGATAAGTATGATAAGGTTCAGCGAAAAGAGGATCTGATCGACAAGTATGAAAGTCGTCTAGGAGAGTATCTGATCCAGCTGACAAAGAGAGAGATGAATTCTGCACAGACAAGACAGACTTCACTGTATCTGCATACGATCAATGACTTTGAGCGTATCGGTGATCATGCTTCTTACATTGCTCATATGTCCAATGAAATGCATGATAACCATACGAATTTTTCACAGGAAGCCTGGGATGAGCTGAATGTTGTTATGGAGGCAGTTCGTGAGGATATCAATATAACCTGCAATGCTTTCATGAAAGATGATAAAGAAATGGCACAGAGAGTAGCACCTCTCGGAGCTGTGATCACAGGACTTTGTGATGTACTGAAGATGCGTCATGCAGAGCGACTGAGCCAGGGCAAATGCGGACTGGAAGAGGGAACGGTATTTAGTGATATCCTTAACAGTTTCTGTCGTATCGCAACTCACTGTGCAAGTGCTATGGTGGCACTTATGAAGAGCGGAGAGACAGGATCTGATCTTCATATTCACGATTCCAAGATCTATCCCACAAACAGTGCGGACTACTACCAGTATTTCAAGGAATACGGACAGAAATATGATATTGGAAATCAGGAAGGCCATATGCTCAGCATGGAGCCGGAAGAAGTAGAATAAGAAATTCAGGCAGCGGAAATGTAGATATTCCGTTGCCGTTTTTGTTAGGGATTTGCCCTAACAATGAAAAAAGAAGGGGCTGTCGCACTAATTTTTTAGTGCGACAGCCCCTTTGTACTGAGGTGATTATAGTTCAGAGAACAAAATATGTCACTCCTCTATTTTTCATTACTTTTTGTAAAAATCATATAATTGCTGATAATTAGTAATAGGGGTTATCAAAATACAGATTTCATGATATGATAAACCTATCAGAGTAAGCGTCAAATAAAACAGTGTATAGAAAAATAACCGTCAGCCTTTTATACTAAAAGGTCAACGGTTATCGACAGAATTCTTTTACAAGAGGATTCCAAGGCAGATAATCATCCAGA